>JBAWZH010000258.1:0-3226 GCA_037143135.1 bacterium
TCGGGTATGGTGGCGCATTCAATATGGGCAAGTGCCATCTGACTGAAATGAAGAAGGCTGGCATGACGCCTGTTGCCGTGGCGGAACTCGATCCTGCCCGGCTTGTTGTGGCGCGGCAGGATTTCCCCGGGATCGAAACGTACCGGACCGCTGACGAGATGCTCAGGAAGTCGGCGGTTAATCTCATTGTGATCATCACGCCCCACAACACCCACGCGCCTCTGGCTTTGAAATGTCTCAAGGCGGGTCGGCATGTGATTGTTGAGAAACCCATGGCGATGACGACGAAGGAATGTGACGTCATGATTGCGGCCGCTAAGAAATCGAAGGTTGTCCTCTCCACCTATCATAACCGGCATTGGGACGGACATATGCTTGGCGTCCTGCAGGCCATCCGCAAGGGATCCATCGGCGAGGTGGTTCGCGTGGATGTGGAAATGGGCAACCTGGCGAAACCCAAGGACTGGTGGCGCACCAGCAGGAGTATCTCGGGCGGTATTCTTCTGGATTGGGGGGTTCACCTGTGCGAGTACATCCTGCAGATCGTGGACTCCGATATCACTGAGGTCAGCGGATATGCAAAAACAGGCGTGTGGGCCAGCCAGACCCAGTGGAAGAAAGACACCAATGAGGATGAGGGACATGTCGTGGTGCGCTTCGCCAATGGCATGTGGGCCTCGATCCTGATCACGTCACTGGATGGCCGCGCCCATCAGCCCTGGTTCAAAATCATTGGAACCAAGGGGACGATGTCGGTGGAATGGGGCGCGCTTGAGATCACCACGCTTGATGGCGAGAACCGTGTGACCACCCGGATCCCGAATCCGCCCAGCGAGGGCTGGCGTTTCTATCAGAACGTTGCCGACCATTTAACCAAGGGGAAGACATTGGTCATTACCCCCGAGTGGGCGCGCCGTCCCATCCACATCCTCGACCTGGCCAGCCAGAGCGCGAAGCGCGGGCATGCTCTGAAGCCGAAGTACAAGTAAACACTGTGTCCAACAACGATGGAGTTCTTTCAATAACAAATCAGGAGATAGGATCATGGCCTCAAAGAAGAAACTGGATGTCGTCAAAGTGGGGATTGTCGGGTGTGGCGGAATTGCCAGGGGCAAGCATCTGCCCAGTCTCAAGAAATTACCCAATGTGGAAATAGTTTCATTTTACGACATCATCCCGCAGAGAGCGGCTGATCTCGCCAAGACTTATGGCGCCAAGGATGCCCTGGTGTGCGGGAGCCTTAAAGAAATGCTCCGGGACAAGTCCATTGACGTGATCCATGTGTGTACGCCCAATAAATCCCATTCCGAAATCACTGTTGCCGCGTTGGAAGCAGGCAAACACGTCATGTGCGAGAAGCCCATGGCCAAGACCGCAGCCGGCGCCCGGAAAATGGTTCAGGCCGCGAAACGCACCGGCAATAAACTCACCATCGGTTACCAGAACCGGTACCGGGCGGATTCCCTGCTCTTGAACAAAGTCTGCCGGGACGGGGAGTTGGGGGATATCTATTATGCCAAGGCCCATGCCATTCGCCGTCGCGCCGTGCCGACCTGGGGGGTCTTTCTGAACGAGGAGGAGCAGGGCGGGGGACCGTTGATCGACATCGGCACCCATGCCCTGGATCTGACTCTGTGGATGATGAACAACTACAGGCCGAAAAGTGTCATGGGTTCTGTTTACCATAAACTCGGGCATCGTAAAAATTCAGCCAATGCCTGGGGTTCTTGGGATCCGAAAAAATTTACGGTTGAAGATTCCGCCTTCGGGTTTATCACCATGGAAAACGGGGCGACGATTCTTCTTGAGTCCAGTTGGGCCATCAATTATCTAGAGGTTGGCGAGGCCAAGACCACCCTGTGCGGCACCGAGGGGGGCGCCGACATGTGCGATGGGTTGCGTCTGAACGGCGAAAAACACTCCAAACTGTTTGTCAACAAAGTGGAGATGTCAACCGGCGGAGTTGATTTCTACGACGGCACCAAGGACAACGCGGCGGACAAGGAAGCCCGGATGTGGATTGACAGCATTGTCAATGACACGGATCCCCTGGTTAAGCCCGAAGAGGCGCTGGTGGTGACGGAAATTTTGGAAGCCATCTATCTGTCGGCAAAGACAGGTAAACCCGTGTATTTCAAGTAAACAAACAAGGAGACTCAATCATGGCACGTCCGGTGACATTATTTACAGGGCAATGGGCTGATCTGGCGCTTGAGACGTTGTGTCAGAAGGCCAAGGGGTTCGGGTATGAGGGTCTGGAATTGGCCTGCTGGGGGGATCACTTCGAGGTGGATAAAGCCGACGCCGCCTATTGCCGGGCTAAACGCGCGACACTGGAGCGCCATGGCCTAAACGTTCACGCCATCAGCGCCCATCTGGTGGGCCAGGCCGTGTGTGATCTGATTGATGAGCGGCACAAGTCGATCCTGCCGCCCTATATCTGGGGCGATGGCGATCCAGAAGGTGTGCGCCAGCGTGCGGCCACGGAAATGGTCAAGGTCGCCAAGGCCGCCAAGACCCTCGGCGTCAAGGTCGTGAACGGCTTTACCGGCAGTTCCATCTGGTCTTTGATCTACGCCTTCCCGCCTGTGTCTGAGGCGATGGTGGATGCGGGTTACGCCGACTTTGGTAAGCGGTGGAAGCCGATCTTGAATGAGTTCCAGAAGGCCGGCGTGAAGTTTGCCCTGGAAGTACATCCCACGGAAATCGCGTTTGATATCGTCACTGCGGAGCGGGCACTGGCCGCCGTGGATGGGCATCCCGCGTTCGGGTTCAACTACGACCCGAGTCACCTGGGGTATCAGGGCGTTGACTACGTCGCCTTCATTGAACGGTTTCATGACCGGATATTCCATGTCCACATGAAGGATGTCGCCTGGGCCCAGACACCCCGGTTGTCGGGGGTGTTTGGCGGTCATCTGACATTCGGCGATGCCCGGCGGTTCTGGGACTTCCGCTCGCTGGGACGTGGTAATGTGGATTTCGAGCGTATTATCCGTGCCCTGAACCGGATCAACTACCAGGGACCGCTCTCGGTCGAGTGGGAGGACAGCGGAATGGATCGTGAACACGGGGCCAGGGAGGCGTGTGAGTTTGTCAAGCGCCTGGCCTTCCCGCCGTCCAATCTGGCCTTTGATGCGGCCTTTGAGAAGAAATAACCATGGATGCCCCTTTTCGTGTCGTCCTGGTGGGGTGCGGAGGCATCAGTGCTTCCTGGCTCAAGCCT
>JBAWZH010000259.1:0-3213 GCA_037143135.1 bacterium
CCGACCCGAACGTCACATCCTTGATCCCCGCTCCCGAGCAGGCGTTCATCACATCTATAACCCGCGAATAATTCGAGGTATCCTCAGCCTGGATGGTAATCATGTACTTGGCCTTGGCCGCCTCCGAAGAAAGCCGGTAGCGGACCAGGGTTTTCACCAGTTCCATCATATCCTTGTCCTCATACATCTTTCCATTCAGGCTCACGATGCCCTTGGCGCTGACCTCGATAATCTGCTCATCGGGCATGTCCACCGGCCCACCCTGTGCCATGATACCGGGCAAGGTAATGCCCAGATCCGTCTCCTCCTGCCCCAGCCGGGTCACGAGCATGAAGAAAATCAACAGGAACATGACCGTATCGATCATCGGGGTCAAATCAATCTTGGCCTCCTCAATATGGGATGACGACGATACTCTCATGTCATTCGCCCCCCCCGTAAAGATCCTGAACATACGTCGCAAAAATAACGTCAGACACACCCGCCGCCGCACAGGCGGACATGGCCCGGCGCACAATGGCGAACTTCACCTCGCGGTCGGCCCTCAGGTACAGGCGCATGGAAGGCTCAACCTTTAACTGCTCCTCCATCAGTTTCGTCAACCCCTCATCGTTGACCAGTTTTCCAAACACCAGAAACGGCCGGTCGGCGGTCGCCCGTTCTCCAGCCGGTGTTCTCTCGCCCTCTTTCATCACATTCACCACGCCGCGACGACTGGGATCCTTCTGCTTCGCCGCATTCGTGGCCACGGGCAGGCGAACCTCGGTTGGCGCATCCAACTTGGACATGGTTGCTGAGCACATAAAGAAAATCAGAAGCAGGAATACGCAGTCAATCAGCGGAACCAGTTCCACTTTGGCTTCTTCAATTTCAGATGGCTGGTGAATCTTCATGTCATGTCCAGGGGGAAATCGTGGTTATTCCTTCTGGTCGCCCTTTGCATTCCGGGCCAGTTCCTCAAACTGCTTGCCCACACCCATCATCCCGTCCAAAATTTGGGTAAAATACCCCTCTGATTCCTTCATGATGGAATTCAGGGTATTGCGGAAAAAGAAATAAAACCCCATCGCCGTAATAGCGATCATCAGGCCGGAGGCCGTACAAACAAGGGCCTCGCCGATGTTTTTGGCAAGCATCTCGGGTTTTCCCATACCGCCGGATCCGATTTTAGAGAAGGCCCCGATCATACCGCTGACGGTTCCCAGCAGACCCCACATCGGCGCCATGGATGTCAGCAACGCCAGAAAGTTCACATAGAACCCGTAACGGGACTCTTCCCGTCCCGCCGTCTCGGCTATGGCCGCCTCCATCTTCTCCCGCGATCCCAGAAGATCGTCGGGTTTAATCTGGCGCAAACCCGCTGTCAGGGATCGCGTGAAAAAAGTATCCGTGGACGAGGAGAGTTGCCAGAGTTGGACATAATCCTGTTTTTCGGCCGCCGTCTTGAGTTGGGCTATCGTATCAGTCGGAAGCATCTTCCTGCTGTTGACCCGTTGGAAATTAACCACAACGAGCCAGACCACGACAACCGAACAGGTTCCCAAGGCCCACATGGCCCACCCGCCCGACTTGATCAAATCAAACAACGTGGTTCGACTTTCCACCTTCAACTGGGTCGCCGCTCCCGCCACATCGGATGTCTGGGCCATCAATTCATGTCCCAACACCACGCCTACCACCGCCGCAATCGCTATCACCATCCATTGCTTTTTCATATCACCCTTCACTTCCCTTTTTTGATCCTGTCGTGTCCAATCAAACTCCGCCGTTCTAATTCGAATTCCCTCGCGCCGAGGTTCCTTTTTTCGCCGGTTTCGAAGCCGGCGCCGGTTTGGAGATTGGGGCGGGGGCAGGCATCGGGGCAGGCGGCGGAGGAGCCGCCTCCTCCTCTCCTCCCGTACCCTGAGCCTTGGGTTTCCCGGTCTCGCTCTCCGGATCCAGACTCTCCTCGGCCTCTGGTTTTTCAACATCCAGGGTTCCCTTCAACAGGGACATGGCCTTCGCATTGACATCCTCGTCCAGTCCAAAAAACGTCCGCTCGATACCCACCACTTCCTTGGCCAGAGTCAGTTTCTGATTCATGACATACTGGAGACGAGTCTTCGCCAGGTTGGCCCAATCCGTGCCCTGGAATAACCTCGCCACCTCGTAATAGACGTCGCGCGCCCGGTACGGTTCCAGCAAGGCCTCATAGAGCCGACCCGACATCATCAGGGCTTCCGGGAAGACTTCAATATCCTTATTTTCAAAGGCAACGGACTTCACAACGGCGTTCATCGCCCCCCGATTGTCCCCATTCGCCTCACGCAACGCCGCCAGGGTAAACCAATAAAGCCCCATGGTCTGATCGCCAATCTCCGGAACTCTCAACTTTTTCAGCTCCGCCTCCGCCTGTTTCAGGTTTTTCAAAGTGATCAGACAAAGAATACTCCTCATTCGGGCCGATTCCGCCTCGGGGAACCACTCTGCCGCAGCCAAAGAGGTGTAAACACTGAAGGCCCGCTGGGTAATCCGGTTCGCTTTTTCCTCGTCGCCACCTTTCTCGGCCCGCATCAGGTTCGCCGTTTTGACCAGCGCATTACCCAGCGTCATGGCAAGATCCACGCCGTTGTTGTTCTTAATCCCCAGGTAGGGGAACAGGGGACTGACCACCGGCCAGAGAAGAATACAGGCCCGGTTCCAATTCTGTTCCATCAGGGCTCGATTCACATCGTCTGCGTCCATCTTGATGTCAAAGGAAAAACGATCCAGGGAAGCGGCCGCGAGGGAGATGGAGGCCCCGGACGCCATGGTGGGATCCCGGTAAAATAGTTTGACTCCATCGAACGAGGTGACGGCCACGTCCATGTAGTCTTTGCCCGTCACCCGAAGCGTTGCCAGTACGGCCGTTGAGGGGGCATTGGAGGCGACCTGCGACGAGGCCGTCTGCGCCTCAACCACGACGCTCGATCCGGTCATGATCAACCCGGCAACCGTCGCCCGAACACATTGTCTCATCCATTTCATGTTATTGCTTTGTCATCTCCGCCAGGCGTTTCGTCGCCTCGGCAAATTCCGGAAGGGTCTTCATGTCCGATATCGAGACCATCTCCTGAAGCGTTTCCGTCGCCTTGTTGTAAAGACTGAGCCGGTTCAAGCACTCCGCCCGGGCAAGATAGGCCTTGGCGCTCCACTGCACATACTTGCCGTACATGACATAGATGCGCTCGAAAT
>JBAWZH010000260.1:0-3199 GCA_037143135.1 bacterium
CCCTTCTTACTTCTGAATACTGACTTCTGAATACTCTCGTCTCCCTTTATCCGTACCGACCGCTGATGTAATCCTGGGTCCGCTTGTCCTTCGGGCTGGTGAACAATCCGCCTGTCTGGCCGAATTCTATCATTTCGCCCAACAGCATGTAACCCGAATAATCCGAGATGCGGGCGGCCTGCTGCATATTATGCGTTACAATCACAATCGTGTAGTTCGCCTTCAGGTCCAGCATCAATTCCTCAATCCTCGTCGTGGCGATGGGATCGAGGGCCGAACAGGGTTCGTCCATCAGGATGACCTCCGGCTCAACCGCCAGCACCCGGGCCACGCAAAGCCTCTGTTGCTGATCCAGGGGAAGTTCCAGCGCGGAATGATGCAGTTTGTCCTTGAGTTGATCCCACAGCGCGGCGCCCTTGAGACTGCGTTCCACGATCTCCTCCACCCGCTGCCGGTTGGTCATCCCCGCCACCCGCAAGCCAAAGGCCACATTGTCGTAAATCGAAAGTGGAAAAGGATTGGGCCGCTGAAAAACCATCCCCACCCGCTTGCGCAATTCACAGACGTCCGTACCGGGGGAGTAAATATCCTTCCCCTCCAGCAGGATGGATCCCGTGACGCGCACGCCGGGAATGAGATCATTCATCCGGTTCAGGACCCGGAGCAACGTCGACTTGCCGCATCCCGAGGGACCGATCAAGGCAGTGATATGCCTGCCCTTCACGTCCATCGGAACGGCTTTAAGGGCATGAAACTCGCCATAGTACAAATCCAGGTTGCGTATGCTGATGACCGTATCTGTGTTCATCCGAACCTGCCCGTCACGTAGTCGTTTGTGCGCTTATCATCCGGCGCGGTGAAGATTTTGTCGGTATGCCCATGTTCAACCATCTCCCCCATCAGGAAAAAGGCGGTATCGTCCGCCACGCGGGCGGCTTGCTTGGTATTGTTGGTCACCAGAATGATGGTGTACTTCGCCTTCAATATCGTGAGCGCTTCCTCAATCTTGGCGGTGGAGATGGGATCCAACCCCGAACAAGGCTCATCAAGCAGAATCACCTCCAACTCCTCCATGGCAAGAACACGGGCCAGGCAAAGCCGCTGTTGCTGGCCGCCCGAGAGCCGCAGGCCTGACATGGATAGCCGATCCTTGACCTCGTCCCACAGGAAGGCCGCCTTCAGGCTCCTCTCGACAATCTCATCCAGGCGTTTCCGATTCCTGACCCCCGACAACCTCGGGCCATAAACCACGTTTTCAAAGACGTTCATGGGCAACGCTACCGGGAGCGCAAAGAGCATTCCGACACGCTTGCGCAGGGATACCACATCAAACGACGGGTGATAGATGTCCTGTCCATCGAGTAAAACCTGTCCCTCAATGTGAGTGTCCGGAGCCAGGTCATTCAAACGGTTCAGAGCCCGGAGGAACGTGGTCTTTCCCGAGCCGGACGGCCCGATAATCCCGAGGATCCGGTGGGCGGGTATCTCAATCGTGACCCCGCGTAGCGATTCGTCCTGTCCATGAAACACCTTGAAATCCCTGATCGACAATTTGGCTGGCGGTATCCTTGTCATCTGGCCCTCTTCGCCATGAACCGGTGCATCATGCCATAGGCCGCAAGATTGACCAGCAACACCGAGATAATCAACACGGCGGCGGTGGCATAGGCTTTCTCATTGGAAATCCCCTCCCGGGCCAGGATATAGAAATGGACCGACATGGTTCGCACCGAATCAAAGGCCGACACCGGCATCCGCAACGCGGAACCGGCTGTAAAGATCACGGCGGCGGTCTCGCCAATACTGCGGCCAATCCCCAGCATCACGCCTGTGACAATTCCCGGCAGGGCATTCGGAAGCACCACCTTGAGCACCGTCTCCCACCGGGTGGCCCCCAGCGAGAAGCTGACCTCGCGGTACGAATTTGGAACGGCACGAATCGCCTCCTCGGAGGTCCGGATAATGGTCGGCAACACCATGATCGCCAACGTGAGTCCACCTGAAAGCAAACACCAACCCATTTTCAACATCACGACAAAAAAGATGAAGCCGAACAGCCCGAAAATGATGGAGGGAATCCCGGCCAGGCAATCGGTTCCAAACCGGAGAACACGGGTGAGCCGGGTTTCGCGCGTGTACTCGGTCAGGTAAACCGCCGTTCCCACACCCAAAGGCAGGGCGATGGCAATGGCCAACAGCGGCAGGAGCACCGTCCCCACCAAGGTCGGAAAGATGCCGCCCGCCCGCCCCATATCCTTGGGCGCCGAAAACAGGAACTCAGAATTAATCCCAGGCAACCCCTTGCTCAACACGAAAACAATGATAAACACCAGGACAACCACGGTGAAGGCCGTGGCGGCCCCCAGGATTGTCACGGCCAGCGCCTGGGTGTATTTGGGAGGGATTCTCATTTCTTGCGCGTCTTCCCCTTGATCGCTGAAATGGCGATCCCGTTCAGAACCATAATCACAACGAACAGCACGATTCCTGTGGCGAACAACGCCTCGCGGGCCATTCCCGTGGCATTGGCCATTTCCAACGCAATGTTGGCGGTCAAGGTTCGCACCGGGTCGGTAACCGCGTGGGGAATTTTGACCGTATTGCCGGCCACCATGATGACGGCCATCGTCTCGCCCAGGGCGCGCCCCATGGCCAGAATAATGCTGGCGATAATCCCGGACCGCGCCGCCTTGATGGTGACCATGTGCACACTCTGCCAGCGGGTTGCGCCGAGAGCCAGGGCACCCTCGCGATAGGAGTTAGGCACGGCTCCAATGGCATCGGTGGATATGCTAATCACGGTCGGCAGAACCATGATCCCGAGGATCACCGAGGCCGCCAGCACCGAGAGCCCCGGGCCGCCCAGAGATGCCCGAATCCAGGGAGCCAGAACCATGACACCCAGGAATCCAAACACGACCGAGGGAATGCCGGCCAGCAGTTCAATGGTCGGCTTGATGATCCTCATAACCGACTTCGGCACAAACTCATTGAGAAAAATAGCCCCCGCCACCCCGAGGGGCGCCCCGATCAGCATCGCGCCGAAGGTAACCCACAACGAGGCCACGATCATGGGATAGATCCCGAATTTCCCCGACTGGGGATCCCAGTCGGAGGCAAACAGGAAGTCCCGCAGCCCCACCTTGAACATGAAGGGCAAACCCTCCTTGAAGATGAAAACCGCAATGAGCAATAGGCT
>JBAWZH010000261.1:0-3188 GCA_037143135.1 bacterium
GGAGCATCCAGCCCCGTTGGTGGCTCAACAGTAGTCCATGCTCCGATCCAAACGTGGAGCAGGCCTCCGCCTCGTCAAACGCTTGAGGAAAACCGCCCATGACTTCAAGGGCATCCTTTGAAAATGCCACCTGCTACCGGTCAGAAAAAATGGTCGCCGATTGGCCGGTAAATGCTCCATAGGACAGGTGGGGCCGTGTGAGCGTGTTCTCCAATTGCATAACCGCCGGTATTTCGACCTATTCAAAGCGTAATTGCCGCCAGGTTTGACATCACCATCCTGTTTTTGCAGACTGTCCCGCATAGAAGCGCGTATTCAGGGCGGTCTCAACGGGCGTGTACCCGCTTCTCCATGAAAGTGGTTTCTTATCAGTGAGCCGATTAAGGAGGCATGCTTGTGAACAAAACATGGCTTGTTGGCACATCGATCGGCATAACTTGTTTGCTGTCCATCGCCGTGGTTTTCGCGCTTCTGAAGACACACAAGCAGTCTCCTCGCACCACGGAAAGCAGTACTGCCGAGGGAGGCCCTTTGGCGTCTGCATTCATGGGCAAACAGAACACCTATTTCAAGGTGGTTCTGGAAAAGCCAAACGGGATCGATGTGCGATCACTTGCTCTACCTAAAGCGTACATCGACAAATTCGAAAGAGAGGGAAAGGGGGAGATAGTACGAGCTTTGCGGACAAGCAAGCACTATTGCTACTGGGCTTTCTTTATGAATGGTGACTTTGCCACGATCGACATCGTTAACAATCCAAGTCTAGTTAATTTGTCATACGGCCAGCTTGAAGAAACGTTTTCTGTCGCCCCCCGGGACGGCACGACATGGCAAATGGCGCGCAATCTTCGGATTGGAGATGGTGAATACTCCGTCAGACTGCTCGAGGCTGACGATGTCACCACGGGTGGGAAGGCAGGAGAGGCTGAACTCGCCGTAGTGATGGATGGAAAGAAGGTCTATTATTACTACGGGTCGCTTATTCAGAAGGATGCATCCGGATTTGGCGGGCCGAGGCCCGACGCAGCAGGAACCAGCCTGACGTTTGCAGGGGCAGAATACTTCCACCGGTGGTCGAATGATAGCCAGAACGAGTTCACTCCGGCCGGTCAGGAAGACCTTGATCGGTGGACTGATATGGTGACGATCCTCCGCTATCGTAATGTCGCGGAAGGTGAGGGGCTCGCCGCTACGGCAAACGCAGTCCTTGAAAACTATAAGGCCAACGGTGCGATGGTGTTAAAGACGAACTCAGTGCCGCAAACAGAAGATCGCCCCGCCGAGCATTTTGTCGCCGCCGTTTTTTCGAGGCCTGAGTTCAGTGAAGCGGTCTTCGCCAGATTCAGGATGGCCGAGGGCTTTGGCTCCTGTATCATCTATTCGCATCGTAAATACGGGAGAAAGATTGACATGAGCGCGTGGCTTCAGAAGAACGATCCACTAATTGAAAAAGAGTTGATGAGTTGGGAGCAGATACACTCCTTCAGTTCGCCGAAACATAATGAGGGCCAGTTGTCGGCTGATAAGGAGACAACGTCATGGCCGGCAATCTCTCTGACAGGATTAATAGGGGCCGGATCGGGTGGTGGGTGCTTGATCAATGGCCAAGTTGTCTCTGTGGGAGAACGGTTCCAGGGGGTACGGATCGTTGAGGTCAAGACCGGTGCCGTCGTGGCCGAATTCCGTGGAGAACGGCGCGTATTGAAGATGGCTGCTCGTCAGTAACGAGCGATCATTTGGGGACGGGCCGAGGCGCGAGGAAAAACGGATCTCGCGGGATGGGTGCTGAATGAAAGTTTGCCAGATATCGGCAGTCGCCGACATGGCCGTGATCGTCACACTCTGGCCAGCGGGAACACAGAGGATTCTCTCCATTTGCACTGCGGCACAGAACCGGCGAAACTGACCCCTCCTGTCCGATGGAGCCCCGTGGGCGCCATTCAAGTCAGGCCTAGAAACTAAAATCAACCCCGTTTCTGCCCCCGCCCGTTGATTCCTCCCACTATCGTGAAGCGAATCAACATGAAAACATATCTATTCGTCGGTCTGTGTTCTGGGTTCTTGGTTTGTGGTGGGTGCGCGTCCATGGTGAAGAAGGTGGACGTCAATAAGGGGCTGGACAGTTATTACAGCAAAAACCACCGCTGGCGGGATCAGTATAATCCCCTGCGGGGATTGAGTCTGCCGAAACTGGTCTCACTCCTGGAGGCCGGCGAGCGTGGCGCCTATGCTGACCTGCAATGGTTTTACCATTACATGGAGCGGTCTGACGCCATGATCCATGCAGTAATCCAGCGGCGCCGGGCGGCCCTGCTGGCTTGTGACTGGGATATTCGCCTCTGCCCGCCGGAGGCGGGAGAGGCGAGAATCCAGAAGTCAGAATCCAGAATCCACCGGTGATCAGGTACTGGCTGATGAGCAGGCCGCGTTCCTGCGTGAAGCGTATGACCGGGTGGAGAACTTCCGGGATGCGGTATCGTTTATGTTCTCCGGGTTCTTTCGGGGGTATCACAAAGGGGACGCCACATTGACCGCCGGGGAAGCGTTGGGACTGGTTCAAGGATTGTGATGGCTGCACCTGTGTATCCGAGATGTACTGGCCGACGAAGCACTTCCCGCCTTGCCTGCGGCATGACTTCGACTGGCAGACCGGCCGCGGCGGCTGGGAAGCAAACGCCCGGTTCTACCGGATCCAGCGGGCCTACAGGATGTCGGCCCTGCAGGCCGGCACGGGGTTCATTGGCGTCACGGCCTCGTGGTATGCCTGGTTCAAGTGGTGGCAGTAGCAAATGTTTGACACCTCCTGTCAAACATTTGCCGCGCAGAGATGTGCGAAAACCCATAATAAATGGGTAGAAAATGTTTGATGCTTGTTTGACAAACTTGAAGAAATTCAAGAACAAGAGCGCGGAATTTCAAAACGAAGAAAATAGGACGAAATATGCGTTTCAGTCTTTATTTAATGGGGTCAAAAGCATATCAGAGGCTTACAAATATGGAGCGGGCGACCGGGTTCGAACCGGCGACCATCTGCTTGGAAGGCAGAGACTCTACCAACTGAGTTACACCCGCTTGGAGGAAGATGATTTACCTTGTACCAGACGCCTGTTACAAAGTCAATTCAATGACGTGATCACTGCGATTCAGACACTGGGGAGGGGCCGACCGGGTTCTGTCCCCTCGGCCCG
>JBAWZH010000262.1:0-3181 GCA_037143135.1 bacterium
AACGTCTCAAACTAGAGGGCCGCCAAGAGGGCCGCCAAGAGGGCCGCCAAGAGGGTCGGCAAGAGGGGGAATGGATCGGAAAAATCGAGCTGCTGGAACAAATGCTCGGCAACCAGCCAACGAGCAAAAAACTTCTCGAAGCCGCTCCCCTTGCCAAGCTCAAAGCCCGCTTTCACAAGCTGGAAGAAGAATACCACAGGCGCTTCCGCTGACCCGAGCACACTGAACACCCAGTTCCCCTGCCGCCTGCGGCGGGGGCCTTTCGGATTTTTTGGAACACTGATGAAAGAAATATTTCCGCCGCCAACGGCCGGCGGAGGGAGAAGAGGCAGAACCGGAGACCGGTTCGCAGGTCTGCGGGAGGAATCAACTCTGCAAGTGAGGTTGCGAGATTGATTATTCCCGCAGGCCCAAGATCACGAGTGATCTTTGCCTCTTCTCTTCTGAACCAAACTGGAGGACGGGGCCATTGGCCCGGCCAGATGAGTGTACATTAGTGGTTAAAAGCATTTTGTTTGTTCTTCCATGCCTGTCTTTTTTGTGTAGAACTGTGGTTAAATTCCGTTCCGTATAATGTCTAATACAGTAATTCGCGTCGAAAACCTCAGCAAACTCTACCGGCTCGGCGAGATCGGCACCGGTTCGCTCGCCCACGACGTCAACCGCTGGTGGCACCGCGTCCGCGGCAAGGAAGACCCGTATCTCAAAATCGGACAGGTGAACGACCGCACGCGGGCCGCGTCCGGTCGTGGCAGTCAGTCGGCAGTAGGCAGTGGACAGTCAGCAACTGAAACGGAAGACGCAGCCTCCCCCCTTAAACTTCAACTTTCAACTTCAACCAGCAGCGAAGCTGCTCCCTCCCCCCCCCCGCTTCAACTTAAACTTTCCACTTCAACCCGCAGCGAAGCTGCCTCCCCTCTCTCTCTATGCCAAACCCAATCTCTACCGAAATCATCCAATCTCTGATCATCGAAATCCGCGGCGAGCGCGTCCTGCTCGATAGCGATGTCGCGCGCATCTATGGGGTCGATACCAAACGAATCAACGAGGCAGTCAAAAACAACCCGGAGAAATTTCCCAACGGCTATATCGTCAGGTTGTCTGTGAAGGAACTCGAAGATTTGCGGTCGAAATTTTCGACTTCAAACCGCGGTGGCAAAGTCAAGCTTCCCACCGCATTTCCAGAACGTGGTCTCTACATGCTGGCAACGATTCTGAAGAGTTCGCAGGCGACAAAAGCCACATTCGCGATCATCGACCACCGGCGCATGGGAATGCGCGGGGTAGCCTGCCGCAGGCGGCCCGAAGGGCGAGATGAGCGGGGGCGAACGAGGCAAACCTTCACGAAAATCCGCGAACTCTCTTCAACAATCAAGGCTCTTTCCATAGTTAAAGACGACGCCAGCCAGAAGTCGCTCATGCAACGCAGCGGGGAGATCGTGTCGGAGATTTTTGATGAGGCCCTGCAAACCAGTGATACCGACCACTGGCGCGGTGGGATCGCGCGGGGGAGCCTGCAATATGCAGCCTGAAAGGCGAGACGAGCGGGAGCTCGCGAGGCAAACCTCGATTGAGCTCAATTTAGCCGTGCTCAAATTTAAACACACGATCAAGCGAAAAAAATAGGACCGCCTTCTCCGTTCTTCTTCCCAACCTTCAAGTCTCAAGTCTCAACTTTCCGTTTTCTCATCCCCGCCATCCGTGTCTATCCGTGAAATCCGTGGTTGAATTCCGTTCCGCTTTCAATTCTCAGTTCTCAGGTTTTTCCCTCCCGTCTCAGGTTTCAAGGCTCTATTCCGCCCCCCTTCCCCCCTTAAACTCCCAACTTAAACTTAAACTCCCAACTTAAACTTAAACTCTCTAACTTAGAGCGCTCCCTCCCCTCTCAACTCCCCCGAAATGTCAACAGGCAAGGATCCCTTCGATTTTCCGCGTTTTTTCCTGTTGATTGACTGGCCATTGCGAGCTAATTTACCATTATGAATGATAATTTGCTTTCACGTATTACCTTCAATCCGCACTTCTTCGGAGGAAAACCGACGATACGAGGGCGACGTCTTGCCGTCGAACATGTTCTCGGCCAATTGGCTGCCGGAGACACCATTGAGACACTTCTTGAAGGATACCCCTGGCTGGAACGCGATGACATTTTAGCCTGTCTCGAGTATGCGCGCGCAGCTGTATCCGTTGAGACAGTCGCCCCATTTCCAGTGCCTGTGCCTGCATGAAAATCCTTTTGGATACATGCGTCTGGGGCGGCGCAAAATCCGAGTTGATTCATTTGGGATACGATGTCCGGTGGATGGGTGATCTGGCAGCGGATCCTGGAGATGAAGAAATTCTCGCAATAGCCGTAAAGGAAGGTCGGATCCTCATAACCCTCGACAAGGATTTCGGAGAACTGGTGTTTTTGCACGGGTTGGATCACGCAGGGATCATCCGACTCGTGGAAATCCCATCGAAAATGCAAGGCTCCACCATTGCTTCGCTCCTTCTGTCGTTTGGAATAAAACTTCGGAAAGGGGCCATCCTGACCCTGAAGAAGAATCGCATCCGAGTTCGGTTGCCACTAAAATTGCGCGCGCGTGCATGCTGACGACTTCGACCGAACACTTCCCAGAAATGTCAATAGGCAAGGACTGCCCCCTTCGACTTCTTCGATAAGTTTTCCGAAGACAGAGTTGACAAACAGCGAGATGTGACCCTACGGTTATAAACATGATTGCGGTTTCCGATATTCAGCAAATGAGCCAGGTGGAACGTCTCCAGACGATGGAACTTCTTTGGAAGTCCCTGTCGCATTCGGCAACTGAATTTCCGTCCCCGTCATGGCACGGGCGGGTACTCTCTCAAAGGTTGTCAAAAGCGACGGCGGGGAAGGCCGGATTTTTGACGATTTCTGAGCTGAAGAGCCGACTCAAATGATGCGACGCGTTCTTGTCCTCGAAGATGCTGCTGAGGACATCGAGAGCGCCGCGGAATTCTACGATTTTCAAGAAGGTGGCGTTGGAGATTACTTTGTCCAGTGTATTCTCTCGGACATAGAGAGCCTCGCTCTCTTTCACGGAATTCATGCGATGCATTATGGTTTCTTCCGCATGTTATCCGATAGGTTTCCATTCGGCATCTATACACAGCGTCATAAATAAATGCGCATGTTACACTTTGCAGAGCCTTCGAA
>JBAWZH010000263.1:0-3176 GCA_037143135.1 bacterium
CCCCCGGCGGCCGCAGGCCCGCCCGTCCTGAACCCACTCCCGCGCCTGTCCCCGGGGATAAGAAGAAAGAAGCATTCGACCTGGTTATTGCCACCTACGAGGCCATCGTCCAGGAACGCGGCGAGGGGGAAAAAATCTGGGGCTCCATGATCAAGCAAACGCTCAAACGGCGAAAGCCGGGATTCAACGAATCCTATTATGGCTTCCGAACCTTCGGACAGTTGCTGGAGGAGGCCGGGGCCGCCGGCCTGTTCCAGTTGGAACATGACGAAAAATCAGGCGGCGTGATCCTTCGGAGCAACAAATAGACCGGCCTATTTTCCAACCAGACTGAGGAACTCGGCGCGGGTGGAGGTGTCGTTGTGGAAACTTCCAAGAACCGATGACGTCGTCATGACCGAGTCCTGTTTTTCCACACCCCGCATGATCATGCAGAGATGCCGGCACTCCATGACCACGCCAACGCCTTCCGGCTTGATGGCGTCCATGATGTCGGCGGCAATCTGGGCGGTCAGCCGTTCCTGAATCTGGAGCCGCCGCGCGTGGCAGTCCACGATGCGGGCCAGTTTGCTGACTCCAAGAACTTTCTTCCGGGGAATGTAACCGATATGGCAACGCCCGAAAAACGGCAGCATGTGGTGCTCGCAAAGACTGTACACCTCGATGTTCTTCAGCAACACCATGTTATTCGCCTCGGCCGTGAAGATGGCATGATTAATCACATCCTTCACCTGAGTCCGGTACCCCGAGGTCAGAAATTCATAGGCCTCGGCAACACGCTCCGGGGTCTTGATCAGACCTTCCCGGGCCGGGTCATCCCCGATTTCCTTCAGTAATTCAGTAATCAGACTGGCCACCTTTTTTTTATTCATTCGTCCCCCTGACTTTCGGATTCCGGATTCTGACTATCTCCACTTCACTGCACTCGGCAAACCGAAGCGCGCCGGGTTTTTGAACGACCACGTCCACCCGCCTGACGCGGGAATCCGACAGCGCGAGGTCGGCAATCCGCTGGGCCATCCGTTCAATCAATTTGAAAGACTTGGATTCACACTCCGCGAGAATGGCTTTCTTCACGGCCTTGTAGTCCACCGTGTCGCGAAGACTGTCGCTCCGGCAGGAGCGGGCCAGATCGGCGTGCATCGTGACTGTGACAATAACCTCCTGCGGCAGGCGACGTTCCTCCCGGGTCACCCCGACGCGGGCTCTCACTCGCAGTTCACGAATTCGAAGTTTATCCAACTCTGACATAAAGACTCCTGTGTTGCGCTAACCTTAGCAAAATCCGCCGCGATATTCCAACCCGCAAAGAATGACCCGGCGAACGGGACATTAGTCATGATTAGAAATCAGTAAATTACTAGTTGATTCGTCGTTATCACTATGTACAATAAAGGTCTAAATAACGACAAGGAGTTCTTATGATCAATCTAAACGAACTGCGAGCTGACGACCTGAAGAAAATCATGCTAATCCGCCAGAAGATCGAGATTCTGGAAATCGAAATGGCGGGCATCCTCAAGAAAGCCCAGAAGCGCGAACCGCCGCTGAGCGTGTCTATCCGCAACATGCGTTTGCCGCGCAAGGCCCAACCCAGTCTGCGCGAACTGATCACCACCATTCTGACCAAGATGGAGCGTCCGATGTCGGTGCAGGAACTCTACGAGGCCAGTCTGGAAGAGGGTTACCAGTGGCGGTCCCAGGAGCCGATCAATGCCTTGAACGTCAAGATGTACACGGATAGAACCTTCAAGAAAGCCGCCCCGGGCCAGTTCGTACTGCGCAATCCGGCGAAGTAAGGAGCCGCCATGCCCGAGACGCCATCACAGGAAATGCACAAGGCCATGTTCATGCAACTGGTCATCATGCTGTCCTCCTCCGCCATGCAATACCTGGGCAAGATCATCAACCCCATGACGGGCAAGACGGAACTCAACCTGGAAGCCGCCCAGGCCACGATCGACATGGTGGAGATGATCGAGGCCAAGACCAGGGGCAATCTTGACCGCGATGAGGAAAGAATGCTCAAGAACACCCTGACTACCCTGCGCATGAATTATGTGGAAACGGCGGCGGCCCCGCCACCCCAGGTCACGCCGGAGACTCCGCCCGCCCCTGAAAAGGTCACCGGGGAGACGAAGGACGGCCAGGAACCGAAGTTCCACAAGACTTATACATGAGGTTCGGCGGCCTCACCCGTTCGTCTGGCCTTTTCTCAGGTCGTTGTAGAAGCAGGCCATACTGGTCATCATGTAGGGCCAGAGCCAGATGAACCCGATTCCCAGGGTGAGGATGCATAGCAAGGCCCACCCGAAAAACCGCCACTGCAGACAGAAGAATTTCCATTTGTTGCCATTCATCATTTGACAACTATGCCGGATCGCTTCCAGCGAGCCGATGCCGGGCATCTCGTTGATGACAAAATAGGTCATGGAATAGCGGTATTGAGCCATGATCACGGGAACAAGTGCGGCCAGGAATAGCGGGATAAATAGGAGGAACATCCCCATCGCACTGGCCCAGGATCCACCGGCGCCGGCAGTCTTGAAATTCACGACAGCCATCACGGCGGCGGTTATTCCAACCGCAAGCGCCGGCAGCATCCACGCAAAAATCAGCAACCCCATCAGAAGGGAAGCCAGAAACGCCGTCCCGAATTGCTTGAACCCGTCAAAGATCATCCCTATCCCGGCTTGCTGGCGCCGCGAGAGTGTCAGAAAGAATAAATACAACCCTAGCATCAGGGGACCGCTCAACACAAAACTGAGGATACTCCCCAGATACGGGATAATGCCCATAACAATGGCCACCACCGTGTAAATCAAACTCGCTCCGATGGCCAAACCCCATTGCCCCTCAAGCACATTACGCGCCTCGCCCATCAGATCCCGATTATGAGTGTTGCTCGCAAATTTCGCCGAGGATGACCATTCCGACGCGGGGGGCGGAGGATTCGGCGACACGGATTGCGAAAGGCCGAAAAGGCCTGTAATGGTCGAGGCTTTCACCCACTGGTTTCCCATGGTGGAGTTCCAAACCAAGTCCGAGGGCGTCAATTTTCCTTCGGTCGCGAGGGCGACCAAAGCCCCCCACTCAACCGGCCCTTGTTGCTGTCCATTCACCGCATAAAACCATTGCATCCGGTGTCCTCCTCGTTACTAGAGTCTTGCGTCTCC
>JBAWZH010000264.1:0-3151 GCA_037143135.1 bacterium
GCGCGGCACAGGGGGCGGGCGGGGGGCCTGTCGGCGCACCAAGTCGTCGTAATAGATAAACTCATCACAATTGGCGATCAGGAGATCCGAGGTCGAATTCTTGACTCCGATCCCGATGACGATCTTATTGTTTTCGCGGAGTTTGCTTACCAGCGGGGAGAAGTCGGAATCGCCGCTGATGATCACGAACGTATCGACATGGGATTTGGTGTAACAGAGGTCAAGCGCATCCACCACCATCCGGATGTCGGCTGAATTTTTTCCTGATTGCCGCACATGCGGAATCTCAATCAGTTCAAAGGAGGCCTCGTGCATGGTGGCCTTGAATTCCTTGTAACGGCCCCAGTCGCAGTAGGCCTTTTTGACAACGATGTTGCCCTTCAGGAGCAGTCGCTCAAGCACCTTGCTGATGTCGAACTGGGCATAATTGGCATCGCGTACCCCCAGGGCGATGTTTTCAAAATCACAGAAAAGGGCCATGTTCCTGGTTTCGGACGGATGTGTCATCGGGATGCCTCCTTGGTTAACCCTGTTTCAAACAGGAACCCAGCCTACCATGTTTAAGCCAAAATGCCCTTTTTATTTGAGTGGGGGAGCCGGATATGGCACGGTGTCGGCCGCATGACGACATTGAACAGGATTCTGGTTTCATTTCTGGTGGCGCTGGCAATCTGGTTGTTTTTTGCATGGCCGGTTCCCCGTGCCATGACGTCCGCGATCAGTTCCGCGTCCCTGAATGTCAAAAAGGGCGGGGAACGCGCCATGATCCCCGGTGATCATCTCCAACTGCTTTATCAGTTCTGGTTGACCGGCGAGACGTTGAAAGGCCAGGCGCCGGTCTTTGTGAATCCGTACGAGTTCAATACGGGCAACGATGCCGACGGCGCCTTCCGGGGAACCTATTACGTTCCCTTTTCCCTGTTCTATACCGTTGGGGCAGCCCTGGGCGGGCGGGCTTTCGGATACAATTTCAATCAACTGGTCACGATGGGGTTGACCTTCCTGTTCCTCTGGCTTCTGGTTCGCCGGTATTGCCGCGATGATGGACTGGCGGCCGTGGCGGCGCTGATTGGGGCGGGACTCCCGTATGCCTGGATCACCCTGTTTGATGGAAGTCCGACCGGACTGGCCATGATGTGGGTTCCTTTTATTTACTGGGCGCTGGATATCATGGTGGCGGATCGTAAAGGGTGGGCAGGGGCCTTGGCGGGAGTCGGAATCTGTCTGGCCGAAAGCGATTCGCATGTGTTCTTCTTTGTGATTCTCTCCAGTCCCTTCTGGTGCGCACTCAGTTACCGGTTCCACTTTCCCCGCCGCAGAGTATCCCCTACGGAGTGTCGTTCCCTTTTGAAAGCCGGGCTCGGACTGTTATTCTTTCTGGGTGTGGCCGTCTGGCAGGTGTGGATCATCCGGCATTCCATTCAGGACACGACCCTGACGGTGGCATCCCGGTCCATCGAGGAAATTCGGGCTGGATCCCCGCCATTGTCGGGATTGGTTAAACTCATCAATCCGGGAGAGGGCCGGATGATCTATGTGGGCGGTTATCTTGTGGCGCTTCTCGGACTGGGCACCATCGCCTTCCTGCGCGCCCGGAGGCGGAATCGGCAGGCCCTGTCCCTGGCCGCACTGGTAGGCCTCGGGGTCGGGATCGCGGGAGTGGCTCTGTTGGCCACCGGGGTGATGAATCCCGGCGGACCCCGGGCCTGGAAAGTGGTGATGGCGCTCATCCCGCCGTATGCGGTCATCCGCCAGCCCCATAAGATATTCTGCCTGATGCCTTCACTGCTGGCCGTGGCGTCGGGGATTTTGTTGCCCTATTTGTTGATGGGGGTGTCGATCCGGTGGAGGATGTGGGTGGGGCTTGCCCTGGTGTTCCCGCTGGTGCTGGACTACGGGTTTCGCGTCAGGCCGACCCTCTGTCGGCTTGACGGTGAGCAGGGGGCCTTCAAGGCCATTGCCGAGGATGCCAGGGCGACCGGCAATACCCGCCCTCATCTGCTTTCCCTGCCGATCTGGCCGGGCGATTCCCACTACGATTCACTCAACGAATACTATATTTCGCTTTACGGCCTGAGGATGGTGAATGGCTACGGCGGCTCGGTCCGGAAATCCTATCAGGACGGCATCTTCAACCCGTTGGAAAGTATGAATCTCGGAACGATTACAGACACTCAACTTGATTTTCTCGGTAAGCGGGGTGTCGGTTACCTGGTGTTGCATGAGGATTGCTTTCCTGAAAAAGTCTCGCCCTTTCCCGTCGGACTGACGTTGGAATCCCTGTTGAATCACCCCCGATTGAAAAGCATCGGACAGGACGGCGCCATGAGGTCGTTTAAGATACTGCCGCCGGATCAGGTGGAAACAAACCGGATAAACGTCTCTTTCATGAAGCATTATTTCGCCGCATGTCGATTTGAGTTTGAGGATCTGTCCGTACGCCGAAGCGAGGGGTCTCATGGCATTCCGTTCTTTTCCCCCGGTCAATCGGTAACCATCCCTTCCTCCCTCGCGCCGATCTCGCTTCCGCTCTCCTGGATGGTTCGCGTTCGCGGTCAGGGACGGGTCATGATTTCAAATGTGATGGGCGGGCGAACCAACGCTCCCGTCAAGATGGACGTGGCGTCATCCGAGTGGACTTGGAAGAAAGCGGGACTTCCTTCAGGCGCCGGGGCTGCCGGCGTCGGCGCGGTGTTTGCGTGGGATGATGGTTCCGTGGATATCGACATGGCGTTCCTGATGGCGGGAGACTGGGCAGGCCCGGAACCGGGAGAGAGTCTTGAACTGCCTGCGGCCAACTTTTTTCATGCTGGTTATACCGACGGGGCCGGGGAGTGGGTTGTGTTCAGGGCCGCCCATGAACCCGATTCCGTTGTTTTTTACGGCCCCAAGTTGCCGCTGGAGACGGGACGCTATTCGGCCGAATTGGTGTTTGATTCCCCCGCGCCAGCCGGCACCGTCTTGGGCCAGTTCAATATCCGTTGGTTGGGCCGGGAGGACTCGGCCTGGATCCCCGTCAAAAAAGGGTCGCGCGCCGTGGCTGTTTTTCAACAACCCTCCAATGTCCCGTTCTTTCTGGCCTTTGAATTCTTTCGAGCCGCCGATATCCGCGTTCGAAGCGTGATGTTGAAGCGGATGGAATAATACAACC
>JBAWZH010000265.1:0-3135 GCA_037143135.1 bacterium
ATGAAACGAAGGATTCAACATAAGATGGCGGCTGGGCAGCCGGAGGTGGCGCTGTTGGATTTTCTGTCGGCCCGTTTCACCTATCATTCCCGTGACCAGTGGCGGGAGCGCATTTCCGAGCAGCGTGTTCTGGTCAACACCGTGGCGGCGGTTGCTGAACGGATTCTGGTTGGCGGCGATGAGATTGAATTCATCGTGCACGATATCGCTGAGCCACCGGTCTCTTTTGATGTCAGGATTGTGTTCGACGATTATGATGTGATGGTCATCAATAAACCCGCGAACCTCCCCTGTCATCCGGCTGGGCGGTATTTCAACCATACGCTCTGGGCCTATTTAAAAACGAGGCACTGCCTGGAGTCGCCGATTTTGGTCAACCGGTTGGATCGCGAAACCTCGGGGCTGGTGCTGGTGGCGAAACATACGAAGGCGGAGGCCAAATGCCGGGTTCAATTTGCCCAGCGGCGCGTGGTGAAGCGGTATGTTGTCCTGGTGGAGGGCCCGTTCCCTGAATCGCTCCAGGCGCACGGGTGGATGATGCCCGATCCGGAGTCGGGTGTTCATAAGCGCCGTCGGTTCATGTCGTCACCCTCCGGATCCGAGACTCGGGACGCTGGATCCGATCCTTCCTCCTCCGAATGGGCGGAGACGGACTTCAGACTTCTGTCGGCAACCGCTGACGGGGTGAGCGAGGTGGAGGCGATTCTGCATACCGGACGCCTTCACCAGATCCGGGCCACGCTGAGTTCACTGGGGTATCCCGTTGTGGGCGATAAACTCTACGGGCCGGATCCGATGATCTTTGTCCGGTTTTGCTCAGAGGCACTGACCGATGAGGATCGACGCCGCCTCAGGATGACGCGCCAGGCTCTCCATGCCACGGAATTGGAGTTCCAACACCCTTCCACAGGCGAGAGGATGCGTCTTGAGGCCCCCCTGCCATCCGATATGGCGGCGGTGTTGGGACGGGAGTGAGAACTATGAAACTTTATCTCATGCGGCATGGAATCGCGGTCATGATCGGGGAACGGGGTGTTCGCGTTGACGAGGAGCGAATGCTTACGGACGAGGGGATTGAAAAGACCCGGTCTGTCATGCGCGCACTGAGCAAGGTCTGCAGACCGCAACGTGTTTGGACAAGTCCCCTCGTCCGGGCGAGGGAGACGGCTGAGATTGCCTGCGAGATCCTGCGGCCGAGCGCGCCGTTATCGACTCTGGAAATCCTGAAACCGGGGACGGAACCCGCCAGAATCGTGCGGTGGTTGTCGGGTCGCAAGGAGGAATCGCTGATGCTGGTCGGACACATGCCGGATCTGGCGCTGTGGGCCGCAACGCTCACCGCCCGGGCGACGGAAGAGAGTATTAACCTCAGGAAAGCGGGAGTGTGTTGCCTTGAATTTGATGGGAGTATCAGGGAAGGCGAGGGACGTCTTGAGTGGCTGGTTACCCCGTCACTCCTTTCAAAGATCAAGTCCTGAACCGTGTTTCTGAAACCGTAAACACTCTTGCGATTCCCGCCGTATTGGACTATCGTGTCCGCCAGATGGTTGCCAGGCGGGAAGCCGAGGCATGCGGTTGCCGCGTGTCCGTCGGGTGAGGATTCCAAGCATGAAAAAGAGAGATCAAACTGACGGGACGTCAGGCCGGTTCTGCTGTGTGCCGCTGCAGTGCGCGGCCATTATGAAGGTACTGAGCGAGGCCCCGCGATTGCTCATTATCCGCGCGCTGATTTCGGGGCCGTGCCACGTCGCCGTCCTGGCGGAACAGACGGGACTCACCCCCGCCCGGGTATCGCATCACCTCGCCCGCATGCGTCTGGCGGGAGTGGTCGAGTGCGCGCGGGAAGGGCAGACGGTTGTGTATCGGATCGTTCCCCGGATCGCCGTGCCGGATGGCCTTGATCTCGGCTGTTGCCGCATTCAGTTTCGCAAACTGTAACACCCCCTGCGCCCCGTGAATGGGGGTCCGGTTTTTCCTGTTTGCATAACCAGTTCTCTAGATATATAGTCTCTCCCTTCATTGCACTGCAAGGGGCAGTGTGGTTTGTGCGGGAAACAACGATGACCTGGTACGACGCTTCACTTCATCAGATGGCCGAGAGACTGTTCTCGTCCGATATCAGTCCGGTTGCCTACCCGCTTGTGTTTCTGGCTGGGTTGTTGACGAACTTCTGTCCCTGTAATGTCGCGCTGGTGCCCCTGGTGATCGGTCTGGCGGGTGGATTCTCGCGCAGCAAGGAACGGGCGCGGGCGGCGCTCTATAGCGTTGTTTTCGCGGCGGGCATCGTGGTGACGTTGTGCGGACTGGGAGTCCTGGCCGCGCTGGCGGGGGCGGCTCTCGCGCCGGCGCGCACCGTCTGCCTGTGGCTGATCGCCATCATCGCCGTGGCCATGGGGTTGCATTGCCTGGGGGTGGCAAACATTCCTCTGCCCGGCCTCGATGGCTTGCCTGCGGGGAAACGCAAGGGGCTTGGGGGAACGTTCCTGCTGGGCCTGATGGCCGGGGCTGTGGCCAGTCCCTGCACGACCCCGGTGTTGGCCGTAATCCTGACCTATGTGGCCGTGCAGGCCCGCCTGCTCTACGGCGTGAGTCTGCTCCTCACCTACGCCGCGGGGTTTGTCGTGCCCCTGATCCTGGCCGGACTGTTCGCCGATTTCATTCTGCGCCTGGACCGCCTCCAGAAGAAAACGGGATACCGCGACTGGATCGGCAAGGGAAGCGGTGTGCTGCTGATTGTGTTCGGCGTGTATCTGGCTATCACGGCGGTGTGGTCGTGATCGTGGGGTTCAAAAATGAGTCTCGCAAGGTCGACTTGTGAAACTGAAATATCGAATACTTCTGGTGTTAACGTTCGCCTCCAGTGTGTATGGCCAGGAGGTCAACTGGAATGTCTTTCGCGGACCGAATGTCGGCGTATCGCCGTGGACTAACGCCCCGCTGTTGTGGGATGGCTTGATCGGCAAAGGGGTGCTCTGGAAGACCCCGCTTAAGATGACCGGAGTCAGTTCCCCTGTCTTGTGGGCGGGGCGCCTCTACCTCACCGAAGGCGACGAAAAGGAACGCGCCGTGCTGGCCTTTGATGCCAGGGACGGCAAACAACTCTGGCGGCGAACGGTGGCGGATGGCGGGCAGGGC
>JBAWZH010000266.1:0-3118 GCA_037143135.1 bacterium
TTTGACCCGCCTTTTCAAGACTAACTCAATTTACAGAAACAAGATTACACGCCCGTCGAATGTCTGGGGTCTTCCCCATGCGATACGACAAAATCATGACCAGGATGCCATGAAGATCTTCACAGTCAGCAATCTCTACCCCCGGCCCGACCAGCCGACCCGGGGGATGTACAATGCCCAGTTGTTTGGGGAGATAAAGTCAGTAATCAGTAATCAGAAGTCAGAAGTCAGAAGTCAGACATCAGGTGAGAGCGAGGTACCTGTAGTAACCGCCGTCCCCGGCGGTAGAGTCGAAGATCATCCTTCAGTGGTCAGCAGTCAGTTTGCCTCTCCTCAACAACTCAGCAACTTAACAACCAACAACGACTACCTCAACATCTGCCTCGTCCCCGAATGGCGCATCTGGCGCTGGCGGAAGATCCGACACTGGACGGTGCCTGTGGCGCAGTTATCAGTTAATGGTTATCCGTTATTGGGGAACACAACCAATAACCAACAACCAATAACCAGGAACAACATAAACGGTGCCGCAGGCACGGTTTATGTTCCCGTCTTCTACCTTCCCCTCATCGGCCATTCCATCAACTGGTGGTTCTACTACCGCGCTTTGCGCGGTAGGGTTACTAGTTCTTTGTTGCCAGTTACTGGGAATAACAATAACCAACAACCATTAACGAATAACCGCGAGAACGGCGCTCAATGCGCCGTTCTCGCCTCCTGGCTCTACCCTGACGCCGTGGCCGTTGCCCGGATTGCCCGGGATCTCGGTGTCCCTGTTTGGCTCCGTGTTCATGGAACGGATCGCTTCCACCTCGATAGTCCCTATCGCCGACGCCTGATCCTGGCCGCCGTCGAATACGCCAAAGGGGTCATCTGTAACGCGAATTCCGTAGCGGAATATATGGTCAAACGGGGAGTCCCCGCTGAGAAGATCCACATCATCCCGAATGGGGTCGATACTTCCTTGTTCCGCTTCCGGAACAAGGATGAGTTATCAGTTGCCGGTTGTCCGTTATCAGTAAATGTTAGGCAGACGGGTGGCGATTTAACCTCTTCCCCAATAACAAATAACCAAGAACAAATAACCGAGGATGGATCCGCCTCAGGCGGAACCATCCTTTTCATCGCCAACCTCGTCCCCATCAAGGGACCGGATGTGATGCTGCGCGCCTTCGCTGCGCTCGGCGAGACATCAGACCCCAGACATCAGACCCCCAATCCGGGCGAAGCACTTGGAGGGCGAACTTTATGTGAGCCGTCTTATGCACACGGCTCGGATAAACCTCGCCCTCCAAAAGAGTCTAAAGTCTCTTCCCCCCATCTTCTGATCATCGGATCCGGCCCCATGCGAGGCCAACTCGAGCGGATGGCCAGGGAGTTGGGCATTGCCGACCAGGTCCACTTCCTTGGCAACCGGCCGCATTCGGAGGTGGCCATATGGATGAATCGGGCGGATGTCTTGTGCCTCACCAGCCGGAGCGAAGGGATGCCCAATGTGGTGGTGGAAGCGTTGGCATCAGGGTTGCCGGTGGTGGCGACGGCAGTCGGGGCCTGTCCGGAACTGCTTGCCGATGAACCGGCGGCCCGGTTGTGCCCAAGCGAAGATATCGATGCACTGGCCGTTGCCTTAAAGGGCGTCTTGGGGGAGATGATCGATCGCCCCGCGCTGGCCAGCAGGCATCAGACCCGGTATTCCTGGCGGCAACAGGCGGAAGTTTTGGTGCGACTAATCTTTTCTCCTGAATTAGGGAAAAGGTAAGTATGAATATCCTCTATCACTTTCGCACACGCGGAACCGGGCCGGAAGCCGTGCACATTTCCGGTATTGCCACGGCGTTTGAAAAGCTTGGGCACCATGTGGTATTTTCGAGTCCCACAGGCGTTGATCCTCGCAAAACTGCTGGTTCAAGCCCTTACCAAGGTGCCGGCAAGACGCGCACCCTGTCGAGGCTTCTCCGTTTCTGCCCCGGGATTGTATTCGAGTTGCTCGAGCTCGGTTATAATATCCCGGCCTATTGGCGGAACCGCAACATACTCAATACGGCGCGGTTCGACCTGATCTATGAGCGCCATGCGCTCTTTCTGGTTGCGACGGCCTGGTTGGCGCGCAGCCGGGAACTTCCCCTGGTTGTTGAGGTGAATGAACTGGTCGGTGATGCAAGAGTTCGCAAGCAGCCCTGGCTCGCCTTCCTGGCACGGTGTCTGGACAAAATTCTGTTCAGTCACGCTTCAGTCATTGTTGTTGTTTCTCCACACCTCAAGCGCAGAATCCAGGCGCTTGGGATTTCAGGGGACAAGATCCTTGTGCTCCCTAATGCCGTGGATGAGCAAGAGTATGCCCAACCGGCGGATGGGAGCACGATGCGGCGACGATGGGAACTTGAGGACAAGACTGTGATCGGCTTTGTAGGTTGGTTCGTGCCCTGGCACCGGCTGGATCTGTTATTGGAGTCATTTGCCATCCTAACCGCCACACGTCCCGCCCTGCGCCTTATTCTTGTCGGCGAAGGCCCCTTGAAGGCCGAATTACAAACGCAAATCAAGCGGTTGGGGATTGAAAGCCAAGTTATATTCCCCGGCGCCTTACCGCACCACGAGATCCCGTCCGCCATTGCCGCCATGGATATCTGCGTCGTCCCTCACTCCAACGAATATCGCTCTCCCATAAAACTCTTCGAGTACATGGGGCAGGGGCGGCTAGTGGTAGCACCCGCCACCGAACCCATGGAGATGGTGGTCCGGAATGGCGAAAACGGACTCCTGTTTACGGCAGAGGACAAGGCCAGTTTGACCGAAGCCCTGACCCGTGGCGTGGATGATCCCGCATTCAGGGACAAGGTCGGGCAACAGGCAAGAAACGATATCCTAACCCATCATACCTGGCGCGAGAATGCTGTGAAGGTGTTGAAGTGGTTGGAAGTGGGACGTAGGAAGTAGGATGTGGAACGTGGAGGGTGGGATGGGGCGCATATGAGATCCGTAGGGGTTTGTCGTAATCGTAATCTTAATCAGGATTACGATTAAGATTCATTACCATCCCATAGAAATCCTAATCGTAATCTTAATCGTAATCGTAATCCATTGCCCCAGAGAGGATTATGATTATGATTACGATTAA
>JBAWZH010000267.1:0-3109 GCA_037143135.1 bacterium
TGTCGTACATGTTCAGTTGGCCTCGTTGTTGTGAGTTTGCTGGTGTTGGCTGAAGGCTGAGAAGATGTCCTGGGCGTTGCGCCAGTGGGGCTGGCGGAGAACGTTGTTGACGTGTTTAAGGTCGACGGTTTTGGTCTGGTCTCGAACGGCGTCAAGAAGGCAGGAAAGTGTAATGTTTCTTGCGCGTCTTAAGATGCCTTCGGCGGAACGGACGATAAGCGAGAGCGCCTCCTGAGTCAGCGCGTTGTGGCCGAGTCCTACTTTGTTGAATTCGGAGAGCAACCAGGTTTCCATGTCATCAGGCGCGAGTTTTGGCATGATGACTGAGTATGTGACACGGGATTTGATGTCGTCATTGGAGGCCAGGCTGATGGTGGATAACAGCTTTGGCTGGCCGATAAGGACGAGGTTGTGATTCTTCGGGAAGTCCTCGAAGAGGAGGCGGAGCCTGCGCAGGCAGTCGACGTCCATGAGGTGCGCATCGTCGATGATTGGCGCAAGCATCTTGCCGGTCTGGTTGAGTTTGAATGCCTGGTCGATGAGACGTTTCTCGCAGGCGAAAGAGGTTCCGTCAGCGTCGAGTTTGAATGCCTGGCAGAAGATACGTAGTGTGTTGTAGTAGGTGTGAAGTGTTCTGGAGACGACCGGTGTGATAAGCCGCTGGGTGTCGAACTTTGCGATTGCGTCTTTTATGACAGTCTTGCCGGTGCCTGGATCGCCCAGGACGAGGCAAAGGCCGCCTTGCTGACAGTGGACGCGGATCGTGTCGAGGATGTCCTGCTGGTGAGGCAGGAGCGATATGCTGTCGGAGTGGAACGGTTGTCTTGAAAGGCCGAAGTAAGCTTTAAGCATGATAGGACTCCTTGAGTTGTTTGCGATCAGTCGTTCTGAGTTGCGGTGTTTGTGTTGATTGAAGTGTCCGGTGTCGCCACTGGTCTGGGTGGTCTGTCGTTGGCGACGAAGTCAACGGGGCGTGCCGGGCCGAGGCGTTGTTGCTTGTAATAGATGATGACCTTGTTGGGATCGAAGACCCTTCTGTTGAAGCGGACCTGTATCTTTCTGTTGGCGAGATCAGACGACGACTCAAAGCGTATGTTTTTGAGGAAAAAGGTGTTGTCCGCCCTGACGGAGCGATCTTCTTCGATAAAGAAGATCTCTTCAGCGGCGTCGGACAGCGGCATGAATCTTATGCGTTTGAGGTCGATGCCAAAGCGGTCGATGGGTTTCATCTGGATGGTGGAGTGGGTTCGCGAGTTGTATTCATCCTCGACCCAGATGATGAATGCTTTGTTGAGCGCATGAAGGCTGGATAGATCGAGAGTTCTTGCGAGGAAGTCTTCCCTTACCGTGCGGAAAAACCTCTCAATTTTCCCCTTCGCCGCCCCATCTCTGACGGGCGCGTGGGATAGGATTATGCCGAGTCTTGCGCAAGTGAGCATGATCTCCTTGCAGGTGTAGATGGCACCGTTATCGACATAGAGTTGCTCCGGGAGGCCGCGTTTGTATATGGCGGCTCTGAAGGCGTTGAGCAGCGTTTCGGAGGTTTCGCAAAGGAAGAATTCTCCGTGGCAGATGACGCGGGATGCGTCGTCAATGAAAGCAATGAGTTTGGCCTGGGACTTGCCGCTGTTGCCTGTGGAGATGTATGGTCCGAACATGGTATCGGCTTGCCACATCTGGTTGGCAAACTGCTTGGAGAAGGCGAGTCTGCGTTTATTGTCGGAGTCGGGTTTGAGCAGTTCCAGATCGTTGACCATTCTGGAGAAGGTGTTTGGAGCGACCCTTTCACGTTGGAGTAGGCCGCGCTCGATGCAGGCTTTGTAGATGTGAGATTTCTTTGGATGGGGGTCATGGAAGGATGGCAGGACCTGCTCGATCGCCTCAAGGAGGAGTTCCGGAGAGACTTTTCTGCGTGTGCCTTTGTCTGCGCGGTCCTTTTTCTGGAGGGAAAACATGCCGCGATTTGTGTAGTTCCACAACCAGGTCTGAATGGTGCGCCAGGTGAATTTGCGGGGGAAACCCTCTTCGTCGATGAAAGTGAGATTCCCGACGTGTTGCAGTCGTTCAAGCTTTGTTTTGCCGGGAGCAGTGTCCACAGCGCCAAGCACCCGCATTTTGAGATATACACTTGAGTTGATCATTCTACCGATCCTCCGTTTGTTCCGCCGAGGCGGAGTTGTTTGTTTTTCATGGGGGAGACCTTAGCCGGATACGTTTTTAATGGCCACTAGAGCGCAGTGTTGCTGCAACCTTGATCACGAAGAACGAAAAAGGGCTATGACGGCAGCCCGGCAGGAGAAAGACTTTTGAACTGCTGCAAATCAGACGAGAAACGATTTCTGGAAACGCAACTGAAATGCTGAAATCGCGCAGGAACATCCTTTGAAGGCAGACTTCACCTGTTGGATGGTCTGCAAAACAGGATCTTTGATGCCGGGAGACATTCCGGGCGGTCCGAGTTTATTGAGGAGGGTACGAATGTTGGACTGGCTTCTGATGAATGCCTGCCTGAGCTTGTAGCCGTTATCGAGGCACAGTCTCGGAGTAGAAGATCGCCAGGCAACCGCTATGCTTTTTCCGGCAAGCAGAGCCAGAAGAAAATTCCAAAAGGTCTTGCAGACGACCACATATCCGCACATTCGTTCGATCAGCACCATCGGGAAGGTTCGTCCGCAGCCACCCATGTTGCCGCGGTTATTGCAGAATACGCGCGCTTCACAAACAGTATCCTGGCCGGTCATCTCATCGAACCGCTTCCGTTTGCCATGTTGGTTAAGGCAGCCGATGACGTAACAGTGTGGACACGGCACCAAATCCAGTCTTTCAGCATACTTGCCATATTCCACAATGTTGCTAATGTACTTTGCGTGCTCGGAACGTATATATGGCCTCACTTTCTCTGGTAAGACGAAGAGTGGTATTATACGTTCCGGCACATTGAAAGAAGAAAGCTGGGCTCAATCCGGTGGGCAGTTGTCTTGAAAGACTGGACGGCACTTGTCGTCCACGAGAACAGATTGCCGAATTGTTGCCGTATCCAACGTCAAGACTACGACCCTAATTCGGCACAAAACGGCACTTTGCTACGACAGAAGCGCGGCACATAACA
>JBAWZH010000268.1:0-3107 GCA_037143135.1 bacterium
TCGATGCGACATGCGGTTCATTCTGATAGCATATGCGCCAGCATGCCGTCAAGGGTGCCGAATCTCAAGGAGGAAAAATGGATCGCGGCAACTTGCCCGTTCCGTAGCGTCACTTTTCCTCCTGCTTCTCCGGTTCTCCTTTGGCAAGACGGGCCTTCAGGATCTCCTTGGCCGCGCGGTGTTCCGGTGAAAGCTGGAAGGCTTCGAGGGAATGGTAGGCGCGGCGGATTTCGAGCAACTCTTCTTCCGAAAGTGGGGCATTGCTGGCGGGTTTGTCGTTCATAATTCCTGTTGGATTTCTTCGCGCTGGGAAATTTCGCGCAGTTTTTTCATGGCTTTGAAGATCGTGTTATCAATGACGTTGCGCTGGACGCCCAACTCCTTGGCAACATCCTCCGGGGACTCGCCGTTGAGTTTGACCAGTTCGAAAATCAGGTAGGTTCGTGGGGAAACCTCCGCGTGGAGGGCCGCGAGCAGGGTTCCCAGAAGCGCACTGCGGAATGCGTCTTCCTCCACGGTGGAATGCCTGGCAAACGCGGGGTCGATTTCCTTTTCCTCGAATGCTTCGGAATCCAGCGAGGTGAGCTTGGAAGATTTCCTGATGTGGGAACGGATAAAATCCACGACCCGCCGCTGGCAGAGCGTGGTCAGGAATTGGCGGAATCTTCCTTTGCCTGGATCGAAGGATGCGTGCCCACGGAAGAGGGATTCAAAAACGGCGAGGACGACATCCTGAAGATCCGGCGGGGGAACATCGTGCCAGTCATGCCGTTTGAAGGCTCCCAGCACGCAGACGTTCACCGCGTTGTGGTAGAGATCGAAGAATTCCTCCCACGATGTCTCCCAGAACCGCCTGTATCAATCCCTCGTGGACGCCGCCTACGCCAAGACCACGACCGCAGACGAGAAATTCTATTTCAACGACCACATCCGCCCGAGTCTGGAGCAGGAATTTCAGCGGATCTTCAAATGGAAGCCAAGAATTTACCCCTACGACACGACCGGAGTGAATCTGGAATTGGCACTCGCCAGCCCGAAATGGTCCAGCGCTGACAAATCGGTGGTGGAGGAAATCAAGTCAGCCGTCGGTCAGATCAAGAAGGGGTTGGAACCGAAGTAGGGGCGATCATTTTTCCTCCTTTGGTATTTCGAGAAAACGGCAAAGTTTCCCGCAGGTTGAATCGAATGAGCGCTGCTCGCTTTCGGAGGATAGGTGACGACACAAAGGCCCCTCGTCTGGAGCAATGGACTGCATCAGTTTTTCTGCCGGAGTCATTTCGTCATACTCTTCATACAGGCTTACGTTTCTGATGATCTCGCCTCCCAAGAGCCACAAATTACCCAAATGCTTTCTGGCCGTGCGCTCAGAAACCTCTCCATCAAGAAGCGACAAAATGAATGGCATCATTGCCTCGACAAGTCCCTGCCCATAGGGAACATCATCGTCAGTTCCCATCCACGCTTTGGGCCATCCGTCACATTCCTTCAAGATCTTGTTTCGATTTGTCATCTTGGTGTCATGGCTCGTCGCCAAGGGGGAACAGATGCGACTGAAGGATCTCCTTCTTGCTATCGCGCATAAAAAGCATCATCCCACCTTCGGCGGTTATCTTTTCGTACTGTCGGCGTGCTGCATTGCGTGTTCGGTCTGTCAGTCCGTTGATATACTCCTCGGCAGGCATGGCCATTACCTTCCGATTGACCACGTCGCATTCGATTACAGGGTGTTTCTCGCGGTGTTCGACCCATGCCTGCATGATCGTCGGCCAAAATTCGTCTATCTGCTCTGTGTAATCGGATGTCATTGTTTTAGTCCTTCCCAACTTCCCAAACAAATCATGGTTACGAGCAGTAAATCCAATACAGTAACCTTCTGGAAACCAAATGGTAAGGGGCAGATATAAAATACTATTAATGAAAGAAAGGTGAGACAAGAAACTAATGCCAGCCATATCTTGCCTGCATAAACCGAGTGACGCCACATTCCGAAGGATAGAAACAAGGACATCAGGCCAACAAGCACAAAAGATATTGCAGTGCCAAGAAAGTGCCACGACCAACTGACTGGATCGACTCCAATGCTGCTTCCAACCTCTCGCGCAAATGTCCAATTGCGAAGAGAAAAGTAGATGCCAAAGCATCCTGGCATAAGGAGTATAATACCAGTCACGGCAGCGATGATCGCGATAGGACGCATATTTCTTGGCTAACAGTATTATTAAACAACACGCTGTATTTGCAGGTAAAATGCAGCGTGTTGTATAATTCCTACAAATGCCGCACCGAAGTGCAGACTTCGTCCATGGCGTTTCATAGAGGCATTTTGCACTCCGGGCGCGGCTGAGCAAGAAAGAAATTTTGTAGAGCAGCCCTCCGTATGCCCGTTCAATATACCGGAAACCCCTTCATGCCCACCGATCCACGAGCGCAAAATGGACTTAACCGAAAATGGGCTTCAGGGCAATTGCGCCAGTTTGTCCTACCTAAAGTAGGACGTTCGGCTAACTTTCGATCTGATTCCTCAAAAGGTAGTAAGAATTTCCCGCCGCCTCATTATAGGAGAGGCAACAACACGTCCCAAACTTTGCCGTTCACCAAACATTCTAATCTTTATTTTCAGCGGAGCTTCTTGGGACGTCTTTAAAAAAGATGATAGGGGAGGAGAGGTGAAGGTGCCGCACGCCCCGCTCCACGATAACAAACTCTTCGCGACATGAAAATGCATGGAGCCAGGGCAGGTCAGGAGCCCCTGAAGAGTCGCCGCTGTGCCAACCCATCTACCATCTTCAGCGATTTTCGACTGAACCTCGTGAAGCTGGTAAATCAGTTCGCGCAATTGCTGTTCGGAGCTAAGAAGTCCAATGGCTTCGAGGATTTCTGGATGCCAGAAGCAGCGTAAACGACCACGATCATCATACGCCCCAGATAGATCTCTCCTGTCCAGATCAAAGAGGAAGCCTGGCAAGGCTGCGTCAACAGCTGACTCAATGCTGTTGAGACCTCCATATCTTCTGATTCAAATAGCACCCGAAGCAAGAGAAGAAGAAGTTCCTCTTTTAGGCTCACTGCTTCGTGGTGCATGAATAGAATCAGGGGTTCGATTCCCT
>JBAWZH010000269.1:0-3058 GCA_037143135.1 bacterium
CAGTTCAAGGAAAAACCGGATTCCGCCACGGCACAGGAGTATTTCAAACTGGGGCCGACCCGTTATCTGTGGAATAGCGGCATGTTTGTCTGGCAGGCAAGGACCCTGCTGGATTGTATTCGCCGGTATCAACCGGAGAACTATGCCGGAATAGAAAAAATCGCCTCCGCCTGGGGCACCCCGCGCCAGAAGACCGTCCTGGATGAAATCTATCCCACCCTGAAGAAAATCAGCGTGGACTTTGCCGTCATGGAACCCGCTTCGCGTGACGCCAAGGTCAAGGTAGCCGCCGTCCCCATGCCCCTGCAATGGCTCGATGTGGGTTCGTGGCCCTCCTTCGCGCAAACCTGTCCGCAGGACGGGCATCGGAATGCAACGGGCGTCGGCAAATCGCTCCTGCTCCGGAGCGAGGGCGTGCTGGCAGCCTCAAGTGATCCGAAGCATCTGATCGTCACGGTGGGATGCAAGGATCTCATCGTCATCCACACCCCTGAAGCCACCCTGATTTGTCCGGTCGACCAGGCTGAGGCCGTCAAGGAAGTACAGAAACTGGCAGCCGAAAAGTTCGGCGCCGGGTACGTTTAGACAGAATCAGGTTCGTGCCGGAAACTGCTTTTCTGAAAGATTTCCCGATATCGGCGCCATCTGCGGTGATAGTTGCATCGTGCCCAGAGCCAGTTCCGCGATCTTTTCGAGGGCGGCGGCATGCACAACCGCCTCATCAACCGTTTTCCCCCAGGCAAACGGCCCATGGTGCGCCACCAGGACTCCCGGTATCTCCATGGGATCCAACCGGGAAAACCTTTCCGTGATCACACTCCCAAGGCTTCGCTCGTAATTCCGCTCAATTTCCGGCTTTCGCAGGGCGCGGGTGACCGGGATTTCCCCCTTGAAGAAGCGGGCGTGTATGATGCCCAAGCAGGGAATCGGACGTTCTGCCTGGGCAAACAAGGTGGCAAAGGAACTGAAGTCGTTTACAATCCCACCAACCGACTTGAACTCCCGATAAAGATACAAGTGCGCCGCGACATCGGGAGATGGCGTTAAGGCCCCCTCCACCACCTTGCCAGCCAGGTCAACCACAAGCATATCCTCGGGTGTCAGGCAGGCATAGGGTATCGCGGACGGCTTGACAACCACCACGCCCCGTTCGCGGTCGATCCCGCTGGCGCAACCCATGCCAAGAGAAATCAGTTGGTGTTTTCCAAGATCCTTATTCGCTTCACAGACATCCTTGCGGAGCACTTTAAAAGTCATATCTCGCTGGCACCCTTGTCTTGATTCTGCATTAAGGTCAGTTCTTCAGAAATATAATAATGGGTATTGTCATGAAGTCAAAGCACAAGTATTTTGTGCAGCAAAGGAGTCTCCGTATGCAAAAAACAAAAATCGGTGTAATCGGTTGCGGTAATATCAGCGGGGCCTACTTCAAGGCCGGCCAGACCTTCAACAACCTTGAAATCGCAGCCTGCGCGGATTTGGATCCTGCCCGGGCCAAGGCCAAGGCCGAGGAATTCAAAATACCCAAGGCCTGTTCCGTCAGGGAATTGCTGGCAGACCGTGACATCCAGATTGTTGTGAACCTGACCATCCCCAAGGCCCACGCCGCTGTGGCCCTCGCCGCCCTCGCGGCAGGCAAGCATGTGTACGGGGAGAAACCCCTGGCCGTCACCCGTAGGGATGGCCAGAAGATCCTGGCGGCGGCCAAGGCCCGGAAACTCCGCGTCGGCTCCGCCCCGGACACCTTCTTCGGCGGCGGCATCCAGACCTGCCGGAAACTGATTGATGACGGCTGGATCGGCAAACCGGTCGCCGCTTCCGCCTTCATGGTGTGTGCCGGGCATGAAAGCTGGCACCCGCAGCCGGAATTCTATTACGACCTCGGCGGTGGCCCGATGCTGGACATGGGCCCCTACTACCTGACCGCACTGGTCAATCTGCTGGGCCCCATCAAACGCGTGAGCGGTTCAGCCCGCACAACCCGCTCGGAGCGCATGATTACCAGTCAACCGCAGTATGGTAAAATCATCAAGGTCAAGGCGCTGACCCACTACTCCACGGTTCTTGATTTCGCCCAGGGCACGATCTGCTCCATGATCATGTCGTTTGACTGCCAGACTGCCCAACTGCCGCGGATTGAGATTTACGGCACCGAAGGCACCCTGAGCGTGCCGGACCCCAACACGTTCGGCGGGCCCGTCCGCATCGGACGCAAGGGCAAGGATTGGCTGGAGGTCCCGCTCACGCATGGATACACGGAAAACAGCCGGAGCATCGGGGTCGCCGACATGGCCAATGCCATCCAGTCCGGCCGGCCGCACCGGGCGAGCGGCGAGTTGGCCTTCCATGTGCTGGATGCCATGGAGGCGGCGGCGGATTCCTCGGCGAAAGGCAGGGCGATCACACTCACCAGCACCTGCAAACGCCCGGCCGCACTTCCCCTGGGTCTCCTGCCCGGAACACTGGACGCTTGATTTAAACACAAAAGGATACTCATGAAGAAAGCACTTATGGTCCGGGGCGGTTGGGATGGGCACACGCCCAAGGCGTCGGTTGAATTGCTTGCGCCCTTGCTGGCTGAACGGGGATTTGAGGTCACGATATCGGACACGTTGGCCAGTTATGCCGATGCCGATCTCATGGCGGCACAGGACTTGATCGTCCCGTGCTGGACGATGGGGAAAATCGAAAAACCCCAGGCAGAAGGACTTCTGGCCGCCGTGCGGGCCGGAGCCGGGATTGCCGGGTGGCATGGCGGTATTATCGACTCGTTCCGCGAACACACCGAGTACCAGTGGATGACGGGCGGACAATGGGTGGCGCACCCGGGCAACTGCATTCCCTCCTACACGGTGGAGATCGTGGACACCCAGCATCCCATCGTGAAGGGCCTCCGGAATTTTCACATGCCCAACACCGAGCAGTATTTCATCCATGTCGACCCGAGCGTGCATGTCCTGTGCCGCACAGTCTTCAGTGGTGAACACGGCGAGCGCGACCGTTACCAGGCGGGAACCGTCATGCCCTATGCGTACACGAAGACCTACGGCAAGGGCCG
>JBAWZH010000270.1:0-3045 GCA_037143135.1 bacterium
CTCCCACATTGGGGACTGCCTCTCCCACATTGGGGACTGCCTCTCCCACATTGCTTTCAGTCTCAGGACTATGGTCTCGTAGTTTGATCCCTAATGGAACAAACCGCGCCGTGTCTATTCCATTGGGTATAACGGTGGTAACGTCGTCCGCGGAAAGAGAATGGTTTTCCACTGACACCTTTTGGGCATCTTCCGATACCAGAACCATCGGGCTGGTTTTCCCCGCAAGGAAACGCTTCAGGAATTTGACCCGGAACTTATCATGATAGCCCTGTCCATGCCGGGTCGCCACTACCGGCAGGCCGGTGAAAAAGGACAGGAGCGCCGCATACAGATGTGGCGCATGGTTGTGGGCATGCAGAACATTGACATGATTGTCCCGCGCGAACCGGCGAATTTGGCATGCCAGTTTCCAGTCAATCACGAGGAATCCCGACTCCCGATGGCCACAGAATTTAGCCACCGCCGGTGCGCCATCGTAGAGTTCCCCTTTTTCATCCGTGCAACACAGCACCGACTGAATGCCACGTGCCTGCAAGCCCCCCATCAGATCGCACACCATGCGCTCCATCCCGCCAATTCTCAAACTGGTTACAATGTGGCAGACGCGGAGGGGTTTGAGAGAGGAGACATCAGACCTTAGACCCTCCTTCGCCAAGACTACGAAGGGCGTGCTATAGACATTAGACTTGAGCGATGGCGCTTCTATGGGGGCTTTCTCTTCAATGTGGGAGGCGCAGTCCCCTGCGGCGACTGTTACTCCAAGGTCTCCAGTTGAACCTGTCGCGGCCCTTCGGCAAAGCTCAGGGGTGCCACGGAGTGCCCCTCCCACATTGCCTTCGGTCCGGGGTTCATGGCCTATATACTGTCGCCCCTCTTTTGGAGGGCGAGGTTTATCCGAGCCGGGGACATAAGACGGCTCACGTAAAGTTCGCCCTCCAAGTGCTTCGCACTGGTGTTTGGTCTTGCTTGCTTCCCCGGCTCGGCAAGTCTCGCCCTCCAGATGTTTCACTCTTCCTGAAGACGGCCCACTGCCTACAGTCTTCTCCCGCATCTCTTCCTTCAGTCTCTCGTGGGATGTTCCATCTAGCCAGATGCGGGACCAGACCTCGAAGGAGAGGAAACTCCACAGGGCGATGGAATTGTCGGTTTTGCCAGACCGATGGTCAGTCACCAGTTGCCGCATGGGGTCTATCTTCCAAATCCGGCGTGCCGCGGCCCGTTCATCGTAAAGCCAGTCCAAAAGTCCACCGAGAGTCTTTCCCTGCCGCATCCAGCAAGCCAGGGGAATGCTGAAACCCAACTTCGGACGGGTGATGATCGCATCAGGAATGCGCCCGGCCGCCACGTGCCGGAGAATGGCCTTGCCGCGCAGACCCTCGAATAGTTGTCCGACGGGAATGGTCAGGGCGAAATCCACCAGTTCGTGATCCAGAAAGGGAACCCGCGACTCCACACCGCTGGCCATACTCATGCGATCCTGTCGCTGAAGCACCGACACCAGGTACGTCCGCAAATCCAGATCCAGCGAGGCGGCCACGGGATCATCGTCCGAAATATCAAGGGAACAACGATAGTCATCCGTCGCGCTCATGAAATCGTTGCATAAGAGCATCTGAAGCGCTTCAGACGATACCCATTGCCCTGCCACCATGGCCATTTCCCTTGGAGATATCCCCAGTAGCGGCAACATCGGTGCCCATCGTGCCTTAGGCAGGCAACCGACCATCTGACGGGTCAATGGCCATTGCGCCATCCGGCCAAGTCGCCTTAACCGCCACAATCGCTTGTGCCAGGTGTACCCGCCGAACAACTCATCCGCCCCCTCACCGGTCATCAGCACGGTGACATGGTGCTTGGCCTCCTGGCACATCTTGAACATGGCCACGCTATTGGGGTGGTTCAAGGGTTCGTCATTGAGCCAGGTGCAGGCCGCAAAGTCCGACAGGAAATCACTTTCCTGGTAATGGATGGAATGGTGGAGAGTGCCGAGTTCCTGCGATATCATTGCCGCCCACGAGGACTCATCTTCGGCGTGCCCGTTAAACCCCACGGAAAAGGTATGCAGGCGTTGATTCATCTGGCGCATGGCCAACTGGGTGACGAGACTGGAGTCCAGTCCCCCACTCAATTGACAACCGAGGGGAACATCACTGACCAGTTGGCGGGAAACCGCCTGTTCGAGTTCACGCGCCAAATCCCGCTCATCGACCGGCGCTCCGGAAGACAGTCTTTTCGCGGGAGTCCAATATTCACGATCCTCAATGGCCAGCGTGTCCAGATTGATGGTAATCAGATGCCCGGGGAGAATCTCCACAACATCCTTAAAGAGGGTGTTGCTCCCGCTCAGGTAACGGTATTGGAAGAATTCCTGAAGATGTTCGCGTTGCAACGAAACTGGCGTGGAGACGAGCGCCTTGATTTCAGAGGCAAAGGCCAAGGTGTCCGGGGTCCTCCTGTAATAAAGCGGTTTGATCCCGAGGCGGTCGCGGCAGAGGAGCAGTTTTCGACGTTTTTCGTCGAGGTAGGCGAAGGCGTACATGCCGTTGAGTTTGAGGATGCCGCGATCTCCCTCCTGTTCGAGGAGGTGGAGGATCACCTCGCAATCGGAACCGGAGACGAAGTGGTGACCGGCTTTCAGCAGGGAGGGCCGCAGGTCGCGGTAGTTGTAGATCTCGCCGTTGGAAGTGAGGAAGCGCGTGCCGTCCTCGTTGACAAACGGCTGGCGACCGTTTTGCGACAGGTCGATGATGGAGAGTCGCCGCTGACCCAAGGCCCAATTGGGCCCGGACAGGACAAGTTCATCATCCGGCCCGCGATGGGCCAAAGCGCGGCACATGTCGGTGACGCGTTGCGTTGCCGCTTCGCGCTGAACACCAATTATTCCACAAATTCCACACATAGGACGAGTTTTAGGAGACCATAGACATTAGACCATAGACATTAGACTGAAAGCAATTTGAGAGAGAACACCAGAACGCTGTCTCTTCTCTTCAATGTGGGAGGCGCAGTCCCCTGCGGCGACTGTCCCGTTCAGGATCACCC
>JBAWZH010000271.1:0-3040 GCA_037143135.1 bacterium
GAATTTGAAATGAAGTCGGCGGCGGTCACGCTGTCGGACATGGAAATATTCGTATTCCCTGAACTGATGTATGCGCTTTTGCTTGCCAACCTGATGTCGCCCCGCATCTGGAAATGGCGGGAGGATCCCTGGTTTAACGGGCTGGCCAAGATGAAACCCTACCGCCGGATCACGCGCCTCAAGCAGTACATCATGGATCACTATGCCTTCAATCTCGACCTCGATACCTGGGGACTGACTACGCAGGATCGCGAAATGGCCCGGTTCAGGCCGTTCCTTGACGATCAAACCATCCGTCAATCCAACGCCCTGTTCGGGTATGAGGGCGATAAGTACTACTTTGATATTGATATCCGCACCCACTTCGGACTGCACAAATACAATAGCGAGACCATTCCCTACTGGAAGACCGAGACGGTCGAGGCCATGGATGCCTTTTGCCACAAGGAGGGATACGCGACCGGTGCGGGCGAATGCGTCTCGTTGGCGGCCCTCTATGCGGCGGCCCTGTTTGTCGTGGCCGGAATCCCGTTGCGCGATATCTATCTCATGGCCACGCCGCTTCATTCCCAGAATTTTGTGGATGTGGACGACGGGATCCTCACCAACAACCGGCGTCTGGTGACCAAGAAGATGTGGTGCAACGGGACGGCTTTGTCGGCGCAGGCCCGGCGCGCCCTTGAGAATGAACACGTGACCCTGGTGGCCCATGAAACGGGCTGGATCCACACCGTCTACCGCGAGGCGACCATCAGCCGCACGGTCTATGAGGGCTTTTTCGGGAAGTTGCGAACCTTTCTGGACACCCCTCTCACCGACGAGATCATGGGTAATTTTCTGCGGCACAAGCGGGACATGCAGAAGTGTTTCCAGATCCGCCACACGATCCGCGGGGTGAACCATTTTGTTCCCCTCGAGGTGGCGTTTCAGTACGAGGAGGGGTGTTCCTTCCTGGTGACCGACAACACCCGGGACAGTCTGCTGGCTGAAATCGACATGGATCAATTCGTCCCGGAACGATTGCCCGGCCGCATCATGTTGAATGATCTTGAAGATTATGTCCGCCGGGAGAACCCCGACTTGAACCAGCCCGAAGATGTTGCAAACCTCAAGACCCAGTTCGCGTGTTCCTGCCTGAACGCCGAGATGGCCATGGAGAGCCTGATCCGGTTCTGCCATATTGATCCGCGCATGCCGGAGGCGTCCCAGCGGGATTACAAGGCCGTGGGGGAGCCCCTGGCGATCACCAAGGACATGACTCGCGAGGCGGTCATTGCCCGGCTCGAGGTATTGCGCGCCACGCATCCGGCGGCGGATCTGGCCTTCTATGCCTACCGGGATCTCAGCCGTACCGAGGCCGCTCCATTCCTCAAGGCGGCCATGGAGCGCAATCCCGTCTCTGTGGCGGGCGCCAAACCCATGTCGGACGACGAGGTGGTGTCGGTCATCCAGGCCATGCCATCCGAGTCGATCTACGATGAGCCCGGCCGTTTGGCGCAACCTGACGAGGTCTGGAATTACGGGCGTGGTGATGGCGCCGAAAAGGCGATTCTGCTGGCGAATATTCTCAAGGCGCGCACGGGCGAATTGCCGGCGCGGATTGAAGTCTCGCCCGAAGGGGTGGTTCTCGCCATCGCAGGCAAGCGCCATGAGTTTGCCTCGGCCAAGGGGCTGAGGGAGCAAGTGTGGGACGTGTAGCGCCATGCTCGCCCTGATCGAACAATTTCTGGATCACATTTCCTTCGAGCAGGGGTTGAGTCCGAAAACGCGCGAGGCCTATGGGAATGACCTGGCGGATTTCTCAAGGTTTGCGCAGGCGGCGGGGGTGCATAGTCCCCGTGAGGTGACACGGAAGTTGGTGCTTGGTTATCTGGAGCATGAGCGTGACCGTGGGCTGGCCATGAATTCCATTGCCCGGCGGCTGGTGTCGATCAAGGTCTTCTTCCGATTTTTGATCAGCGAAGGGTTGTTAGAGAAGGATGTCACGGCCGTCATGGACTCGCCCCGGCTCTGGAAGGTTCTGCCCGGTGCGCTCTCCGTGAAGGAGGTGGACAGTCTTCTCAAGGCTGTTTTCGGCACTGACGAGTTGGCCAAACGGGATCAGGCGATGATGGAATTGCTCTATGCGTCGGGCTTGCGTGTTTCTGAACTGGTCAATCTGCCGCTTGAGGATCTCCATCTGGAAAGCGGTTATCTGCGGTGCACGGGAAAAGGCAACAAGATGCGGGTCGTTCCGGTGGGAGGGAAGGCGAAGGAGGCGATTGAACGCTATCTGGCCGAGGTCAGGCCGAAGTTTGCGAAGGATCCAGCGGTGCGCCAGGTGTTCCTGACCCGGCGCGGGACGGCGTTCAGCCGCAAGACAGTCTGGGCCCAGATCGGACTCTTTGCCCGGCGGGCCGGTATCACCAAGAAGGTGTCGCCCCACACCCTGCGGCACTCCTTTGCCACACATTTGCTGGCAAACGGCGCGCCATTGCGTATGATTCAGGAAATGTTGGGTCATGCGGATATCGCGACAACACAGATCTACACCCATGTGGATCAGAACCGGCTGAAGTCTGTTCATCAGCAGTTTCACCCCAGGGCGTAGGGAGGTATCGATATTGCTCGGTTTGAGAAAACTTAATCCGTACCGGGAACTGGAAAAGAGACTCGGTTACAAATTCGGTGATCGCGCGCTTCTGGATATGGCGCTTCTGCACCGGTCCTACCGCTTTGAGGCGAAGGATGTGACGACGGATAACCAGCGGTTGGAATTCCTCGGGGATGCCGTGGTCGGGTTCCTGGTGGCCGCCCATCTCTACCGGATGCATGCCGATATCGACGAAGGAATCCTGACCGAATTGCGCAGCCGGGTGACCAGCGGGAAAGCGCTGGCCGGGGTGGCGCGCGATCTCGGGTTGGGAGATTATGTCAAACTTGGCAAGGGTGAGGAACAGGCCGGGGGACGTCTGCGCGAGACGTTGCTTGCGGATGCAATGGAGGCTGTGATCGGCGCCGCCTACCTGGATGGCGGGGTTAAGGCCGCCGAAAAAATCGT
>JBAWZH010000272.1:0-3032 GCA_037143135.1 bacterium
ATCACCGTGACCGCCCCGTGAGAGTCCCTCTTGCAGGGACTGTCCCTTGAGAGTGCCCTCACGGAGCGGAAATACGGGTGATGAGATCGGGCGCCAGTCTCCGGAAGTCCTGAAGATTAAAGGTGTAGATTCTGTCGGCCAGGGATTGGCGGGCGCATTCGAGCAACACGGCATCGTAAACCTTGCCGCCTCCCAGTCCGCATCCGACACAGACTTCAACGGCGCGCTGATACATATCCGGCGTGACGGCCACTAACTGGAAGTGCCGTTTGATATTGGTGGCGATGATGTCTCTGGCTTCAGAGGGCAGGATCCTCGGAGTGATCGGAACCGATGTCAGCGCTGAAAACGATTCCGCCAAACTGTGAACCGAGACAAAACCGGTTATTTCGCCGCTGACTATGGAGTCCAAGACGGGGCGCGCCCGCTCGTAATGAGGATGCTTGTGAATACAAGCGGCAACCAAAACTGATGTGTCGCAGAAAACGGTCATTATCGCCACCCGAGAACCTCCGAATCACGGCCTGACCGGCTCAGTTCGACGGCTTGGACGAGATCCCCGCTGGGTTCTCCCTCATGAACAAGCAGCCCATTTAATTCCACCAGATTAGCCTGGCGAGCTTGAGTTTTCAGGAATATACCATCGGACATTATTTTCAACTCAAGGTGATCTCCTGCAAGCAAATGAAATTGCCTCCGAACCGCTTGAGGGAGAATGACCCGACCTGCCTTATCAATGCTCAATTCAGTTTTCATGGCATTAATGATGCCAAATGGCATTTGTACTGTCAATACGACTTTCCAACAGTCGACAAGGCTTCTTACGGGACTGTGCCGAGGCTTCCCCTTGACACCCAAGGGATTAATCAGGGTTCGAGTTGTCTTAGAATGGATTCTGGCAGGGTGGTGCGAAGATCGGGGTGTGATTCAACCAGGCGGGCAATATCGGCCAGATCCTTGATCCGCTTGCTCTGGCGACGACTGGCATCGGAATAGGCCCTGACCTTGCCCTCCAAGGTATCACGCAGGGACGCCACCCTCATGAGAATGCCATGGACATCGGCGGCCACGGCGCGCGACGGAAAATCAAGATAACAGACCTCTGTGCTCAACTGGATGCTGACGCTGGATTTCCCGGTAAAGTTGACGGACCACTCATGGGGCTCGGATGAAAAACCAGCTTCCCGCAGAATGGCACTGGCGCGCTCGATGTCCGCAGCCGCGACGACCAGATCCAGGTCGCGGGTCACCATGGGTTCGGCGGCCCAGTGATTAACGGCCACCCCGCCAATGACACACCAACTCAATTCGGCGCGCTCAAGGGCGTCCACCAGTTTCATGACGTCATTGGCCCCGCCAACCGTCTGCCAATCATAGAACTGTCTACTTGTCATGGAGCCTACTATAGGAAATTCAAGGAACAGAATCGAGCGAATTTGAGTAATCGATACTTGGTTGAGTGGGATTGCGGGGCAGACCTGTCCGCCGACAATTGAGACAAAATGGCAGTTACGAACTAAACCGTAACCGTTAAACGGCAAAACAGGAACTGTCTCTTGAACCTCGTAGAGACCGGGAGAAGAATTTGAACAGAAGGCCACTAAGATCACGAAGGTTAAGACAAACAAGAGAAGAGAATGTTGCGGTATTTGAATGCAGGGGCGTTATCGAAATGCAATCAAGGATTACCAGCGACGGGCATGCCCCTGCATTAAAATCCCGCAACGGTTCTTGTGAAGGGAGGCCAAAGACGTAGTCGATATGGTCTTCTTTTCTTCGGAAAATCGTTGCGGAATTTTGGTTTTGGGTACTCCCAAAATAAAATGCCGCAACATTCTCTTTCCCGAACCGCACGGAATGAACTTCGTGATCTTAGCGGCCTTCCCTGGCCTCCGTAGCTTTAGCGAAGGAGGCTGTTCAATTCTCTTTTCTGGCTCACAAAGAACCTGTCCCTTGAAACCCCTTTGAAACCCGCTAGAAATCGGGAAATCAACTGCATATTCCCTCAAAACAGAATATTGATAAAAACCAGAAAATAGAGGAATCTAACTCATGCCAACAATTTCAATGTTCTATGGAATTCTTGTTCGGATGTTCTTCCGTGATGCGGAAAAGCATCACACACCTCATGTGCATGCCGATTATCAAGGCACAGTGGCAATCTATTCCATTCTCGACGGCACAGTTCTTGCCGGTCAACTCCCTCCCGCTAAACACAAACTTGTTGCAGCGTGGATTGAGATCCACCGCGAGGATTTGCTCGCGGATTGGGAACTGGCCGTCAATGGCAAGAATCCATTCCCTATCAGAGGACTTGATCAATGATTATTTCTAAAGTCAAGCCGGAATCAAATTGGGTACTGTCCGTCGTATCGACTGATGGTCGGATCGGCCTGTTTGATATCCGACCCTACCTTGAATTTGAGGCGTTCGAACCGCTGCGCGATATTCAGGAATTTGCCAAAGTGTCTAACGGCGGCTACTTTATCGAATGGGAGTGCGGTGCGGATTTGTCGGCTGACACGATTGAAACTAAGTGGCAGTTGCGAAGTGTTTGATATTCCAGAATGGAATATCAAGATGAGGGCAAGGTGGCGTCCAAAGTTACCAGGAACTGTCCCTTGAGACTTCAACCCGTCTTCCATTCTTCGGAAAACCGTTGCGGAATTTTGGTTTTGGGTACTCCCAAAATAAAATGCCGCAACATTCTCTTGTCTGCCATCTTTCTTCGTGGTCTTCGTGGCCTTCTGTTAAATCTCCTCTCTTGAGCACCAATAACTGATAAAGAACCTGTCCCTTGAGGCCCGAGGCCAAGGAAGGCCACTATGATCGCGAAGGTTAAGACCGACAAGAGAAGAGAATGCGGAGGAGGCTGTTCAATTCTCTTTTCGCACAGGCTTGCTCAACTTCGGCCTCGGCGTGAAAAGCGGCCGCACTTCCAACCCTCTGGCCGCGGCAGTCTTCCGGAACTTATCCCCCCAGGGCGGCGAGAAATTGGTTCCCATCTTGTCCAGATCATCAACACTGATAAA
>JBAWZH010000273.1:0-3015 GCA_037143135.1 bacterium
GCCCGCAAGGTGTTCATGCGGGACGGCTACCAGGCCAGCACCTCGCGGATTGCCCGCGAGGCCCGCGTTTCGGAGGGGTCGGTCTTCAAGCATTTCAAAAGCAAGGCGAACCTGTTCCTGGCCGCCATGGCCGTGGAGGCGGGAAACCCGGCCTGGGAGGAAGACCTCCTGACCGGCGTGGGACGGGTGCCGCCCCGCAAGGCGCTCGAATCGGCCGGACTTCAACTCCTCGAGCAACTCCGGTTGACGCTTCCCCGATTAATGATGATCAGCGCCAGCGGGGTCACGATCCCTCATCATGACCTCCCGGGCGAGCCCCCCCACCCTGTCCAGAAAATGGATGTCTTTTGCCGGTATTTCACGGCGGAAACCCGGGCCGGACGGATGGCGATGACCTCGCCCAAGATCCAGGCCCACCTTTTTCTCGGGGCTCTCGCCCACTACGCATGGTGTGAAACCCTGTTCAGTTTCCGCTCGGCCCCGCCGAAAGTGTATGTGCGAACCCTGGTGGATACCATTCTAAAGGCTACGCTCGTCGTTCCCGAAGGCAACAAACCGGGGATGAGGCGGAGCAAAGTTCAAGGAAACGAGAAATGATGAGGCTCAACCGATGAAACAGATCACGTTATTCACCCTTTCAAGCACCCTGCTTTCCCTGGTTCTATCCGGGTGCGTGCAGGCTCCACCACCCCCGTCCCTGAATGAGACCTGGGCCCCTCCGAAGGACACTCAGAAAGCCGACCCCGTCTGGCTGGCGATCCGCGCCCAAAAGCCGGATCTCGACAAGACCCTCACTCTTTTCAATCTGGCTGATCTGGCTTTGAACAATAATCCCGCCACCAGCAAAGCATGGAATGAGGCCCGGGCCGCTTCTGAGCAGGTCCGTTACGCCGAGGGGTATTTCATGCCCAGCGTCACGGCGGGCGCAAGCCTCACCCGGATCACCACGGCCGCGAATCCTGACAGTTATGACGCGAATAATATGTCCTACGGACCGGGACTCCAACTGAGTTATCTGGTCTGTAATTTCGGGGGAGGCCGGAATGCCGCCGTGGAGCAGGCGCTGCAAACCGTCTATGCCGCCAATTTCGCCTTTAACCGCGCCATTCAAGATACCCTTCTGTCCGTTGAGACCGCCTATTATGGTGTTATCAGTGCGCAGGCCGGCGTCGATGCCGCCACGACGAACGCCCTGGACGCCAAGGCCATTCTCAACGCCGCGACAGACCGGCGAAATGCCGGTCTCGGCGTCGACCTGGATGTTCTTCAGGCGCAAACGGCTTACGACCAGTCGCTCTATGTTCTGGTCGGCGCCGAAGGCCAGCAGAAAATCGCGCAGGGATTTCTGGCGCAAGCACTGCACCTGCCCGCCGACACGGTACTGAAAATCGCCTCCCCCGGGACGGCGCTCCCCGCCTCCCTCTCCGGACAGGACATCCATCGCCTGATCGACGACGCTCTTGCCCGCCGACCGGATCTCTCCGCATTGAGGGCCACGCTCGCCTCACGCGAGGCCGCCATCCGGGTTGCCCGTGCCTCGCGATGGCCGTCGCTCTATCTCACCGGATCCGTAACGCGCGATTATTATGAACTCTACGGCTTGAGCAACCGGGCGTCTGCCGCCAATGACTGGGCGTATGCGGGAGGCGCCAGTCTGAAGTGGAACCTCTTTGACGGTTTCCAGACCGAGAGTTCCATCCACACCGCCGAGGCACAGGCAGAGGCCATGCGGGCGCAGCTCCGACAGGCCGAACTGGGCGCCAGCGCCGAAATTTGGACCCGTTTCCAGAATTACGAGACAGCCCTCCGCAAGTTCGAATTCAGTCTGGTGGCCCTGAAAAGCGCAACGGCATCAAAGGAACTGGCGCTCGAGAGTTACAAGTCCGGAGTGAAAACGATTCTCGACCTGCTGAATGCCGAAACCCAGGTGTCGCAAGCACGGAGCCAGTTAGTGGCCGCGCGACAGGACGTCTTCACGGCGCTGGCTTATCTGACCCATGTCACAGGGCTGATCGAAAAAGGCCGTATCGGAATTCAACAACAACAGGGACAATAGAAACTTCGATGGATTAAAAAGGAAATAGTATGAATGCAACACTTCGACATTCGGGAACGCTCATCATCATTAGCGCAATGGCCCTCGCCTCCGGCGCCTGCGGCAAGAAAGGCGGCCCCCCGCCCCAGCATCCGGTAATGGTGAAAATGGCCACCGCCACCAAGACCACCACCCCCGTCATCATCACGGCCTACGGAACCATACAGGAGCGCGAAAATGTGGATGTCGTGCCCCAGGTTTCCGGCCTTCTCCTCTCCATCCTCTTCCAGGAAGGTGCGGTGGTAACCAATGGCCAACCCTTGTTCCTGATCGATCCCCGCGACTATCAAATGCGCGTCGAACAGGCGGAAGGCATGACGGCCGTTGACCGGTCAAGTCTGGACCTGGCACGCGCCACCCTGCAACGCAACCAGCCCCTGCTGGGAAAACGGCTGATCTCGCCCGACCAGTTCGACACCATCAAGACCAAGGTTGCCGCCCTGGAGGCTCAACTCAAGATGGATGAAGCGGCCCTGAACCAGGCCCGGCTCAATCTCTCGCGCTGCACGATCCTTGCCCCGATCGGTGGAGTTTGCTCCAAGCGGTACATCGACGCAGGCAATCTTGTGTCAGCGGGCATGTCCCGTCTGGTCAACCTCCGCAGTTACAATCCCCTGCGTCTCGAATGTTCCGTCTCCGAGCAATATCTCCCCGTACTCCGTAACGCCATGGCCGCAGGCGCCCTCGCCGTCTCAATCACTCCCCGGGGTGATACCAACAGTTATCCCGGAACCATCTCCTTCATGGACAATGCGGTCAACTCCATGGCGGGAACCATCCTCCTGCGCGGCGAAATTCCGAATCCATCCATGAAACTCTGGGCCAACCAATTCGTCGATATCGAGATCACCGTCGATTCCGTTACGGATGCGGTGATGGTGCCGGAGAGCACCGTGCAATTCGGAAAGAACGGACCCTAC
>JBAWZH010000274.1:0-2997 GCA_037143135.1 bacterium
TCACCGTGTCTGTCCGGCTTGCGCCAGACTCGCGGGCTTTAACCGCCGGTTGGGAATATCCGCCTTTCGGCGGGGCACCCTGTCCCGAAGACAACCTCATTCACCAAATCACTCGCAACATTTCTCCGTTGCGGCGACCACCCTAATAAAACACCGATAACATTTCAATGTCTTTTCAGGGCTCGATCCATTCTTGAACAACTCTACTTGGAGTGTTTCGCCAGATAGGAGGCCACGCCGTCGGCGGTGGGTTTCATCGCCTCGTCGCCGGACTTCCAGTTGGCCGGGCAGACTTCACCGTGCTCCTCGGTGAATTGAAGCGCATCCAGTGTGCGAATCGCCTCATCGACATTGCGTCCAAGCGGCAGATCATTAACCACCTGGTGGCGCACAATGCCCTTCCGGTCGATCAGAAACAGGCCACGCAGGGCGATGGCGTCGTTCAACAGCACGTCATAGGCCCGGGCAATCTGCTTGTTCAAATCGGACACAAGCGGAAAACCGATTTCCCCGATACCGCCCTTGTTCACCGGCGTCTGGCGCCAGGCCCAGTGCGAGAAGTGCGAGTCAACAGAAACGCCCAGGACGACGGCATTCTTACTGGCAAAGGTCTTCACAGCCTTGTTGAAGGCCAGGATTTCCGAGGGACACACAAACGTGAAGTCCAGCGGATAGAAGAATAGGATGACATACTTCCCGCGATAACTCGACAGCTTGATCTCGCCGAACGAGTTGTCGGGCAACACCGCCTGCGCGGTAAAATCGGGGGCTTCCTTGGTTACTAATACAGACATGATCATTTACTCCTTTTTCTTGGTTTCGCTTTCCGCTTCAAAGACCGGCCCAGCCAGTCGCTCGAACTGCCGATATAATGCTACCAAAGAAGTATCATTATCAAGATTATTTTCAATTTTTTCTATCGCGCTCCGGGTTTGCACATATCCGAGATACGCACGCGCTTAAGGTGACTATCCACTCTGCCCTGAATGACCTGGAACTCGCGAAGCAACTGGCACAGGGGCGAACGTTTGCAGGACTTGGGTTCGGAGATACAGGGACTCATCTCCACGCCGCGCGGACCGGTTGCCTGAACGACATCAAACAGCGTGATGAGACTGGGATCCCGCGCGAGACCCACTCCCCCGTTCTTGCCGCGCCGGCTTTCGATCAGTCCTCCGTCCACGAGTCGCTTAACGAGTTTACGAAGGAAACGATAGGGTATGTCCATCTCGCCGGCCACATCAGCCGATGAGACCGTCTTTTCGCCCCTCTTATAGTGCCCCGCCAGGGACAGCACCATCCGCATTGAATAATCGGTCTCCCGTGTAATCATACCGCCTCCGTAATTGATACAAAAGAGGTATCATTAAGACCGCGCGCGCGCAAGCCCTACTTGGCGGCAAGAACTCCCTTCGCCACGTCGGCGAAGACGTGGGGGGCTTTCTGGTTCAACGTTTTCAGCATGGCCAGGCAGACCTCGCGAATTTCCCACTGGGCGCGCCGATGGCACCGCACATGGAAAACGTGGCGCCATTCCCGGAAATTCGCCGAGACGATCAACTCCGTCGTGCAAGCATTGGGCAGAACAAACCGGGCGTCCTCGTTCTTCAGCCCTTTTCCCTTCCATTTCTTGTACAAAGCCCGGATCACCTCCATGTCTCCATCATATTCACTACGATCAGACTCCGTCACCGTCGGCGGAACAACCCAGTCGAAGTTCCCCTCGGACACATAGCGTTGACTCTTCTGCGAGACGGCCAGCAGGCGGTGGCGCACAAGCTGATGGGTCATGGCCCGTGACACGTCGCGGATGCGAAAGGTGGCATAGGCATGTTCAAAAGGCGACTCGTGTCCCATGGCAATGAGTTTGGGCAGGAGTTCTCCGAGTTTTTCAGGCACCATTTTGTCACCGCTTTGATAGCAGGTGCGGGCGGCAATCTCGATGATGCGTTCGGCGTCAGGCGTAATGGCAATGAGTTCAACTTTCATAGTGAAAGGTTCTATCACAGAGATCTCAAAGAACGTTATTCGAGGCGAATAAACGGGTTACCCTATAAACAACCCGGCCCCAGTGCCCTTTCGTATGCCGACTCACTATTTCTTCCTGAATTTGAACGCATTCCCCTCCCCCGTCGACGTGGCCTTGAAGAGAACCGGGATATACATATAGCAACAGGGAAGACAGATGTTGTTGTACCGGGTATCCCATTGCACATCCACCACGCCATCCGCATCAGGATAGGCGACCCGGGCCGCCTTCATCAGGTTCCCATAGCCATTGTCCCCGCTTGCCCACAGCATCAGGATACACTGGCTTTCCCCGGTAGCCTTAATCGGACCCAGGACAACGATGTCCTCACGCTTGAACTTGAACTGCGTGTTGCATTCACGCCTTGACGGATATTGAACATCCGAAAGCAGGAATCCAGGCGAAACCCCTGAAGGCGGAACCCCCATGGGGGTCGCGCACCCCGTCAGCAAAGAGGCCGCGATCAACGCAACCATGACACCCGCGTATGGTTTCATGATGATGCCCCGCGAATCACCGCTTGATCTTAATTGCCGTGCCCTCGACTGTCGCGGTAACCTTGGACAACAGTCCCATGCAGATCAGGTTCCACCGTGTGTCCCATTGGATGTTAATGACCCCATCGCACTCCGGATATTTCGCCTTCGCGGCACGCATGAGATTGCCGAACCCGTTGTCACCCTGGGCAACCAATCCCAGAATGCATTGACTTTCAGATGTCGCGGTCACAGGACCCAGGATCACCAGGTCATCATGGGTGAACGTGAAGCGGGTCTGGCTTTCACGATAGGACGGATAATTCACATCCGAGAACAATCCGCCGGGAGCTACACCTGAGGGAGGCGCCGTCATCAATCCCGCACACCCTGTCAGAACCAACCCAATCGAGACACAGCCCAACATCGCCATCCACTTGTTCATCCTGACTCTCCTTTCGCCTTGTTTCATTCCTCAAAATCTGACCTTGA
>JBAWZH010000275.1:0-2994 GCA_037143135.1 bacterium
CTGTGCTCCTACGTGCTGATCGCCGGGTGGGGCCGTCTGAAGGAATCATCCGACCGTGCGGCCATGCAGATGACGTTGTTTGTCGCGGCGGGTGCGGTACTGATCTTGCTGGCATTCATGGTGCTGGCGGTTCGTGGGGGGAGTTTTGATCTGTCAGCGTTGCGCGAGGGTTTGCAGAGAAATCCGTTCCCGGTGGCGGAGCAGAGCGTGTTGTTTGTGATGCTGCTGGCGGGGTTTGGCGTGCTGATTTCGGTGTGGCCACTGCATGTCTGGGCGCCTCCGGCGTACGCCGCCGCCCCGACATCGGTCAGCATGCTCAGCGCCGGAGTCCTGAAACAACTGGGGGTGTACGGTCTTTTGAGGTTCGCCGTTCCGCTTTTGCCGGACGGCGCGCATCACTGCATGCCGTTGCTGGCGGTGCTGGCGATCATCAATATTCTTTACGGCGGGTTGATTGCGCTACGTCAGAAGGACTGGAAACTCCTGATCAGTTATGGATCCATCAGTCACGCTGGATATATCCTCCTCGGTATTGCCGCCATGAACCGCGTCGGGGTGGGTGGCGTCGTGGTGATGATGTTCGCGGGAGCCCTCTCAGTGACTTTGCTCTTTGCCTTGGCGGGGGCGGTTGAGGAACAGGCGGGCACACGCGAGATCACCCGTTTCAGCGGTCTGGCTAGACACGCGCCGTTTATCGGGGGGTGTACCGTGATCGCGGCCCTTGCCGCGGCGGGACTGCCCGGTTTTGCGGGGTTTGTAAGTGAGATCATGGTACTCGCGGGTGCATGGATGAATGGCTCGGTTCTGCTCAGGGTGGCGGTTGCGGCGGGAACCTGGGGACTGGTTCTGACGGCTGTGTACATGCTCAGGGCCGTACGGGAAGGGGTGTTTGGTCCCCCTGCTGTGGATATCCTCAAGATTCTGGATGCCCGAACGTTCATGAGTCGGTTCCCGTATTTGCTACTTCTTGGCGCGCTGTTAGCCGTTGGTGTTGCTCCGCGGCTGCTGGTGGATCCCATTCAACGGAGTGTGGCCGTACTGACCGCCACGCATGAGTCTGCTCAAGTCAATCGAACAACGATGGATAAGCGCTGATGGAATTTTACGGTACACAATTGGAGATCATGCTCGTCCTGCTGGGTGTCGCCGGACTACTGGTGAACGCCTTCCTGCCACGCGTGAGCCCCCGTCTTATCGGGGGCCTGATGGCGATATCGGTGGGGGCCGTGTTGGTTTATAGTTTCCTGTTGCAACCGGCGCCGGAGCCGCTTTTCGGCGGGTTCTACCGGATGGATGCATCCGCCTTGTTCTTCAAGCGTTTGTTGCTGGCGGGTACGTGCCTCGCGCTGGTTCTGGCCATGGAATCTGAGGCGATCCGCGCCGAAGGAACGGAATTTTTTGCGCTGATGACATTCGCCTCGGCGGGTATGCTCATGCTGGCCTCGGTGAATGAGTTCGTGTGCCTGTTTGTGGCGCTGGAGTTGGTGACACTTTGTTTTTACGTGCTCAACAGTTTTCTGAATCGGGACGTGGTGGTGTTGGAAGCCGGTTTGAAATATTGGGTCATGGGTGCGATTTCCGCGTCGCTGACGGCGTATGGCATCGGTTACATCTACGGGGCCACCGGGCAGACCCAGTTTGATGCCGTCCGGGCGGCTCTCGCGGCAGGCGGCGGCACAACCGGCGCCTACGGCTTCGGATCAACGCTCGTCCTGCTGGGCCTGGGATTCAAGTTGGCGATGGTGCCGTTTCAGGTGTGGGCGCCGGACGTCTATCAGGGTGCGCCGACCCCGGCCTCGGCCTTTCTTGCGTCATGCAGCAAGGTTGCCGGATTTGTTTTGCTCCTCCGGTTGGTCGGCGCCGGATTGCTTCCTTATGGATCGAGCGGTTTAACGCTGATGGTCTGGCTGGCCGGGTTAACGTTGCTTTATGGGACGTTGGGCGCATTGGCGCAAACGGACTTGAAGCGTCTGTTGGGGTATTCCTCCATTGCCCATGCCGGTTTTCTCCTGATGGGACTTGTGGTTGGCACGGCGCCGGGCAGGGTGGCGCTGGCGTATTACCTCACGCAGTATTTGTTCACGGTGTTGTGTGCGTTTTTGGTTATCTCGACCGTGGCGAAGGCGACAGGCCGGACGGGGCGCGCTACGCTGGATGGTTTGTACCGGAGGTCGCCGGTTCTGGCTTTGGCGCTGTTTATGGCCATGATGTCCCTGGCGGGTGTACCGCCGCTGAGCGGTGCCTTGGGCAAGTTTTTCATTCTGTTGGCGCTGGTGAAGCAGGGTGGGAGCGCATTCTATGTTCTGGCCGTTCTGGGCGCCCTGGCGTCCGTGATTTCACTCTTCTTCTATATCGGTGTCATCAAGGCGGCCTTCGTGGCCGCCGATGGCGGGGAACCCGCCATACCGGTGTCGTTGCCAACTCGCCTGGCGATAGGTCTTTGCATGGCTGTCATGCTCGGACTCGGCATATGGCCGCAACCCCTGATGGAACTACTGCGCGGTATTTTCGGGAATTGACATCGGGGTGGGGCTGCGCAACGATATCGAAGAAGTGGGTTATCAGATTCATACAAGGAGACACGCATGAACAGTCGATGTGTAATGGTGGTATTGGCGGGAATGATGGCGTTTGCGATGAACGCGGGGGCGGAAACCTATCAGGTGGATCCGTCGCATAGCACGGTCGGGTTTTCGGTCAAGCATCTGGCGATCAGCACGGTCAAGGGAGTCTTTACTAACTTTGGCGGCACGATTGAGTTTGATGCCAAAAAACCCGAGGCCTCGAAGGCGGCGGGCACGGTTCAAACGGCCAGCATCAACACGCATATTGAGGCGCGGGACAAGCATCTGCGCGGTCCTGATTTCTTTGATGCCGCGAAGTATCCCGAAATCAAGTTCGAGACTCTTTCCGCCCGCAAGGATGGCGAAGAGTGGGTGGTCAAGGGGAATTTCACCCTCCACGGCGTAACCCGCGAGATTGAGTTGAGAGGAA
>JBAWZH010000276.1:0-2948 GCA_037143135.1 bacterium
CTGCCGGACGGCTACCGGGTTGACCGGGTGGAGGCTGGCAGCACCCTGTCGCAATGGCAGGAGAAACCCTCCGCGCAGTCGGGCGGGCGCCGCATGCTGGAACTCACCCTTAAGGAACGGACGATGGGTGTCTATCCTTTTACCGCCTACCTGTCACATTCTCAGAAGAATCTGCCCAAGTCGGTTGCCGTGGAGGGTGTACGGGCGCTGGACACCCAGAAAGAGGCCGCCTACGTCACGGTATCGGCCGAGGATGGGATTCAGATCAAGAGCGAGTCCTTTGCCGGACTCACTGAAGTCCCGTCAGCCATGGTCCCGTCCATAAATAACACCGCATCTTTACCCACCAGCGGAGTGCTGGCTTACAAGGTTATTCCCGGCGACCGGGGCGCCGTCCAGGCGGGCTGGTCACTGTCTGTTGCCACCGAACAGATCGACTCGTGGGTGCGCGCCGAAGTAATGAACACGATCACCCTCACTGAAACACTGGCTTCAGGGCGGTCAGTCATCCGATATGATGTGGCCAATTCTCCAACCCGTGAATTCCGCGTACGGATTCCCTCGACCTTTCGCAATGTCGAAGTATCCGGAGGGACCATCCGCCGGAAAGATTACGACGCGTCCACCGGGGAATGGCGTGTGGAATTGCAAAACAAGGTGCGAGGACTTTACGTGCTGACAATCACCTGGGAAATGCCTTGGAACGTCAAGGGCGGAACCCTGGAGTTAATGGGAGTTGAGGCCGCCGGGGTGGAACGTGAGACCGGTTGGCTGGCCATCATGGCTCCACCGGGAATGAAGTTGGAGCCCGGAAAACTTAATTCAGATCTTCTCAAGGCCGACGTCCGTGATCTTCCGGAGTGGGCGGGTTCCGCGCCGGATTCAGGGGCCGCTATCGTCTGCCGGTACCTGCGTCCCGGCTATAAGTTGGCCCTTACGGCACAACGGTTCGAGGAGGCTGAAGTCCTTCAGGCCCTCGTGGATCGCGTGCAGTTGACCACCGTGGTGGCAGAGGATGGCCAGATGATGACCGAAATGGGCCTGTCCATAAGGAATAACGCACGTCAATTCCTTGAAATCAACCTGCCCGCCGGGGCCCAGGTGTGGAGCGCTTTCGTGAGTGGTCAACCCGTGCGTCCAAGTCGGCGAAACGGAACCGTCTTATTGCCCATGGAGCGATCCGGCGGCGAATCCACGGTTGAAGTGTCCTTGACTTATGTCGGCAGCGGCACGTTTCCCCGCAGAAAGGCTCAGGTTCAACTCGCCTCACCGGGACTCGACGTACCATTGAAAAACGCCCGGTGGGATCTCTATCTCCCGCCGGATTACCTGTATGACCGGTTTGAGGGAACCATGAAGCACGATCTGGCCCAGACTCAGTCGACAACTACGCCAGTACAGCAGATGTTCTCGATGAACGACTACGTCGAGGCTGAAGCCCGAAACAAAAGGGCGCGGAATGAGGAGGTCATCTCATCGCTCAGTAACGCACGCAACGAACTAGCCCAAGGATCTGCCAACAACGCCTATCAATACTTCAACCGCGTGAAAGGAAAGATGGCGGCCGAGGACAGGGACAGCAGCAGCGATATGAAGAAACTGGAAAAGGACTTGAACCGTTCGCAAGCGCTTAACCTTGTGCAGGGGCAACAGGTGTTCGTGTCTGGAAACCAGCAAAGCGGCGAACAGGCCGCGAACGCCCCGCAATCCAAACTCAAGCAGGACGTGCAATACGATGAGAGGGTCGCGGAGTTGCAGTGGGAGAAAGTGTCACAGGCCCAGGACATCGCCGCTACCAAGATACTGCCCTTGCGGGTCAACCTGCCCAAGCGCGGCCTGCGATTCACGTTCAAACAGGTCCTGCAGACCGAAATCGGCAAGCCCATGACAGTGGAGTTCAGAGCCGTCAACCAACAGACGACAGGCTGGCCCGCCCGGGTCGCCTGGGGCACACTGAGTCTTCTGATCCTCTGGGGAGTGGTCCGGGTAACGTTGCGCCAGAACCGATAAATCATCTCTTTCCTGTTTGACACACAGGGGTCAGATGCTTATTTTATGCGGCTATTCTGAATTAAGCAGAGGAATGAAGGGATTGGTTTTTATGGCGTCAGATTACTCAGCGTCCGATTTTCGCAAGGGTCTTCGTGTCGAACTCGACAACATACCCTACATTATATCCGAGTTCAATTTCGTGAAGCCCGGCAAGGGCGCGGCCATTTACACCTGCCGTCTCAAGAGCCTGCTGGACGGAAATACCTATGTGCGCAACTTTCGTTCAAATGACACCCTGAAGCGGCCCGACCTGGAAGAGCGCAATATGCGTTACTCCCACTATGAGGGTGATGACTATATTTTCATGGACGAGAATTACGAGCAGTTCACACTGCCGGGCAAGGTTCTTGGCGATAACAAGTATTTCCTGTTTGAAGATTGCGAAGTCCATGTCCTCTACTTCAACGGAATCCCGGTGGATGTCACCCTGCCGACTTTTATTGAGAAGGAAATCCTGGACACCGAGCCCGGCGCCCGTGGCAACACCGCAACCAACACGCTCAAGCCCGCCAAAATCAATGGCGGTTTCGAAATCCAGGTTCCTTTGTTCATCAACCAGGGCGACACCATCAAGATCGATACCCGCACCGGCGAGTACTACGACCGCGTGCTGAAGAAGTAAGGTTGAACGCCCGGTCTCCTTACCATGACAAAGCCCGGTTGCAGGCCCTGCAACCGGCGCTTAAATTGCGCGGCCTCATCCTCTCCTCCATCCGCGACTGGTTTAACGAAGCCGGTTTCACCGAGATCGAAACCCCGGTCCGGCTTCCCGCACCGGCGCTGGAACTCCACATCGATGCTGAGCCATCAGGCGATTCCTTTTTGCGCACATCACCCGAATTGCACATGAAGCGGTTACTGGCAGCGGGCTATGACCGGATTTACCAGATCGGCCC
>JBAWZH010000277.1:0-2915 GCA_037143135.1 bacterium
TGTCTGTCCTCATCTTAGCATCCAGCAGATGAATTGTGAAGTTCGTCGAGTTTGACCTTACGGGACGTCTACTCGATCGAGCAGCTGCCCTCGCTGCCTGGTTGTCCGGCAGGCGAGTCGCCCACCCTCCCCTTCGCGGGAGCCTCTGCTCTCTGATTGAGGAGGATTAAGCCATGGACACGGATTCAAACAAATTCCGCCTGTTATGGTTTTTGAGTCTTTGAGGTTTTGAACGCGAGTTGCCGTAAAGGGTATCAGGACAAAAATCCTGTCCGTCCGGCCAAGCGACTGTGCCGAGCGACGAACTTGCTCTGGAAAAATACGCCACCTCCCGCAGTTGACGAAAGACGCCGATATCAAGATACGGCTTGACATCAAATTCTTTGATTTCTCCGTTGTCGAATTCGATTGCCAATAGATAATCTGGCATCGTTCGAACGTGGGCAACACGTGGATTCATTTTAATGAAGAGGCTCGATTTTAAAAACTTCCTGCCCATTGACGGCCAGTTCCCAGTCGGCGAGAATTTTGTCGCTATCCAGTATTGTCAGAAGAGAAGAGGCAAAGATCACTTGTGATCTTGGGCCTGCGGGAATAATTAATCTCGCAACACCAGCGCACCCTGACGATCTGGCACCCGGCGAGTCGCCGGATGCCCGGGAGGCGAGTCGCCCATCCTCCCCACTGCGGGAGCCTCTGCTTCCCTCATTCAGAATTCAAAATCCAACATTCAAAATTGGCGCGTAGCGCCCATCGCGTCTTCGCGGGAGCCTGCGCCCTCAGCTTTCCTTTTCCCCTGCTTCCCGTCACGAGATATCGGAAATCAATCCGGCAACTCGTCGCCCGGGTCTGGCTTACATTCGGGAACTCTGTCGAGAATGTCCCATCCAGCTCCGGTTGCACGTCTCGCACGGGATTCAAGATACGGATCTTCCAGGACGGATGATGATTGCGCAGCAAGGGCGGACGAGACGAATTCCTCAACGGATACGTGCCGTTTAAAGGCTGCCGCTCGAACGGCATCAAGGATATTATCAGGAATGCACACGCTCATAGATTTAACTTTCGCAGAAAGCCCCCCGGAGTCAATAAATTGATACCATGGGCATACGCAAACTTCAGATGCCGGGTGTTAAAAGTTATAATGGTATCAGCAGCAGCCGTCACTGCCAGTTCGAGCAGAGCATCATCATCTGGATCAATGGACACGGGACGCAATGAGGTGATGGATGCATGTCTGATACCGTTCGCAACGAAATCATCGAGAAAACTCGAAATTTCATCAGAAGAATATGTGGAGGAAACAAGTTCACGAGTCAGTATTTCTTCATACTCCAACACAACAGACGCGGATAAATGATATCGGACAGCAGGATGCCCATTTCGGATTAGCTCCAAAAGCTTGTGCGAAGCCCCATTGCAAGAGCGAAGGCCTGCAAGCAAGATATTTGTGTCCAGAACTATATCCATGATCGAAATGCGAGAACCTCGAACCCGTTCACCACCGGGCTGGACTCAAGCGAACGAAAAATTTCCATTCTTGATTTCAGCGATCCGCTGCTCCAGATCCGCAAGACTCATTTGGATGCCGCGGTATTCCATCCAGTCATCATAAAACCCGGTTTCCTCCTCCGCCAAACCAGTCAGAGCCTCCCATTCATGGTTTATTTTTTCGCCCCATTTTGTTGAGAACGCCTTCGCAGCTTGCCCAAGTCGATACTTCTCAGACAGCAAATCCATCAAAAAATAATTAACCCCTTGTATTTTATCCAGTGTCACCATACGTAATTACGTATTGCCGTTCTTTTATCACGTCAAATGATTTTATTTGCGCCCACGTTTTTTTCACCGCGAAGCTCACGATGAACACGAAGAGAGAAAAAGAAAACGTGTTTAACCACTAATTGACACTAAGCTGAAAAGCCCAATGGCGCTTTTCTTCGGTTTGACGTCCGCCTTTCCCAGGCGTGACGCCCTGCGGGCCAGCCTTCGGCTGTTTCATCGAGCAGCTACCCTCGCTGCCTGATTGCTTCCTGAAAAGGAGATGAGGCAAAGATCACCTTGTGATCTTGGGCCTGCGGGAACAATCAATCTCGCAAGCCCGCTTGCAGAGTTGTTTCCTCCCGCAGACCTGCGAACCGGTCCGCCGGTTCTGCCTCGTCTCCCTCCTCCGCCGGCCATTTGCGGCGGAAACATTGCATTCATTAGTGTTTCAAAATATTCGACTGCTACCAGCCGCAGGCGGCATGACCATTGACCCTCATCATCGGCAACCGGCTCCGCCGGTTACCCCCATTTTCCTGACGCCCTCTCAGGCTGCAACAGGGCAAAGGGATGCAGGGTATCTGCCGAGCACCGCATCGGCCACCCAGATATCCTCATCGAGAGCGTCCCAACGGAGGGCTCTTCCGCCAACACGCAACTTTACAGCGGAAAGCTGACTGGGTGCGGCGGCGGCCAACCGCGGGTAAAAGTGGATAGGAAATGAGTGCGTGGATCCATCCAGCAAGCCAAGCATGACTTGCCCATTTCGCACGGAGGCGGTGGTCGCAATGACGTCAGAATTGTTCATGATATTTTTCCCAACCTTGTTTTAAAACATACACGTTTTTTTGGATAATGCCAAGAGTTCTTGGGATTTCGTGAGATGGAAAACCGAAGTTTTTAGCGAGAGTTACTGGTTCAAGCCAGAATTTCGCTTCAAAATCGTCCCGTGCGACATGAATGTGTGGAGGTTCCCCCGGTTCACGGGAATAAAAGTGAAATCGGTACGGCCCTTTTCGTAAAATCGTTGGCATGATGATCCTGTTCTATTTAGTGCTCCTTAGCTCCCTTTAGTGGTAAATCCCCCAAGGGGAGTTCAAGTGTCCAGTTTAAGTTTTAAGATTGACCCTCGGCCCGTGAAAGTGCGAAGC
>JBAWZH010000278.1:0-2910 GCA_037143135.1 bacterium
CAATGGCATTGCGTTCAGCAATTTTTGGTGGTTCTTCCCCGATCCAGACGGCACAGTCCAGGCGACCGTGGTGCCGGCGACGACGGCGACGACCGGAGACTCCCTTCTGTGAGAGGACATGAATATTACTCCACAACATTTTCGCCCGGTGACAGTTCCCGGTTCTGGCCGGGAAGTTCCAAACGGCCACGGATGCCGAGGGGCAACTGGATACGCCCGCGCAGACGGGTGTTATCGGCGCGTTCCCAGCGAAGACGGATTTCACCCGCCACGGTCGGGATGGTTCCTTCTGCCCATTGCAGGGCGCCAAGTTGGGGACGGATTCGCACCTCGGTGAATCCAGGCTGGACCGGCTCGACGCCCAGCACGAATCGGGGCAAGCAATAGGCCGGCCCGGCGCTCCAGATATGACAACGGCTGGTGGCAAAGGACAACGGCGGCTTCGTGCGTGTCTGAATCAGGTCGCCCAGTTCCCAGGCGGTGCTGCTGCCCGTGTCCAGCATGTCTTTGTACCAGGTTCGCATGTCGGCAAGTGATTCGTCGATCAGGCCGCAGCGCATCATCGCCATCCAGATCCACATCTTGGCGTAACCCACGCGTTCAGGTTGAAGATTCTTCCGCTGCGCCAATTCCTGAAAACGCCGGCGCCCTTCTGCCGGCGAAAATAGATCGCCCAGGACATAGGCGGCCGTCTCGTAGCGGTTCAAATCCTTGACCTGCATCAGGATAGGATCCGCCTTTTCCAGATACGCGGCGCAGCGAGTCTCCGTTTCCTTGTCCCCGACGGCCCTGGCGAGTTCGCGACCGGCGACCACCGTGTTGCGCCGCCAGACTTGCGACCAGTTGGCCGTGCTCCACCAGCCATCACCTTTCAGGTCAACCAGACCATTGCCGTGATGCTTGGTCATGGTCCAGTCCAGGGCCAGGCGAGCGATGGGCCAGAATTCACGCGCACCGGCCCCGTCGCCGCTGTGCAGGTAGAAGTCTCGAAGACTATTTAACCAGTCATCATGATAGGTGGCAAAACCCTCGGACGGAGGTGGAATGAAACCGTCCCCACGCTGTTTCATTGCCAGCATCGCCAGTGATTTACGGCATAGTTCATGGTCGGCGAACAATAGAACGTTGCACAGATACCCGACCACGGCATCGCCCTGCCAGAGCATCTGATCGCGTTTGACCCCATCCTCGTAGAACTGCTGCATGCAGAGCCGGGTGGTATGCTGGGAGATATCCCAGATACGATTCATGGCTGCATCGTTGCAGGCGAAAGAGCCTTGTTTGGGTAAGGCAAAATGGCGCAACGTCGCCTCGGCTTCCACGAGTTCGACCTGCGCCGGGTCAACCACGACGCTGACGTGACTGAAGGCGCGACGTCTCGGGTTGCCAAAGGCGCGCTTCGGCGGCTTCATCGTGGTCGTGTCGAAGACCGTTTCCTGCGGCGTCAGGACGCCCGTGTCGATCTGCTTCCAGCACCAGCCGAGGTCCCAATTCACCTGTGGATCTGCCTCCTGCGCAGATTCGCCGTAATGAACAATGAGCGGCGTTGTTGCGGTCGTAACGCGGAAACTCAGGCGTAGATCGCCGACGACTTGTTTGGCGAACACAATCCGCCAGCCATCGGCCTTTTTTTCGATATTCTTTGGCTGCACTTTGGTCGCTTGGAGAACAGAGGGCGCGAGGTATTTCTTCATTTGAGCCTTGGTTGTGGCGACCACGAAGTCGGCTTCGCCCGCCGACAGCGTCAGGGTGGAGAGGGTGAGGATTGCGATATGGCTGAGGGTCATGGGGTACTCGGGACCGGCCGGGGACCGGATTTTTGCAGGATTTCTCGGGCGGTCTTGAGGCAGGCTTCAGGCGAGGGGGGTTGCGGCGGCATCCATGATTTAACCAGACCCTGGTCGCTAGTCGGCATTTTGGCTAGGTCGGCGGCCGTCAGGACCCGGTCGTAGAGGCGGACTTCTATGATCCGGCCGCAGTCGAAACCACCCTGCGGATCACGAGCACCGATCACGACCGGACGGTTCCCGGACGTACGTTGGATGTCGATCCGTTCAGACCCGATTTCCTTGCCTTGGGCATGGATCCGGAGGGTCTGGCCATCCCAGGTCATGGCCAGGGTGAGCAGGGTATCCACGGGCAGTTCCTCTTGACCGGAGATCTGGTGCATGGCCTTCGCGCCGCCCTCGTGATTGAGGAAGGCCATCAATTTGCCCTTGTTCACCAACAGCGAGAGATGATTGGCCATGTGTTCGTTGCCATCCTTGGCGAAGATCCAGCGCCGAGGATCACCTTGCTTGGGAATCCAATCCAACTGAACAGAGGCCACCACGGTCAAGAGGTTTGGCAAACTGGTCACCTTCGGGTCCACCACTCCTGGCAACACGTCCAGGCAACGCGCCTTAATCGGCGCAGAGGAAGCGTCGAGCGTGGTTTCATAGTTGTCTGCTTTTGTCCCACCCTTGGTGAGGAAGTGATGGGTCGGCATCAGCGCCAGATTGCCGGTGATATGGATGCCGTCACTACCCGAATCCAGATAAATGCCCTCACCATTACCGGCATAGACGTTGCCACGAATGACGGTGCCCTCCTGGCGACCAAGGGTATAGATCGGTCCGCCGTCTCCCAAAACCAACATGGTTTTGCGAATATCGTTGTATTCGATGCGGTTTTTGCTGCACGGGGTCGCGGTTGTGTATTTCACGGTGCCGCCTCGACCGTTGACATCCTGACGGCCCCAACCCCAACCGCCGGAGATGCCAGAGTAGGGAAGGTCGTGGATGCGGTTGTGGGCGATCACCGTCCCCTCGGTGTAGCCGTAGAAGACGCCCACCCCGCCCGGGTAGTCCGCGCAAACCTTGGTAATCTCGCTGTCGATCAGTTGGTTGTCCTTGACGATCAGGCGCGGAT
>JBAWZH010000279.1:0-2906 GCA_037143135.1 bacterium
CCTGTTGCCGGGGACGCCCTTTGCGCGCCTCGACAGAGGGGCGAGTCGCCGCGTTTCTGGCCGACCTGAAGGCTGCGGGCTACAAGGCCACCCTGCGTCATTCTCTCGGCGCCGACATCCAGGCCGCTTGCGGTCAACTGGCTGAAACAGGACAGGAAGTCGTGCTCAACTCTGAATAGGGAGAAATAATGACACAATTAATAAGATGTTTGGCCGTGTATGTCCTGTGCTTTGGACTCTATTCAAGTTGGGGCGCCCAAGAGGCGCGGGTGTGGTGCGTGGGCGATTCGACGAAGGTTAAACCGGGCGATCCGCCGCAGGATCATAACCTCACCTGGATCGGGGCGTCGAAGACGGTCTCTCTCGGCAGCGCCCGCAATGAGTATGTTGCCTTCCAAATCGTCATCCATAGCGGTTCGAATGAGTTAAAGGATGTGATTGTCGTCGCCGACGATCTCCACGGACCGGGCGCCTCTGTCATTCCTGCTGGGAATATCGACCTGTTTCTTGAGCATTATCTAACCGTGAAAGTCACCTCGCGCAGTGACCCGGGAAATATTTTCCGCGGCGCGACCTCCGGGGAGCATCCGACCCAAATGGTGCCGTTCGCCGCCCGGAAATACGGTGCCCCATTTTTCATCGGCGCCGGTCGCAACCAGCCGGTTTGGGTGGATGTCTATGTGCCCGAGGATGCCACGCCCGGCGACTACACCGGATTCTTCAAAGTTAGGAGCCGCGGAACGGTGGTTTCGCAGATCAAGGTTGTCCTGACCGTATGGAATTTTACCCTGCCGCACGAGACGCATTTCCGGACTTTTCTTTACACCGGGCCGGAAAATCTGCGATGGGGACATCACTTGACGGCAGGGTGGGATGATCCAGCCCAGGGGGCTTTGTACGACGCTTATTTTCAAATGGCGCACCAGCACCGTTTGAATTTTCACCCGACAGGCGGAAACGGGTATGATGAGGTGTTTGTCCGCTTTGGCAAGTACTATGACGGCCGTGGATTCAAGGAGCGTGTTGGCAGGGGGGTGGGCCAGAATCTTGCGCTGATCACTCCGGAAGGGGTGGGCGAGCAGGCCATCAAGGCATCCGCGAAAAAGATTTCGGCGGAGTGCGATGCCAGGAAGTTCAAGACCACAGTGGTGAGTTATATCTGGGATGAACCGCATTCCGATGCCGACTTTGCCGAATCGAAAAAGCGATGCAAGTGGATTCATGACGCCGTGGGTACAAAACTTCTGACCTTTATCGCCACCCCCCAATGGCGCCGCTACGACGCGGGCGATGTCAACATATTCTCCGAACCCGCGGCGGCCGACATCCCGTTGATCGTGGCGCGTGGTGATCGTGTCTGGGCCGTGAATGGCGGTTACGGGGCGGGGCCCTATGTCGATTCGCCGGGTTTCGGGGGCAGGTCGATCATACTGATGAGCTGGAAGATGAATCTCGGAGGGTGGCAGTTCTGGGATTGTTGCTACTGGTTGGATAAGCAAAACCTGAGGAAGAAAGGGTTCTCCTATGCGAAGGCAAATGCCAACCCGGGGGCGTGGATGACCGATGTCTGGACGGATCCCCTGACCTTTGACGAGACCCGAAAACCGGGTTATCCGGAACGGTATTCGATGCGGATCAACGGAGACGGTGTTTTGTTCTATCCGGGTTACGAGGCGGGAATCAACGGCCCGATCGCCGGCTTCCAGATGAAGTCCCTGCGGCGTGGCGCCCAGGATTACGAGTACCTGTGGTTGCTGCGCGGCGCAGGCAAGGAGAAGGAGGCGAATGCCATACTTGACACCGTCTGTCCTGCTCCCGGACGTTGGAACGATGACCCCGAAAGTTGGGAGAAGGCCAGGTTGGAGTGGGCCAAACTGCTTACTGGCGGTTCGGGTCGCCTTGTTTCTCCCAATCTCGACTATTGACTCCAACTCTTTGATTCCGTTCCTATTCTCCCCTTTTCCTCACGATCCAGGCGTCCTGATACTTCTGGTTTCCTCCCGGTTGATAGTCCAGTAGTTCGGCGCCGGAGGCGGCGATGATTGACTTCATGAGGGGAGGACAATGAATTCCCGTGTACATTTGGGAACCGTTGTGCCAACTGTGAATGGCGACAAACTCATCCCGGTCGAGTTTTGCCACGGACGCGGCATCCAAATCATTCCGATGGAAGGTTCCTCCATGGGCGCTGAACCAGAAAATCCCTCCGGGTTTGAGGATACGCAGGATTTCCTTAAACCAGACGAGGGTCAGGCTTTCGGATAAATGAGTGAAGACGGAGACGGCATAGACAAAGTCCACGCTGGAGTTCGCGAGGGCCAGAGGGGGATCCATCTTGTTTAGGAGGAAGTTGATTCGGTGGCCGCCGGGTACGGTTTGCGCCCAGTGAATGGAGGGGGCAAACGCATCCGTTCCGATGAAGGTCATGGACTTGTCATGATCAAGCGCTTCCATGGGAAAGAGGATGCGCCCCGGTCCGCAGCCCCATTCGCAGATCACAGGCGTTTTCACGCCGACCCATTGCCTGATGACGGACAAGATCTGTTCCGCCATCACGTTGCCGGTCTTGAAATAGTACTCCGCGCTACTGCAGGCGATGACGTCGAATCGCAGCCGGGGTGGGGGCAGGATGGCTTCAGGATGGGCGGCAGCGAAGACCCGGTCTCTTTGTCTGAACCGCCGGTGATCCTTTCTGAAGACATAGTGATAGATGACCGGCTCCAGCCCAAGGTATCGGAAGATAGTCTCAATCGTTCGTTTCAGATTATATTTATTGGTTGATGTCATGCGTTGAAGGATAGGAGATTTGAAAGATGTTGAGTATCGTCAACAGTAACGACAACTCTATCAGTAATAACGGGATACTGATTTCTTGCAGTCTCTTCGACCTGATGTGACTTTTTACT
>JBAWZH010000280.1:0-2895 GCA_037143135.1 bacterium
TCTCGATATGGCAGCACGACGCTGATGGTTGTCAAAAGCGCAATCGCCTGCACGCTCCATTTTGCAAACCGTGTTCTCCCTGCTTTCAGGCCCATGCCCAGACTCGAACACAGGGCTTCGCTTGTTGTTGTTTTCATTCCCATTGGGTCCGATACCCCGAGGCATGCCTCGGCTTTTTTTCGTGTGGAGAAATCATATTCTGAAATGCCTCGGGGCTTGCCCGAGGTTTTTTTACTTGGAGACATTTAAATTATATGCCCGACCCTTTCTGCCTTTCCGCCGGCAGATCAAGACTCCATAAGCTTTCATGTCGCCTGACCCTTTCTGCATTTCTATTCGTCTTTCTTAAGGCCAAACATATTCATAATCTGATCATCTGAAAACACTTCGTTTTGTGCCAATGGTTGCAAGAAATTGGTCGCCTGACTCCTCTGATTATTAGCTTCTGGTATTTTACCCATTTTGCCCAACATAAGATACATTATAAAATGAGCTCTAGCTAATTCGAGGCTAACATTTATCGGAGGACTTCCGAATCGACGTTCATATTTATTCAATGAATTAATATAATAATCCTGCAATCTGAGCGACGTTTCAACAGGTCCAACATCTCGCATTTCAGCTACAGTTCGCAATTCTAAATAATCTTGGAAAGATTCCATTTTTGCATAGAAGTAACACGCTGCTACTGCAACAAATACTCCAGCAACAAATGTTGCTAGCATTAGTAATGCGGAAAATAATCGTCTATGTGTCATTTTGGCCATTGTGGATTCATCCCTGGTTGTGGACCAGTCGGCAATGCGGCACTCGCACAACCGGCTTCAGTCATAGCTTGAGCCATTCTGCCTTGCGCCAAAGCATAGCTTCGCAAATAGTTTGATGCACATTCTGCACGCATGGCAACAGTAGGGAATAAGCATTTATCATAGCAAATCTGACTAGCATCAGCAATCTTTTGAAGTAGTTGTTGATAGTGGATAAAAATCAGCATGCACTTAATAAGTCCAATGATTCCCATGCCTGTGGGGTCTTTGAGGTTGACGGGATTATTGAAGCAATACCGATATAGATTCCAATCCCTTCCCTCAAAACGAATGGAATCCATCTGTAAGAACCGCCCGAGCACCGGCGAGTAGACCCGCGAGCGATAGTGGTAAAGCCCTGTCTCGGCATCATACTCCCGCCCTGAAAACAGGAACGGCGTGGAGGATGCGGTAATGACATTCCCGCTACCGTCCCTGGTCGTCGGCTTTCCAAACGTATCATAGGAGTAACTCTCCACTATCGCGCCGCTTCCATCAGTCAGGGCGGTCACGTTACCCAGCGCGTCCTGCTGAAAAAAATACATGTCGTCTCCCTTGATCACTTTCACGGGATTGTCGATCCCTCCGGCATAAACATAGCTGGCAGTCAAGTTGCCGTCCCCATCCCTTTCCTCGATCAGATCCTGGCCCGAATACACATATCTAGTCACCGTTCCGTTGACGCATTTCCCGATCCTCCGGTCCATAGCGTCATACTTGTAGGTGATGCTGATCCCGCTCCTGCTGGCGGAGATGAGGTGCCCTTCCGGGTCATAGCCGAACGTCCAGATTCCGTCGCCGGTCAGATTTCCGTTCGTGTCGTAAGTGTAGGAATTGAGGTCAACCTGGGTGTATTGGTTCAGGTTGTTGACCGTGTAGTTGGTTGTCGTGAGATTGTCCAACATGGTGGTCCGGTTGCCGAGGGCGTCATACGTGTAGGTCACCGCACGGCTTTCGCCGGTTGCCAGATCGTATCCGTCCTGCGGGTTCCCCACCCCGTATTTCACCCCGATGAGCTGTTCGGTCGCGTCGTATTTGTAAACGTCCCCGCTGCTGCCGGCGTATTTCACCCACGTCCGGTTTCCCACCTTGTCGTATCCGTATTGGAAGCTCTGGAGCACGGTGCTGGGGTTGGCGGTTTGCCGCAGGGTGATCTTTGTCACCCAGTTGGCATCGTTGTATTCATACACCGTTTCCAAGCCATTGGGGAGGGTTTTCTTGGTCATGCGGCCCGCGTCGTCGAACGTGTAATCTGCGATGGCTGCGTTGCTCCCGTCTTTGATGTTTTCCAAGGCTCCCCGGCTATTGAACCCATATTTGACGACTTCCGAGGAGGGATAGGTGATCTGGTTCAGCCGTTGAGTCCGGTCGTAGGCGTAGGATGCCGTGTTGCCCTCGGCGGTTACCGCCGTCACTTGATTGGCAGCATTGTAGGTCACTCCAATCTGCGAAAGATTTGTCCCGCCGACAACCTTGGTCAGCCCGGTCAGGCGGTTGGCGTCATCGTAGGTTGGGGTGAAAACTGTGTTCGTCGTTCCCACCCAGGTTTTTCCAGAGAGCCGGTCGGCGTCGTCGTAGGAAAATGTGGTTTCTTGGCCGCCGCGTTTCGTGACCTTCGTCAGGCCCCCGTTGGCGTTGTAGTCGTAGCTTTCCTGGTTGTTGTCCGGGAACACCCAAGTCTTTGTCTGGTTTACCGCATCGAACGTGTAGGTGAACTCCCTCGCGAGAGCGTCGGTGATCTTCGTGACGTTGCTCTCGGTGTCGTAGGTGAAATCCGTCGTGTTGTTGAGCGCGTCCTTGATTTCCGTCACCCGCTGGAGCTTGTCGTAGGACATTTGGGAAATCCGACCCTCGGCATCGGTCACTTTCGTGAGGTTCGCTATCGTGTCGTAGTCAAAAGCGGTCTCGTTGTCGAGCGGGTCGATCGTCTTGCTTGCCTTGGAAAACCCGTTGAATTCCCTCTTCCATTCTTTCCCGAGCGGGTTGGTCATCTTCGTCTGGTTGCCGGACCCGTCGGTGGCATATTCAAAAGAAGTTTCCTTTCCGGCGGGATCGGTGATTTTTGTCATCAACCCGAAACTGTCATATG
>JBAWZH010000281.1:0-2872 GCA_037143135.1 bacterium
GCTTGTCACGAAAGCCGCGGTGGTGACAAACGTGACGTGGAGCCTGAAGGTGCCGACGGGCTCGGTGGCAACCAATCTTCTGGCCAGTCCGATTACGAATGGTGTGCCCGCTTATGATATTGGCGACCAGATTGCCTATCAGGTCGCGGCCAGAAAAGTGCTTATTCCGGATATCGTTGGTTCGACCATCAAGGGTGACTATACCGTGATTGTGACGGTGAATGTTTCGAATGGCCCTGTTCGTTCGGCGACGAATATGTTCTTCGGCTCAAAATACGAGGGGATGTACGGAGATGATGTGAGTCTCGGTTGTGAAACCTGTCATTACCAGATGCCGACCGATAACCCCAGACTGACGTGCGTGTCGAATGTCGCGCTGACCGCGCATGCGTCGGCGTTTACGCGAAAGATCAACGGCGAAGCGGGGTCTGGTTTCAAACAAACCAGTTGTGCGTCCTGCCATGTGCTTGGGTACGACACCAAACCAGCCTCCACGAATGGCGGTTTCGATGACGTTATGCTTCAAACAGGGTGGACCTGGCCGACCAATCTGGATACGACGGCGGCGACCAACAATTGGAATCTCATGCCGTCCGCGTTGCAGGTTAAGGCGAATATTCAGTGTGAAAGTTGCCATGGTCCCGGACTCCGGCACATGCTTTCTTCAGGGACTTTCAAAACCAATACGATTGGCGTATCACTTAGTGCCGGTGATTGCGGGGCCTGTCACGACAGTATGACCCACCACGTCAAGAATTTTGAGTGGGGCCAGGCGTTACATGGCATGGGTTTGCAAGTGAACCGATCGGGAAACACGGATAGTTCCTGTGGGATTTGCCATTCTGCCAAGGGGTTTGTTGACTTTAGGGACCCGGGCTTCCATTTGCTGGACAGCACGCAGACCAACTTAGTACGCGGTTCCTATAATGAGGGTATTACCTGCGCGGCCTGTCATGATCCCCACAGTACGGGGATGGGCGCCTACCAGCTTCGGAATATCCCCAGTTTTACAATTGCGACCAACCTTGTGATTACTCGCGGTGGCGATGGCATTATCTGCATGAACTGTCATCATGATCGTAATAACGGGGAACTCAGTGCCGTTACCGGTCTGAGTACAAACCGATCCGGAATCGTTTCGATTGGCAGTACGCCCCACCATGGCACTCAGGCTGACATGCTGTTCGGAACCAATGGCATTCAGTACGGGATGACGATGCCGTCTTCCCGTCACTGGGAGGTGTGTCAGGACACGTGCGTGACCTGCCATATGCAGGATACTCCCACGAACTTGGTTGCAAGTGCCGTGAATAAGGTGGGCGGTCATACCTTCAAAATCAGTTATAATGGCACGGTAACGAATATTTTATCGAGCGCTGTCGTTCCTCCTCCCACGAATACGATCTATTTGACGTCGGCTTGTGCGCCCTGCCATCAGGGGATCACCAACTTCAATTTCGGCGGTGAAGACTATGATCAGGATGGTGTGGTGTCAGGGGTTCAGCAGGAAATCGCCAACATGATGGTTCAGTTGGTCGCTCTGTTGCCGCCCTATAATGGGCTGTATGTCAGCAATAACCTGATTTTCGCGGCTTCAGCCACCTCGCCTGATGATATGAAGCGAAGGAAGGCGGCTTATAACTACTGGTTCGTCTATGAAGACCGCAGTTTGGGTGTGCATAATCCCAAGTATGCTGCCGCGTTGCTCCGCGCTTCGATCGATGACTTGAGGGGCGGGATTGATGTGGATCATGACGGTTTGCTGGATAGTTGGGAGATGACCTATTTCGGATCCCTGACGGCCCAAACCGGATCGGGTGATGCCGATGGCGACGGGCTTTCCAATGCCCGGGAACTGGCAGTAGGGACCAATCCGAACTTGCGGGATACGGATGGAGACGGGTTCTCTGATTACGTTGAAGTGATGGCCGGCGCCAATCCGCTGAGTGCGGCTTCAACCCCGACGGGAGGGACGAACACCGTCCACCTGCTCCCGGCCATTGAGTTGAGTTATCTGCCCGGCACGATGGGGGTGACGCAGCAGTTCCAGTCAGTCACCACGCTGGGTATTACCAGCGCCTGGACGAACATGGGCCCCAGTTTTGTCAGTTCCAATGCCTGGTTCTATACTCTGGATTCGCTGCGCGACAAGACCAATAAGTTCTACCGGGTCATTACCGTTCCGTAAGGGTTTCTCTCAATGACGCGGGGCGGGATTGGTTGACAATCGCCGCCCCGCATAGTTTCATGGGTGGTAAGTTGTTTTGGGTTTCACTGGACGATGAAAAGAGTGACGGTTGGCAAACACATTTATTTTGCCGTCGATGCTGGCGTGTTCCGCCAGCTTTTACCTTTTATGGGGTTGATGGCTATTGTTGCCGCCATTCCCGCCTGTGGCTTTGCCGAAGCAACACCCGTTAAATCATACGGAGTTCAGCCGAAATACGAGGGGCGTATCCGGATGGACTATGATTATCGGACTGAAGGATCCTCGAAGGATGAGGATCTTTACGGGTACTGGTATGGAAGCGCCCGCGACCTCGGGAATGGCCGGTTTGATTTCTACGCGTCAGGCCGCGAACACACCGACCTTGACGGCGCTTCTCAATTTGACGGAACCTTTCGCAGTCTGGATGACGCCAAAGGGGTGACCGAAGACCGTTTACTTCAGGCGTATGGGGATATCCATGACCGAAATGGCAGTATGCGGCTCCGGCTGGGACGTCAGTATATTGACGTGGCGGATTATCTCCAACTCGACGGCGGACAGGTCATCCTTTTCGAGAATGGAGATCTCGGGGGGCGCGCCTATTTGGGTCGGCCGGTCAGTTACTATTCATCAGTGTCCGGGGATCTTGCGGGTGGACTCTCG
>JBAWZH010000282.1:0-2865 GCA_037143135.1 bacterium
GGGAACCTTTGTGCGCCTCCGTTACATTTTAGGAGGCGACCGCCCCAGTCAAACTGCCCACCTGACACTGTTCGCAACCCGGATTACGGTGTCGCGTTAGAAATTCAGAACATCCAGGGTGGTATCCCAAGGGCGACTCCACCATGACTGACGTCACGGCTTCCCAGTCTCCCACCTATCCTGGACAGGACATCCCAAATCCCAATATCAAGCTGCAGTAAAGGTTCACGGGGTCTTTCCGTCTTGCGGCGGGTAGTCGGCATCTTCACCGACACTACAATTTCACCGAGTCCCTCGTTGAGACAGCGCCCAACTCGTTACGCCATTCGTGCAGGTCGGAACTTACCCGACAAGGAATTTCGCTACCTTAGGACCGTTATAGTTACGGCCGCCGTTTACCGGGGCTTGGATTCTGAGCTTCGCCGAAGCTAACCCATCCTCTTGACCTTCCGGCACCGGGCAGGCGTCAGCCCCTATACATCGTCTTACGACTTAGCAGAGACCTGTGTTTTTGGTAAACAGTCGGTTGGGCCAATTCTCTGCGGCCGCTTCGAGCTCGGGGAGCAAGTCCCGTCACCCTACCGCGGCGCCCCTTCTCCCGAAGTTACGGGGCCATTTTGCCGAGTTCCTTAACGAGGGTTCTCTCGATCACCTTGGTATGCTCTACCTGCCCACCTGTGTCGGTTTTGGTACGGGCACGTTCCCACTCCCTAGAGGCTTTTCTTGGAGGCATGGAATCAGCGACTGGCCGGCCGAAGCCGGCTGACATCCCCTCTCGGACTTAATGGACCCCGGATTTTCCTGGGATCCGTCCTACCGGGTTGTCCGTGGACTACCAACGCCACGGTTCGCTTATCCTTCCCCGTCCCCCCATCGGTAATAACGTGAAAGACGTGGTACAGGAATATCAACCTGTTGTCCATCGCCTACGCCTTTCGGCCTCGGCTTAGGTCCCGACTAACCCTGAGAAGATTAGCTTTACTCAGGAATCCTTAGGCAATCGGTGGAGGAGTTTCTCACTCCTCTTTCGTTACTAATACCGGCATTCTCACTTCACGCCGCTCCACGGCTGGCTTCCGCCGCCGCTTCACTGCAACGCGAACGCTCCCCTACCACTCCACATAGTGAAGTCCACAGCTTCGGGGGTTGACTTGAGCCCCGTTACATTATCCGCGCACGAACACTTGACCAGTGAGCTATTACGCACTCTTTAAACGAGTTGCTGCCTCTAAGCCAACATCCTGGTTGTCACTGCGCTCGCACAACGTTTGCCACTTAGTCAACACTTAGGGCCCTTAGCTGGTGGTCTGGGCTGTTTCCCTCTCGACGACGAAGCTTATCCCCCGCCGTCTGACTCCTGCGCTCTAGAATCGTGGCATTCAGAGTTTGTATGACTTCGGTAACCTGGTAGGGCCCCTAGGTCAGACAGTGCTTTACAACCACGATTGAACACGCAAGGCTATACCAAAATATATTTCGGGGAGAACCAGATATAACTGAGCTTGATTAGCCTTTCACTCCGATCCACAGGTCATCCCCGCCATTTTCAACTGACGTGGGTTCGGTCCTCCACGAGGTCTTACCCTCGCTTCAACCTGCCCATGGATAGATCGCTCAGCTTCGGGTCTACCGCCTCTGACTAAATCGCCCTATTCAGACTCGCTTTCGCTACGGCTTCGCTTCGCTTAACCTTGCCAGAGACGAGTAACTCGCCGGTCCGTTATGCAAAAAGTACGCTGTCACCGAGCAAGCTCGGCTCCAACCGCTTGTAGGCGTACGGTTTCAGGTTCTATTTCACTCCCCTCCCGGGGTTCTTTTCACCTTTCCCTCACGGTACTAGTTCACTATCGGTCGCCAGGTAGTACTTAGCCTTGCGGGGTGGTCCCCGCGGGTTCCGACCGGGTTTCCCGTGCCCGGCCGTACTCAGGTGCCAACGGGACAGTGCTCTCGATTTCGCCTACGGGGCTATTACCCACTGTGGCCGGCCTTTCCAGGCCGTTCGACTATCGAAAGCATTTGTAACTGTCCGAACGCTCTGCGGAACGATCATGTTGGTCCTACAACCCCGGATGAGCTACGCCCGCAGGCAATCACGCTCAACTCGGTTTGGGCTCTTCCCTTTTCGCTCGCCACTACTCAGGGAGTCGAGGTTTCTTTCCTTTCCTCCGGTTACTGAGATGTTTCACTTCACCGGCTTGCCTTCCGCTGCCCTATGTGTTCAGGCAGGGATACACGCCCATTACAGCGTGTGGGTTCCCCCATTCGGAGATCCGCGGATCAAAGGCTGGTCAGCGCCTCCCCGCGGCTTATCGCAGCCGCCCACGTCCTTCCTCGGCTCCTGGCGCCAAGGCATCCACCGTACGCCCTTCATATCTTGAAGAGCACACCTACGCCACTGTGCAGTTTTCAAGGTTCACCCGCCAACCCATTGGGTCGGCGTGATCCCCGATCGGGTTACCGCCGGCGAACCGACAGATCTCCCGATCCTTGATGACTGAACAGCGCGATGACGGACGGGGTTGATTCCTTGCGGTAATGGACCACTACAAAGTGTTTGGTCCGCAAGGTCCCGGCCGACAAACCAGGTGTCGACGTTGTTTCCAGGGTTCATTCTCGCCCGGCCCACGAGGGGACGGGGGAGCTCAACTGGCCGAAGCCAGGAACCCAGGCCACCGAAGTGGCTCCCTAGAAAGGAGGTGATCCAGCCGCAGCTTCCGCTACGGCTACCTTGTTACGACTTCACCCCAATCGCTGACCCCACCTTCGACGGCTGCCTCCCTTGCGGGTTAGCCCACCGGCTTCGGGTGTTGCCGACTTTCGTGGTGTGACGGGCGGTGTGTACAAGGCCCGGGAACGTATTCACCG
>JBAWZH010000283.1:0-2863 GCA_037143135.1 bacterium
AATCATCCGTCCGATCCTCGGACGAGGCATCATCGACATACTTCAGGGAATCATCGGCCAACGCGCTGATCTGACCGGTTAACCGTTCACGCATCTTGATGAGAGCCTCTTTGAGACTTTTCAAACCTTTCTTATCCACGGCCACTTTCAGGGGACGTTTTTTCGCCACGACCACTTTAACGGCGGGTGTCACAGTCCGTTTGGAGACGCCCCCCCTGGCGGCTGACTTCCTGACCTTGTCAACGGGTTTCGGAGCGGTCTTGGCAACAGGTTTCGGAACAGCCTTCTTAAGCGCCGCCACTTTTCTGGTCGGCGGCTTGGCTTTGATCGTGACCGTTTTTTTCACAACAGATTTTGCTTTTCCGGTTTTCTTTGCCATAAAACTCCCATCTTTCATCCCGCTCTGGTATTTCGTGCGGGAAAAAGCTTGCCTAGATAACAAACGACGCTGTTCCTGTCAACCTTGCCAATCACTCTTCTTTGGCCCAGGCCACCACGGCTTCGGGCAAAGCCGACACATCAACAATCGTACACCGGACTTCACCCTTGTCGCCAGGCACCATCAGTTCATCGCCCGGTCGATGCCCAGTCAGAGTCTTGCCCATCCGGCTACTGCATGAAATGATATTCCGTTCGGTATCCTGATCCCACTCTCCCAGGATATGAAACCGTTGCGTCAGGCCATCCTCCATCCGGATGGTGACCGAGGTTCCCATGCCGGCCAACTCGATCCGGCAATTGGAGAAATCCGTGCCCTTGACGGTATTGAGATCCTGATCCAACTCCCCGCTGCGGCGCATCAGGATACCCTGTTGCTCCTTGGCCGACTTGTACTCGAAGTTCTCGCGAAGATCGCCGTAACTCCGGGCCACGCCGATATCCCGGCTGTTCTTGGGGATATCCTCATTCACGATCTTCGCGAGCAATTTCTGGCGCTGCCGATAGGAACGCCAGGATGTCAATCCGCCCTGGGGAGACGCAGGCGGCGCGTCTTCATCCTGCCGCGAAGACAGGATGGCCGCCAGTTCCGGATACGCCCGAACCATGCGCCCGATCATGGCATGAGTATCCACAGGTACCTTACCCATGGCGCCGTAGAGGTAGCGGATGAAACTTGACCGCTGGACATCGTTCATCACCCGCGCCGCCGCCTCGAGCCATTCGCGCTGCTCCACCAGTTCGGAGAGTTGATTGGCGGCCCGCAGACGTTCTCCCATATAGGTTTTTTCAAGGGCCGGCAGAATCTGAAAAGCCAGGTCGCCGATGGTTCCCAGGCCCCAGGCCTCCATCCGATCCGGACGGCGTGCCAACCAGAACAGAACCTCGACACCTGCCTTGCGCATCCCGACCAGTTCGCGGAAAACCGCGCCACAGGCGGCATCCTGATCCTGGTCGAGCATGAAGGCAACACAGGCGTTGAGCACATTCATCGTCATGTCGGGAATCGAGGAGGTGATGGTACCGTACAGACGGGCGCTGTCGAACTCGACCAGCAACCTCAGAAGCGCATCCAGTCGTTTCGAGGTAATCACCTGCGCTGCCGCCATAAATGCGGCGGGGCCGACGAGCAAGTCGGCCTCACGCACCCAGTCAACCTGCTCCGACGCCACCTTCCACTCCCGCGCCAGCACGACAACCTGGACACGAATGCTCATGTCCTTGTCGCCGAATCCCTTCATCAGGAAGGCGAGGCGTTCCCCGATGGCCCGGCGGCCAACCGGCTCAAGGTCGTCAGGCTTGGCGTTGTCAGCCAATTCATCGAGACGGGCAAAGACCCCTTCCGCCGTGCGCTCGGCCGCCAGGAGGGCAAACCAGGATGCATCATAGGCCTTTGCCTTGTCCAACAGGGTAATCGGTTCATTGCGTTTGGCGGGGATGACCACCAGGGGGTCGGCCTTCAGGGCTTTCCGCGCCGTATCCCAGAATAGTTTCCAACCCTCGGGTTTCACAATCCCATCCGATAGAATCTCCTGCAACCGGGCCACTGGGAGCGGTCCGTAACTGCGCAACGCGATGCGCACCAGTTCCGCCGCCTCGGTCTCGGCGAGGGACGCCAAGGCCACGGCATCCTTGTACTTGCGGGCAAGGAGATGTTCGTCATCCACCATCTGCAAGGTCTCGGCGGCATAGGCAAACGACATCTCGTGCCCCATTTTCCGCGTGAAATCAATCGTCACGCGCTCATAGAAAGCGTCGATTTTCCGGATGGATCCGACGCCCCAGGTCTTGTCGACGCACAGCAGGCCGGGCTTTAAATTCTGAAGGGTGTCCAACCGCCGGAAACACTCATCCAAGGGGACTCCCTTGTCTAGGCCAAGGTTGGCGACAAACTTCTTGCGAACGGGGTCGTTTCGATGGATGGTCGCGAGTTTCTTGGCGCACAGATTGCGAAATACGGTATTCCCGGAATTCCAGCCAGCCCGAAGTCTGAGCACTTTGACAGCCCCTTCCGCCTGTCCCAGATCGATCAGCGCGTCCTCCATCAGTTCCGCCCAGATGGCCGTCTGATCGGTCTTGCCGGCCCGGCGCAATTCGCTGAGCGCGGTCAACATGTCATCGACCGGCATGTTGGGATCGGTGATCCTGGCAAGAAACCATTCTTCAAACTGATCCTCACCCATCGGGATATGCGCTAATGCTTCCATATATCGGATTTCCTTGTAAAAGGGCGGGCTTTGTATCACATCACCGGAATTGGCACAAGACTCAATACACAGACCCGGGAACCGTTACCCTTGCGCGGGTGCTTTACTCGGGGAAGAAAAGCGGCCCGGTCGCCTACGCCGGGGTCGGCGCCGATCATCCCCCCCGGCGCCATGCCGTTCGTCGCGTGGTTCCCACCGAATCGCCAGAGCCTGTTCAA
>JBAWZH010000284.1:0-2842 GCA_037143135.1 bacterium
CAGTCGGCCGATGCCCTGTTCAGATCAGTCAAATCGATGGATCAGTTACTCCGGGATTTCGCCGCCCTGGTGACAAGCACCGTCGGCACGGATTCGGCCGTCATCGTCCTCCGGCAAAAGGATCAGTATGGGCAACGCTATCCGGAAACGGATGGCCATCAGACGGTTATCCCTCTCAACGACCCGCTCCCCATTACCCTGGCCGCCCTTGAGGAACCCATCGTTCCCGACATTCTTCGTCGGTTGCGGTTGGAAGCCACGGCGGAAGCCGCCTGTAAAACGGTTGAGCGACTGAATTTTGCGGCGGCAGTCGGACTCTTTTCCCATGATGGAATGGAGGGATTGCTCCTGCTTCCGCCGCGTCTGTCAGGCCGAATCTACGGGGCTCCCGAACAACAGATATTGCAACTGCTAGGCAATCAACTTGCCGCCGCCATCAGTTCAGTCCGGCTCTACACGCAATTGCAGGATAGCAAGATCTACAATGAAATCCTTGTGGACAGTCTTGTCAGCGGCGTGGTCGCCGCCAACATCGATGGCGCCATCACCATTTTCAACCGGGAGGCTCAGCGAATTACAAGCCTGTCAGCCCCGGACACCGTAACGCAACCCCTGAGTGTCCTGCCGCCGCCACTGGGCGCCCTTCTTGAAAAAACACAGGATGAAGGCACTGAAATTGTAAATCAGGATTACTCCCTATCCCAGGAACAAGGCGAACCCATTCCCATCCGGGTGAGCAGTTCGGTCATCTATGGCCATGCCGGAAAGCGGCTGGGCGCCTTCCTGGTGATCAGCGACCTCACCACCCTCAAGCAACTCGAACTCCAGGTCCGGCGCACCGACCGACTCGCCAGTTTGGGAACGCTCGCCGCCGGTATGGCGCACGAAATCAAGAATCCCCTTGTCTCGATCAAGACCTTCACCCAACTCCTGCCGGAACGTTATGAGGACGCGGATTTCCGGGAAACGTTTTTTTCGCTGGTCGGAGGCGAAGTCAAACGCATCGACTCGATCGTCAATCAACTGCTGAGGTTCTCGCGCCCTTCCAAACCCATCCTGACATCCACATCGCTTCATGACCTGTTGAGCAGCGCCCTGAAACTTCTCCAGCAGCAGATGCGCTCAAAAAACATCCAGTTGACCACCTCGTTTCCAGCCCCGGCCGACCGCATCAACGCCGACGGGGATCAACTCAGTCAGGCCTTCATTAACTTCCTCCTGAACGCCATCGAGTCCATGAAAGACGGAGGATCGCTTTCGGTCACCACCCTTCTGCCTGACCCCGACCATCCCTCAAACGCCTGGTGGAACGGACAGGCGGACCGCCGGATGATCCTGGTCGTGATCCAGGATTCCGGCGAGGGAATTCCAGCGGAGGATCTCTCTCACATTTTTGATCCTTTCTTTACCACCAAAGCACAAGGTACCGGCCTGGGATTGTCGGTGGCCCACGGCATCATCCATGAGCATGGCGGCTTGATCGACGTGAAAAGCGAGCGCGGGCGCGGCACCACCTTCACCGTGGCCATTCCCTTGCTCAAGGAGGGCGCCTCGGAATGACACCGGCATCCCCGTCAACCTGCCTTCTGTACAGTACCAATGGGGAATGGGCCGCCCGGATGGGATCCTTCCTCGGGTCGCTCGCCGTTGCGCGGCATATGGAATCTGCCGTCCAGGTCCAGAAGGAACTTGAAGTACAACAGGATCAGGTTCTCCTGCTTGACTTGTTGACACGGGATTCGCTTGATCTGCTGGCCATGCTGACCCGGAATTATCCCCGCACCCTCATCATCGTCTTCGGTATGCCCGGCTCTGATCCCATGCTTCAGGCCCAGCAATCCGATGTTTTCGCCTCCGAGGCGGATCCGGTCGTGGATCGTCAACGTCTGACCACGCTGGTTCAACGCGCCTTCCGGCATCTGGAACTGGCGTCTGAAAACCGGTTGCTCCGACAGGAAACCCTGCGGCTCAATGTCCTGACTGAAACCTACCAGAACCGCCCGCGGGAGGACGCCGACACCTCCCTTGACATCCGCGATTTCTCCGCCGCCATGCGCCATTTCACCAACGTGGAAACCCTGTTGCAACGCCTCGTCGATGAAGTCGCCAATGCCCTGCGGGTGTCCCGCATTGGAATTTTCAGCAGAACCCGGGATATCGCCTCCTACCGGCTCCGCGCCGGTCTGCGGTGTATCGAGTCCTCCGTGTTGCTTGAATTCGGCGAAACCCATCCGTACGTCAATTGGATGACCGTTCACACCCATGCCGTTTCCCTGGCGCATCTTGAACGTATCCGGGATGTTACCGACCGGCGGATGTTGCAAGGCATGCTGGATCAGGTGGGCGCCGAAGTTCTGATTCCCCTTCAGTCCCATCACCGGCTGCTGGGCTGGCTGTTTGTCGGCCCGCTCTCCACGGGGCTCCCGTTCGAGAAACGGCACATGGATCACCTGATCAGTCTCACCGAGTGTGTCTCCACCACGCTGGAAAACGCCCTGCTCTACGAGGAGGCCACGATCCAGAAGATGCTGGCCGAAACCCTGCTCCATTCGATGCCCAGCGGTATTATTGCCGTGGATGACGCGGGCATCGTGCGATGGTACAACGAGTCCGCCCAATCCCTCTTCGGCGTCAATGCCGAGACGGCCATCGGCCGGCCCGTGGAGGGGTTGGGAAGCCGTCTGGCCGACCTTCTCCGGAGGACACTGGGTGAAAACGGGTCTCCCCAATCGGATGAGTGGATAGAGCGCGGCACCCGGAGAAATCTGGTCACACGCACCCAGCGCCTCGCCAATCAGACCCGTTGTCTGGGCGCCGTGGCCGTCGTGCAGGACACCACCGA
>JBAWZH010000285.1:0-2828 GCA_037143135.1 bacterium
GCGCACCCCTGGCCTATGACGACGCCCGGCATGGGTTCCGGCTGACCGATGAGACTTATGCCTTGCCGCCCGTGTCGATCACGCGCCGGGAGGCGTTCAGTACCTTCGACGGGCGCGTATCCGAGTACGCACTGCACCCGTACCACCTGCTCGCCTACCACGGGAACTGGTATGTCCTGGCGCGAAACGTGGGCAAGGATCAGATCGAGACCTTCGCCCTGTCGCGGTTCCGCCGGACCGAGGCCACGGAGCAGACCTTCACGCGCCCGGCGGACTTCAACGCCGAAACCTATGCCAAGCAGGCGTTCGGGATCGTGGGCGGCGAGACGCCAATCAAGGTTCGGTTGCTGTTCGAGCCGAAACTGGTGGTCTACATTACCGAACGAGATTGGCACCCCAGTCAGGAATTTCAGACGCACGCGGATGGCCGCGTCGAGATGCGGCTAGAGACCACGGGCCGCAAGGAACTCGTGCGATGGATCCTGTCATGGATGCCGGACGTGAAGGTGCTCGCCCCGAAGAGTCTGCGGGATCGCATCGCGGAGAAACTACGGGATGGACTGCGGACACAAGAATAGGACTGGATAGCCTCCGTTCCACAGAAAAAGGACTGATGCGCCTGGACAATCCGCCCTGCCTCACTATATTGCGCCTTCAGAATGTCTGTCCCTTGGCACCGGTGCACGGCCCTCAAGATGGACACAGCCCCCATGGATTGCCCGTACAGGACCACCGACGGGTGACGCAGGTTGAGACGGGCGTGTTGCATGACCGTTGTCACGTCATCCGCCTCGCGGAATCCGATGGTCGTATAGGACTCGGAGGACTCCCCTGAACCACGGAAATCGACAAGTAGGACTGACATCCCTAGCTGGAGGAAGACCTTTGCCTCACGGATCAGGCAGGTCTTCTCGGCACCATAACCGTGGAACAGGATGACAAGCGGGGTTTTCTCGCCTCGGTCGACATACCAGCAGCCCAGTGTGATGCCGTTCGTGCCACGGATGGTCAGACGCCTGCACCCGAAATCAAGTTCTGAAGGTTGTCGACTGCTCACCGGGCGGGGCACGTTGACTCCAGTCAGGAGCACCTTGATCCTCTGTCCGAGGGTCAACTTCTCCGGCTTCTCGGTACGTGTGCCACCACTCGTGAAGTACATCATGGCGTGGGCATGGTTGTAGGCCAGGATGTTGAGTAGGGCGAAGCCCACCACGAATGCAATGAGGAAGCCCATCAACAGACGTTTGGTTGGCTTTTTCATTGAGGGTTTGCGATGGATCTTATCGCCTCGAAAACGGACACAACGACCTCTGCCATGCGGCTGTAATCCAACCTGTCCGCAGTGTCGCCCGACTTGTGATAGGCCTTGTTCCGGTAGAATGCCGTATCGGTGACCATGACGGCCTTGATGTCATGGGGCCAGTAACTCGCATGGTCGGAGAAATCAACTCCGGGGATCACGGTTGGTGCACGTATGGAATATACGGGTAGGTCGGTTGCCCCTTTCATGCCGGCTTTCACGGTCTTGAGCCAATCCCCCTGATCCCAACGTCCCACCACGCCGATGAAGTTCGCCCGGCTAGGGTACATTAGCCGGAGTACAGGGGCGGGATAGACCTGCGAGCCCCACTCGTCACTGAAGGTGCCAACCATCTCAAGCACGATGACACCCCTGACTCCGGCCTTGTCGTCGGCCATTCGTGACCGCAACGACCACCTCACGTCCCATGATTTGGCGCTTAAGGTGGGCATCGGCATTGACCGTGTTAAACCACAATTCTTTCCGGAAGCTTTTCATGGGTGGCATCCTATGAACGCCACTCGACCTTGTCAATTTCACTTAAGGAGCGCTAGATGGAAAGAAACAGGCATTGACATTTTGCATGACTGTAAGATAATTGATTACACAATAAGGAGTCAGTCATGCGAAGCACCATTACAGTCAGTTTGCCGCAATCCGTGAGACATGAGCTAGATCGGGTCTCGCGCATGGAGGGTGTGTCCCGTAGCGATGTTGTTCGGGAGTCCGTGCGGGATTATCTTTTTCAAAAACAGTTTCGCGCCTTGCGCAAACTGATGATTCCCAAGGCTGTCAAGCGCGGCGTCTATAATGACCAGGATGTTTTTGACGTGGTGTCATGAAAATCGTGCTCGACACGAACGTGCTAATTGCTGCATTCATTGCCCATGGCAGTTGCAACGAATTAATTGAACACTGCGCGGTACATCACGACATTACGTTGTCCAAACCCATGCTGGATGAATTCAGCGATGTTCTGGTGCGGAAATTCGGATACAACGTGGCGGAAGCCAAAGCGGCCGCGACTTTGATTCAATCTCGGGCGTTTATGGTGAAGCCAGTTCGTCTTCCTGGGGCGGTATGCCGAGACCCGGATGATGACGTTGTCCTTGCGACAGCGCTTGCAGGTTGCGCGCAGGTTATTGTTACCGGCGACAAGGACCTGACCGTACTGAAGTCATATGAAGGCATCAAAATCATTCGGCCTGCAGACTTTTGGCAATATGAACAAGAATTAGCCGAACCCGCTTTTTGACCGCGACGGCTCGCACGCTCCCCGCGGGTCAAGAGTTCCGTTCGCAGAATATTCGGACTATGTGTATCACCAACTTCTTCATATGAACAGGAAACGGCCAGAATCAGGGAAAGGGATGTTTGCAGAAGGCTGGCGTCGATGGGTGGTTGGAGAGGTGTCGCTACGGAGAATCATGATATCCCTGATTGAGATCTACGTTGTTGTGCTGGTCTTTGCCTGGCTATTCTCCGACCGCCTGATCTTCCAGCCGCAGCCCGCCTCCTATCGTGAGGG
>JBAWZH010000286.1:0-2729 GCA_037143135.1 bacterium
ATGGGTTCGCCCGTTGAGAGTCGCCACAGGAGTTGTCGTGACGTGATGGGCTCGGTTGAACGCACTTCTTTGAATACGGGGATCAGAATAATACTGACCAGTGCCCTGAGCAGGCCCGACAGAATGAATACGACAGGCAGGGAGGAGAGAAATACCAGCGTCAAGTCACCGATACGAAATGTCGATGGCATGTTGGCTGCAAACCATGCGCCCAGGACACTGCCGCCGACGAGGACAAACATGCCGTTGATCACATTATAGTACCCGAAAATGCGATGGCGCGAGTTGGCGGGGGTGGAATCGTAGATGAAATTTGTACAGGCCAGATTAAAGCCAGACCAGGCCATCCCGGAAAGAACCTGAACGCCCAGGATGATGGTGAAGTTGTGGGTGGTTGCCCATAAAATCGGCATCAGGGGGAGTAGGAGGCTCGTGGCCCTGATCACGGAGCGATTGCCATGGCGGTCGCATATGCGCCCCCACCAGCGGACAAAAATGATTTGCGAGAGCAGGAAGGCGGAAGTGATGGCGGCAAATTGATCCTTTGTCCAATGCAGGTCCCGGATCATGTATTGTGTAAAGAAGGGGGATGACACACTGGTCATGCAGTTCATGATCGCCATGACGAATGTGAATCGTCCAAAGTTCGTGCGAGGGGTCTCTCGAATGAAGTCAATAAAGGTAAAGGAGGCGCCGGTACTCGGACGGAATGGGGGTTCGTAGTAGCGTGTCAGCATAAAGGCGCTACAGCACCGTGCCAGCATGGCGATGGTAAAGATGACACAGAATCCCAGCCAGACATGATGCTGATGCTCGAAATAGGTGGCGATCCTCCCCGCGCCCAGCATGGATACCAGCATGGCCATGGTGATCAGCGACATTCGTTTACTGAAGAATTGGCCCCTAATTTGTTCAGGGATCAGATCGCCCATCAAACTGTTGAAACTGGGTATGCCCAGGTGGACTGAAATGAGCATGACGATGGCTACCGAAATGGCGATGCGCGCTCCCTGGGCGGGAAAGAGATAGGGCAACCAGAACAGGGGCAGATATCCGAGGCCCTGGATAAGAGCGGTCATGATAATGACTGATCGTCTTTGCCCCATGTGCTCAACGAGATACCCGCCCGCCAGTTGTGCAAGGGCGCCCAGTATCAAGGGGAGCGTGACGAGGAGGGACATTGAAAAATCATCGGCTTTCAGAAAGACGGCAAAAGGACCTACGAATTGTTCGCCGAACCCCGACATGACCGCCCAGGCGCAGCCCTCCACAATAGACAGTTTGAGGGTGCGTGCGTGCAAGGCATCGAGCGCAGGGGCCGACGCGGGACGATCCCGGATTGATTGGTGACTTTGTGACATGAAGCCGTCTCTTATATCGAACTGGGGCTCGTCATTCAACCAATTCGAAGCCTGAGTATCTCCTCATTGAGTTTGGTAGGCAAGAAAGGCTATAATCGTCCCCGTGCGATATCATGCGATACTATTTTCCCTGGCCACCCTGGTGCTGTTGGGTGCAGGTTGTGCCTCGATTCGGCCTCCCGAGGGAAGCCAGCCTCCGGTTGTCAAACGGATGCTGGTGACCGGATACTGCCCCTGCCAGGAGTGTTGCAGTTGGCATCGGAATTGGCTGTTGCGTCCGGTCTATTCTTCCGGCCCGCTCAAAGGCCAGCGGAAAGAGGTGGGCGTGACCGCCAGCGGGACGAAGGCGCGACACGGGACGATCGCCGCAGATACCACCCGTTATCCCTTCGGCACCGTCATGTATATTGAAGGCTATGGATACGGCCGGGTGGAAGACCAGGGCGGCGCCATCAAGGGGGATCACATCGATTTATACTTCGCTTCCCATCGGGAGGCCGAAAAATGGGGTAAACGCACACGGTGGGTGGATGTGTGGTCGCATTGAATTCCGGATTGCGCCCGTTTCGGTGAACAGAGCCGGGTGTTCGGGAATCTTCATGATCGGGATGCTGCGTTGACTTTTAAAGGACAGAGTCGTATTCATTGTCCTTATTTGTCCAACTATTCTCTCAAGGTGATGGTATGCAATTGGGTGTGCGAGATGTGGCGCGGATGTTGAATGTTTCTGAGAAGTCCATATACCGATGGATTCAGCAGGGGCAACTGCCGGCCTATAAGGTGAATGACCAATACCGGTTTAACCGGGCAGAACTCCTTGAATGGGCCAATGCCCAGAAGATTAATGTCTCCACCGAAATGTTCGCCGAACCCGATGCGGGGGCTGAATTGATGCCGGATTTTGGCGATTCGCTGGAGGCGGGCGGGATTTTTTACCGTCTGGCCGGAAATGAGAAGGAGCAGGCCCTGCGCTCGGTGGTGGGCGTCATGAAGTTGCCCCCGGATATGGATCGTGAGTTGCTGCTCCGCGTCTTGCTGGCGCGGGAATCCATGGCCTCGACCGGGATCGGAGATGGCATCGCCATCCCGCATGTCCGCAATCCCATCGTGCTCTCGGTCAATCATCCCGCCATCTGCCTGTGTTTTCTGGAGACGCCGATCGAATTCGGCGCGATTGACGATCTGCCGGTCCACACGCTTTTCACGCTGGTGAGCCCGACTGTGAGGATTCATCTCTATATGCTTTCGCGGTTGGCCCATGCGTTGAGAAATCCCGTGTTCAAGGAGGTCGTTGCCCGGCAGGGATCGCGTGATGAGATTCTGGCCGCAGCGCGAGCCATGGCGATACCGTGAGTACCCTTCTCATAA
>JBAWZH010000287.1:0-2691 GCA_037143135.1 bacterium
CTATGCCCAGGATCGGGACTTAGCGATGGAACCCACCTTCCGACTGAACCTGTCCACCGAAAAATTCCTTGCCTGGCTGGAGCCGATTGCCATGAACAGCGCCAATCCGAACTCGCGTGGGGGCATTTTGACTGCCTGGAACAAGACCGGCCCCGCCGCCATCCCCTCGATGAAACGGGTGGCCGCCGCCATGAGTGGAACCGATCCCAAACTCGATGAGCGCAGCAAGACTGCGCAACTCGAATACCGCAAAGCGATCGAGGCCGCCATCGCCGCGATGGAGAAGAAATGAGAGTAACGAGGTTGATACTTGCACGTATGATCACGAACCAACCCGACGCACCGGTCGCGTTTTTCCACCACCAAACGGGACACCATCCCGAAACAAGGAACCAATCCATGCGAACCACCGCACTCTGTAAACATGCCATACCGGCCATCCTGCTTCTGGGCGGGCTGATAAGCACCTCGGTCTTTGCCTTTGAGCAGCCGAAGGTTTATGACCTCAAGCCCAATGAACGCATACTCATTCTGGGCGATTCGACCACCTACGACGGCACTTCCCACGGCGGTTATGTCCGCCTGGCGGAGCAGGGCATCCAGGAACAGTCTCCCGATCTCAAGGTTGTCATCCGCGCCTGGGGCGGGTACGGGTTGCCCTTGGTGCCGGAAAATCCCGCGAAACGGCCACCGTTCGCCGAACAGTGGAAGGCGCTGCTCGGCCATCCCAACGCGCCCACCACGGTGATGATCAACCTGGGGATCAATGATTCGGGGCGTGGCGAGGCCCATCTTCAGGCTTACGAGAAGTGGGTCCGGCAGTACGTCGAGGAACTGCGCGCCGCCAAGATGAACGTGATTCTTTGCACTCCGACGCTCTGGTGTGGACTGGAACGGACCAAGCCCAATGCCGATGCCGTCCGCCGCGTCGCCACCGAGATGAAGTGTCCTCTTGTCGACTTGCAGGCTGCCCATGTCGAAGCCTGTGAAAACAAGAAAGGCATTCATCGCGATATGGGGCATCTGAATATGACCGGAGAGATCCTGTCCGCCTCGACGATCCTGAAGGCCTTCGGTCTGAAAGCGGAATGGAAGAAGTATCAACTGCGTATCACCATCGGGCGGGAAGGTTGTGCAACGGGGATCGAAGGCGGCGCTTTTGGTGGTCCATTTACGGGCAACCCGAAGAGCGTGTTGGCCGACCCACCCGCCCAACCGACCCCCGCGTCCGAGTTGGAAAATCCTAAAAATCTCTGGCTCGCCAACTGGTCAGCCCAACAGCCGGCCTACGCCCCCGGCACCAAGGTCACCCTGCGCTTGGACCCCGCCTCCGGCAGAGTTTTCCATAGTTGGACAGATTTCCAGGGCCAGATTCCCAATAACGCTCCGGAAACACTCACCATCACCATGGATGAACACAAGTGGGTGCATCTCTACTACAAAAACCCACCGCCAAAATAATGACCATTCAGGAAACCAAACCATGAAACTTAACCCTATCCTCAGTCTCACTGCGGTACTTTCGCTCGGCCAGGCGTCGGCCCTGGACCAAGCACCAATTGCGGGCACGACCCCTGCTGTGGGGTTTCGCGGCGATGGTTCGGGGGTCTATCCCGATGCTAAGTTCACCGCAACTTGGACGCCCGCCACCAAGCCTGTGTGGGAAATCGCTTTGCCAGGGTGGAGCAATAGTTCGCCAACGCCGATCGCTGATCGGATATTTGTCATGGGCGAGACCAATGACGGTAAAGAGCCGGTGAAGTTATTATCCTGCCGATTGTATTGCTTGAACGCACAGAGCGGAGCGAAACTCTGGGAGGCGGACCTGGCTTGTGATGATCCTTCGTATGAAGCAAATGCCGGTTATGTCCACGGCGGAACCGGCTTCACCACGCCAAGTCCCGCAAGCGATGGCAAGATGGTGTTCGCGCACACAGGCAAGGGGGTTGTGGCCGGGTTGACCCTCGCAGGACAGCGGCAATGGATCAAAATCGTCGAGAAACCCAATACGCACTACGGCGAAGGTACTTCGCCGGTCTGCGCCGAGGGCAAAGTATTGATGCTGATCAACTCGACCCTGTATGGGCTGGATTCAGCAACGGGTCAAACACTTTGGAAGCAAACCACCTTAGGGACGCCGCAGGTGGGCAGCCCCTGTCGCCATTTTCGCAGTGGTGTTAATAATTGTTGCGGCGATCCAAAGAAGAACGGCACTTTCGGCACGCCGGTGGTCACGACGATTGCCGGCCGGGCCATCGCCATCACGCCTCGTGGTGACGTGGTGCGGGTGGCCGATGGCAAGTTATTGACCAAATTGGTGGGCGGCGCCTGGTTCACGAGTCCGCTGGTGAAAGATGGGGTGGTGTACTTCGGCAATGAGAACGACACTCGGGCCTACCAACTGCCAGACCAGATCACCGAACCTTTCGCCGTGAAAGAACTGTGGTTGGCCGCCAAACTGATCGTGGACCGCATCTACTCATCACCGGTATATCACCAGGGTTTTCTCTACTTGATGGACATGGACTGCAATGTTATTGTTTTGGATGCCGCCACGGGAAAACAGGTGAAGACATTCAGGACGCAGGGCGATGGTTATGCGTCGTTGGCGGTGGCGGGCGACACGCTGCTCGCCGGCTGCATCTCCGCGTTCTCCACCAAGGATTTCAGTGAACTTGGCAAAATCCCAAT
>JBAWZH010000288.1:0-2654 GCA_037143135.1 bacterium
AAACGGGACATCGGACTTGAAGTCAGGCCGACCGGTCCCGTGCGAATTGTGACGGAATTCGCCCGGGACTATCCAGAGAAACTGAACAAGTTCAGGGACAGGGATTTTCCTCCACCTCAGAGTCTCTTTGTGGCGTCATGTCAGCTCCCAGAGTTGGGAAACGTGTTGCCCCTGCTTCTTGCGATGTCGGAGCAGAAGCACGTCCGCCTTCAAGAGACCGGCGGAATCCACGGTATGCCGGCGGAAAGATATGTGAACGTCCTTGAACACCTGAAGAAAATGGGCGTGACGTCCGTGTCTTTCTACGGAGTTTATCTCGAATAGGAGGACAGCGAACCAAGCGTTCCAAGCGACGCTTGATAGTGCGCCTGAACGTTATTCGTTCTGTTTTAAGAAATAATTGATATAGAAGGCAGAACCACATAGCATGACGCCATGAGTCCAACAGTGTTCAAATGGCGAGGGTATCGGTTTTTCTTTTTCTCGAGGGAGGAACCCCGTCCTCATGTTCATGTGCACGGCTCGGACGGGGAAGCGAAATATTGGCTGGAGCCAACTGTGGAACTGGCCCGTAATCACGGCCTGTCTCCCTTTCAGGTCAACGAATTGAAATCGATAGTGGAGGAAAGACGAAATGAATTGCTCAACGCTTGGCGTACCCACTTCGTTGGCTGAAGTGACGAATATCGATCATTTTGGTTTTTGGCTTCTTGTTGAAAACAAGGAGTACTTCCTCCCTTATGGAGTTTTTCCTTGGTTTCGGGGGGCTACAGTTGACCAGATCCTGAATGTGCAACTCCTTCATGAGGATCATCTCTTCTGGCCAGATCTGGATGTCGATCTTTCCCTGGACTCTCTTCAGTGCCCTGAATCGTTCCCGCTGATTTATACATAACCGAACAACGGCCTCGTCCGTACGCGCTAACCGGACTTTCGCTATTCGCGGCGAAAATTGATGTAAGTCATTGAAAATCAACGCAACCTTCCTAAAAGTCTGTAGCCACTATGGTATTTCGACAGTTCCGGCTGATGTAATTTTCGGAGGGGATTGCGGCGGCAATTTCCATTTCAGGACATTGATGACAAGTTGCTGATCGGGTCCGGCTAACGCGCGCCGGACACGCCGGGCGTTCGCAATGGCAATAAATGAAAGATAATTCAGGTGGCGGAATTTTTGCGGGATTCATTCTGCTATTGCTTGTTCTCTTGGGGCCGTGCGTATTGACACTGGGAATTTTGGACCTTCGCAATTGCATGAAGAGTTCGAAGTGGCCATTGACCAATGGGCGCATACTGGTTAGCGAAGTAACTCAGCGGGAGTCTACCGATTCAGATCAGCGTCGATACACTGTCTATGGATCCAGAATTGAGTTTGAATATTGGGTTGGCCAACAGCGATATGTATCGGACAATATTCGTGCAGCACACCTGTGGGACTCCTCGTCCAGCCGATTGGCCGAAAGACTCGTTGGGCGATACCCAAGAGGGCGGGAGGTCAATCCAGGTTGCGATCCCCAGTCTCCCCAATTGGCGGTTCTCGAGCCGGGTATACATGCTGGCGATCTCGGCCTGATCTATTTTGGCGCGCCTTTTACCATGGTGTCTGCGTATTTCATCAGCCTGCCGTTTCGCAAACGGAAATCCAGAAAAAATGCGGGCACCATTAGTAGATATGCAAGTCGTGTGCTGCGCTTTATCCGGAAAATCCTATTTTGTCGTGGTTTCTCTCAAGGAGTAGACTCGCCGAATGGGCAGTATACCGCCATTTTTGGTAAGCGATCTATCGAGCATTCGCCGCACCAACCGGAGGTGGCCTTTGAATGTTCGGTCGAAATGGAGGAACAAGACGACTCTGTCGTCCTCTTCTCTATAACCATTGAACAAGCCAAGGCATTGCCCAATCTTTTGCAGATAAATATCGAAGATATAGTGAAGTGGGATCCGACTTCTGCGCTGGTCGTTTTCAAGGTGACTGAGCCCCCAATTATCGTTAAAGCGAAGGAGCTGGCGTCCCAACACCGGCAGGCAAAGACGGCCTGTTGATTTTTTTTGCCTTTGTCGTAGAATGCCGAATATATGAATAAACAAGGGGCAACCCGATGAATTATGATTTCGAGTGGGATCCCGTAAAAGATCGTCTTAATCGGAAAAATCATGGTGTGCGATTCGAGCAAGCGACGCATGTTTTCCGTGACCCAAGGGCCATCACGGTGTTTGATGAAGAACACAGCAAAACTGAAGATCGATGGGTGACGATTGGCCTTTCGGCCAGCGGTGGAGTTTTGGTGGTGCACCACACGTACCGGGAAAGCGGCGAATCAAATGCCTGCATCAGGATTATTTCGTCTCGAAAGGCCGTCAGGCGTGAAATCAGTCAGTACATGGAGAAATGATATGAAAAAGGAATATGACTTTTCAAAGGGAGTGCGCGGGAAATTCTTTCGGCCGGATGCGAAGATGAACTTGCCCGTTTATCTCGACTCAGATGTGTTGAGTTTTGTGGAAAAAATCGCATCCAGTAGACGTTCTGATATCTCGGCTGTTGTCAACCGGCTGCTTAAGTCTGACATGCAACTGATTGAAGCCGCAAAATAATCCGCGATCGGGATAGGGAGCCCCATCGCTGAGGCCCCCTCCCACACCACCGTATATAC
>JBAWZH010000289.1:0-2651 GCA_037143135.1 bacterium
CGCCATAAGACAGGCTGGCAAAATCCTGCGATTCAAATTGCCTGCGGGTCAAGAAGAACCGCCAGTTTTCCGACTTTTTGACGGCGGCCGAGCCGCTTCGCTACGGCGGTTCAGGGTGACCGACGCTTTCTCACAAGGGGGGGGACGGCTCCTTGCTACCCGCCTCCCAGGGCCCGCACCACCAAGCGGCAGTCGCGAAGCGACGTTGCGGCCGTTGCGCGTTGGCGGCCCCTCGGCGAACCGCTGAGTGCCGGAGCCGCATGCTAGGTGGTATGGTAGGCGGGGCCAGCAATGGCCCCGCCTACCCGATTGGACAGTCTATTTCTCGCCAATCCCTTGCAATAAGAATTCGGCATCCTGGCGTACCGCCTCAAGCTCTTCTGAAGTCATCCAGGGCTTGGGTGTACGCAACCATTGCAAAAGAGCCTGCAGCGCGCTCCGGGCCTTCATGAAGTTACCGTCTGTTATATAAAGTGCAGCCCTCTGAAGGCCACGTGGTTCTTCCATCTGGTTCGCTACGTCAGAGAGCCTGGTGTGCAACGCGAACCACGGCTCAATGAGCGTGTCAATTAGCTGCGTGATGGTTTGCAGGCTCTTCTCGGCACTCGATCTATCATCGCATGGCCAGCGTCCTGAGTTACAATCCCAACCCTTCGACGTTACGTGCCAGCCACGAACAATGCCCAGATTGGCGATATTTACATCCCCTGCGATTGGCCGCGCGTTTAGCCCGCACAACACTCCGAACGTCTTGTTGGTTCGCGCATCGTGCGCGATCATCACGAGTTGAATAACCCCTGACAGCAGTTCGCGCCAGTACGTGCCATGCTCATAAGCAAATCCCAATTCCGTAAGACGTCCGCCGAGGAAACTGTGAGCAAGCTGGCGGAAAGATGGTTTCATATCGCATTAAGTTGAATCGCGTGTCCAACGGAAAGCCCTGCCCGACGCCGCCTCGGCCGGAGCGAACAGCATCGAGCTACGATTGATTTTATCACGCTACGGCGGCCTGCACCACAGGAGAATTGCAAAGTCTTTTTTTGCGAACTGCGCAGAGGTTTGATTCGTAGAAACTTGGATCGGACTGACGGCGACAATGCCCCATAAGTCGTGTCCGGTTCACTCAGGCTGGGATTCCCAAAGGCAGAATTTTTTTTCGGGAGTATTGCTGAAAGGTATTCGGGCCGAAGGCCCAGCCGTTGACCCAGCGAAGGGCAAAGCCCTGGAAAACTGAGATTTCCATAGAACTTTCCTTTCGGCCCAACGGGCCAACACTTCACCTCGCCCTGGGCCTTCAATGCGGTGATCGGTTGGGCCTTCGGCCCGAAATTCGTTGGCGTGGTCGATGTCTAAGGGCTGCGCCCTTCGCTGGGCGAACTTCTGGGCCTTCGGCCCTAACATTAAGCAGGCCGCAAATAGGAACTGTAGAAGCGGATCGAATCGGCAGTGAATCGCTTGATCAGTCGGGCAACTTAACCTTGCCTGACAAGCCTGATAAAACCGAGTCGGTGGAGGGCGGTCAGCGGATTCAAGTGAATAGCCTCCGCAGTAGCTCGTAAAGACTGGGCGGATTCGCGAATTAGACGGATAACGCTCAGGGCAGCGTTCGTCAGCGAGGCAAATGCCTCGGCCAGACCCGGTCGCTTGGTGTAATGGCGATCTTCGTCCCACCAGCGGTCTTTGACGAAGTGAAGACAGTTTTCCACTTGCCAGTGATCGCGAACATAGGATTGCAGCTCCGATGATGTGACGGAGGCTGGGTCGAGGCTGGTTGCGAAATAACGACTGTTAGCGAGGGAAATCTTACCGTCGGGCGAACGTACTTCACGATCGGCGCGGAGGACGATTTGACAACCAGGAAAGTTTAGGCACTCGCGGATATACTCAGCGTCATCCAGATTGAGCCACAACCTACGGGTTTCGATATTAAGCCCTTTTTTTCGGTTATCTGATGGGCAGGCGGAGACTCCGTTGCATCGGCAAAACACGTTGTCAGCGCATCGAGTACGTCGGGCTGGTTGGCCTTGATTTGGAACAGGTAATCGCGGCCCTCCTCCTTCAGCAGTTCCATCAAAGGGCGTTGGGCGAAGATGGCATCCCCCGTAAAAAGCTGTAGGGCAGGATAGGCCGCCAAAAGTTCGGAAAGGTGATTTCTGAGACTTCCCGGCTCATTTGTTTTGTCGCCGCCTATGGACCACTGATCCAATGTCAACTTGGCCTGCTGCAGAAAAACATTGAGCATTTGTACGGGCGACCCGTCGGCGGCGAGTCCTTGGCAACACGTTTTTCCGTCGATGGCAGCAGCCCATCGGGCTTTGTGATCGCTTAGCATCGTCTTGAGCCAAAGCGAGAACAGACGACGAAACTCGTCCAGAGAAAGCCGGGCGAGTGCTCGGGAAATCGTCGTGGCGCAGGGCGGCTTTTCTCGGGTAAAACCGAGTGGTTCCTTGAGTTCATTCCAGTGAGGAGTCGCCCAACGCACGAGCACGGCCATCTCCGTGATGCGAGAAAGCAATCCAAGGAATACGAGTGAAACAATACCCGAGTAGGGATGGCGAATCCCCCTGGCCTTGCGGGGATCTGTAATTTCCGCGAACACCTCCACCAAATGTCCCAATGACGCTGCAACCATCAAACCACCTTCCGTGAAC
>JBAWZH010000290.1:0-2646 GCA_037143135.1 bacterium
GTCTCGTCCGAATCGGATCGACAAACCACTGATCTCCAACGTGACGCATTGCTTATGGCTGGGGTGGATGAACGGCATTTGTTCGAAGATAAAGCAAGCGGTGCGCGGGATGATCGACCCGGTCTCGCCAAGGCGCTTGAGTTTGTCCGGGCTGGAGACTGTTTGGTGGTCTGGAAACTGGATCGTCTGGGCCGATCCTTATCGCACCTGCTGACAATTGTCACCAGCTTAAAGGAGAAGGGCGTCGCGTTCCGCTCGCTGACCGAGCAAATGGATACTACCACACCGCACGGTGAGTTGCTGTTCCAGCTCTTTGGGGCGCTCGCCCAATACGAGCGGGCATTGATCCAGGAACGGGTAAAGGCTGGCATTAGCGCGGCTAAACGCCGAGGACGGCATAGCGGCCGGCCACACGCCTTGGATGGCGAAAAAATGGAGTCCGTGCTTGCGGCCCTCGAAAGCGGTACCAGTAAAGCAGCAGTCTGTCGGACGTTTGGCATTCCGCGCAGCACTTTGATCGATAGCCTTGCCAGAGCGGGTTGGACGGGGCCAAAATAGAACGATCATGTCAGAACTCAAACCAGCCCCTATTTATCAACTAAAGGTATGGCTCAAGGGGATTAGTCCCATGGTGTGGCGGCGTTTGCTCGTCCGTAGCGACAGTACGATTGCCGATCTCCACTATACCATTCAGATTGCGATTGGCTGGAGTGATGTCCATCTAAATCGATTCCATATTCATGGCCAGGACTTTGGTGTTTACCATGATGGTGGGATAAGTTTCGCCGACAACCCAGAGAAGATACCTCTTTCCGCTTTTGGTTTTAGGACACGCGAGCGGTTTCTCTATGAATACGATTTCCACGATGCCTGGCTGCATGAAGTTCGTATTGAAAAACACCTGCCGCTTGATCTCAAGAAGACTTATCCCCTCTGCATTGATGGCAAACATGCCGCGCCGCCGGAAGACTTCGGCGGCGCGCAGGCTTATATGCAGATGCGACAAGAGCTGAAATACCGGTCTGTGTTTGGTGACAACGGGATAGATGACGACTTTGACGACGAGAACGATCCAGACTACGAAAGGTCTGAAGAGGATCAGCCATTTGATCCGGATGTATTTTCCCGTCGTGAAGTCAATGCCCGCTTAAGGCAATACACGAAGGGCGACCGAGATTGGCTATTCTCATACTGAAAGGAGAGTACCATGAAATTTAAAATCCAATTGGTCACCCAGACTGAAACGGGTGAGGCTATTCAGGAACTGGCCTGCCTGGAACGCGAAACAGAAGGGCTGGAAGAGTTGGGTATCAGCTTGACTGAAGCTAAGGGATTACTGGCTGCCTTGCAGAAACAGGTCGTCGAGCAGCAAGTGTCGGCTTACCTGGCGGATCGGAATAAATGTCCTTACTGTGCCCAAGCATTTCGGCATAAAGACCAACATCCTGTGGTATTTCGCACGCTGTTTGGGAACCTGGAATTTCCCAGTCCGCGTTGGTTCCAGTGTACTTGCCAGCCGCACGAGACGCGTACTTTCAGTCCTCTTGCCGAATTGCTCACGGAGCATTGCTCACCGGAGCGGCTGTATTTGGAGACGAAATGGGCATCATTGGTCTCTTTTGACCTTGCAGCAAAAATGTTCGAAGACGTATTGCCCACTGAAACCCATATTCACGCCACCAGTGTACGCAATCATCTACAGCGCGTGGCGAAACGAGCCGAGGCCGGGCTTGGCGAAGAACAATATTCCTTTATCGACGGATGCCAGAGTGAATGGGCCGCATTGCCGCGACCGCCAGCGCCAATTACCGTCGGAATTGATGGCGGTTACGTTAGAAAGTGGGATGACAAGAAGACTCATTTTGAAGTGATCGTGGGCAAGTCTATTCCTGAAGAAGGCACCAGCAAGTGCTTTGGTCTCGTACAGTCCTATGACGACAAGCCCAAACGGCGACTCTTCGAGGTGCTCAAGGGTCAGGGCATGCAATTGAATCAGCAAATCACCTTTTTCTCCGATGGCGGCGACACCGTGCGCAACCTGCAGCTCTATCTCAACCCGGAAGCCGAACACCTACTGGATTGGTTCCATGTCACGATGCGTTTGACTGTGCTTAACCAGATCGCCAAAGGTTTGCCAACGACATTCGCCGATGAAGATCAACAGTACGAATTGAGAGAGCCCACCTTAAAAACAATCGAAAGTATCAAGTGGTATCTCTGGCACGGTAATACCTACGAAGCACTCCAGCACCTGGAAACCCTGGAGATGGATCTGGACGCCGCCATAGATGAAGAGAATAAAGACGCGGCGACACGCAAGCTGTTGCGAACAGTTGAAGAATTTCACACGTACATTGCCAACAATCAAGCATTCATCACCAACTACGGCGAGCGCTATCGCCAGGGAGACAGAATCAGCTCGGGCTTTGTCGAATCTGCTGTGAATTATGTTGTCGCCAAGCGCTTTACCAAGCGGCAACAAATGCAATGGAGTCCAAAGGGGGCCCATTTACTCTTGCAGATGCGGACACGGGTACTCAACGGCGAATTGGAACAAATGTTTCGAGGCTGGTATCCCGGCTTTCGGGCGGCGAATGATGAAAAACTGAAAAAGGTTGCTTAGCTGCCTCCCCCGGTTTTGCATGC
>JBAWZH010000291.1:0-2641 GCA_037143135.1 bacterium
GATGATTCCCTGAAGTATGTCGATGATGCCTCGTCCGAGGATCGGACGGATGATTTTGACAGGGAGTTGGCGTTGAACCTTGTCAGTAGCGAGCATGACTCTGTTTTTGAAATTGATGCGGCGTTGCGTCGTATCGAGGATGGCTCCTATGGTGTTTGCGACGGATGCGGGTGTGTGATCGAGAAGCCCCGCCTGCTTGCGTTACCCTTCGCCCGGATGTGCATGAAGTGCCAGTCGGAACAGGAGAAGGGCCGTAGCCGATTCCGTCCGTTTGGCGATACCATTGCGCAGGGTGTGGAACAGACTCCTGAAACAGTTGAGCAGGAAGAGACGGAATAGCCCCGTATCCCCCGATGTTGGTGGTTCTGCTCAGTTTAGGAATTGTCATTCTCGACCAGATTTCCAAATACTGGATTGTCTCACGTTTTACCCTGGGTGAAAGTCTGCCCGTCGTTCCCGGATTCTTTAACCTGGCCTATGTTCGGAATACCGGGGCGGCATGGGGCATGTTCGGTGAATTCACAGGGATTCTGGTCATCCTGTCATTGGTGGTTCTCGTCGTGCTCATTGTATTCAGACGCTCCTTTCTGTCTGACAGTCTGATTCATCGCCTTGCCCTGGCCCTGATGATCGGCGGGATTGTCGGAAACTTGTTTGACCGGATCCGCTTGCGGTACGTTGTGGATTTTCTCGACTTCTGTTGGCGCAATCATCATTTCCCGGCCTTTAATGTGGCGGATTCTTCAATTTGTGTCGGTGTTGGTCTCTATATGCTTTCCGCTTTGTTCCCCTCCGCCAATAAACCAGCGGCTTGAGGAGAGTCATGTCCGCACTAAACCACCGGGCGTTTTTTCTGGTCGGACCAACCGCTGCCGGTAAGACAGTGGTCGCCCAGCGGTTGGCTGAACTTCGCCACGCCGATATCCTCTCCGCCGATTCCATGCTGGTCTATCGTGGAATGGATATCGGAACCGCCAAGCCTTCCATTGCGGAACGGAACGGGGTTCGCTACTGGGGCGTGGATTTGGCCGATCCCTCCGAATCGTTCAATGTGGCCCGGTTTATGGAGGAGGCACGCCGATGTTTCGAGGCGGCATCGACACATGATAAAGCCGTGATTGTGGCGGGGGGGACAGGTCTCTACGTCAAGGCCCTTCTACAGGGGCTGGATGAACTTCCCGCCATCCCCGAGGGGAGTCGTGGGCGTTGGCAGACCCTTTTTGAGGCGGAAGGTGTGGACGGGTTGCAGAAGACCTTGAGGGTCAGGAATCCACAATGGTTTGAGACCTTGGCGGATCGGGCAAATAGTCGACGCCTGATCCGGGCGCTTGAACTGCTGGATGCGGGATGTGTCGAACCACCCCGATCCTGGGTTGAGCGCAGGCCGGAAGCCGTTATTACCGGGCTGGAGGTGCCCCGGGATGAACGGAGAGGTCGAATCGACACACGGGTCAGGGCCATGTATGCAGGGGGCCTGTTGCAGGAGGCTCGCGCCTTACTGGACCGGGGTTGGGATCCCTCTGGTACCGCGGCGCAGGCCATCGGGTATGCCGAGGCGATTGCCTGTCTGAAAGGGACTCTGACGGTTGACCAGGCCATGGAAGAAACCGCTCGGAGGACCCGCCAGTTGGCAAAGCGGCAGATGACCTGGTTCAGGCATCAGGCCACCGTTTCCTGGATTCAGGCCCCATCCTCCTTGTCCGTGGATCAACTGGCCGCCCAGGTTGCCTTCGATTGGGATCGCCACGGCCCTCAGCCCGTATACGTTTAACGGGTTCGATCTTTCCGGGTTGACGTGGTTGTCCTGAATGATTATTAATATATTATTATATTAATAACCATGACTAATCTTGCAGAAACCCCGTACTCTGTGCCGCCGTCACCCGTCTGTTATCGTGTCTGCGACATGCCTCTGCGATTGCGCCCTCGCGAGGCGGTGGAACGGCAGGGAATGGAGAATGTGTCGGATGCGATCCTGCTTGCGATTCTTCTCAGGACCGGATCTCGGGGCTTGAATGTCATGGATCTGGCGGAGCGGATGCTGGTGAAATATGGCAGTCTTACGGCGCTTTCCAGGGCTTCCATTCAGGAACTGACAGCCGATAAGACCTTCAAGGGGTTGGGAAAAGTCAAAGCACAGATGGTGCGTGCGGCCCTGGATCTGGCCAGGCGCATGGCGGATGAAACCCGTGACGAGAGGGGGGCGTTTGTCCGGACCCCGGAGGATGCCGCAGGCACCCTGCGTGAAATGGCACGGGGGTTGGAACACGAGCGTTTCTGGGTCTTGAACCTGGACACCCGTAACCGGATCAAGGGGATGCCTCTGGAGGTTTCACGGGGGATCCTGGATTCCAGCCTGGTTCATCCGCGCGAAGTCTTCAAGCCCGCAATCCAGACCGGATGTGCCGCCGTGGTTCTTGTTCATAATCATCCCTCAGGCGACCCGACCCCCTCGGCTGAGGACGTGAAACTCACACGACAGATAGTCCAGACGGGGCAGGTGATCGGCATCAAGGTTCTCGATCATGTCATCCTGGGCCGGAGAAGTACAGGCCAGCCCCGTGATTTTATCAGTCTGCGCGAATCCGGAACCGTTGAATTCGACGTTTAGCGGCAGGGTTATCCCCTTAATCCCTCAAAA
>JBAWZH010000292.1:0-2632 GCA_037143135.1 bacterium
GGATCAGATCCACGGGCTTTTCACCAGCATTGGCTGAAGGCGGCAACCAGGTCGTCCTTCGGGATCTTCCACCCGATGACGGTGAAGGCCGTTCTGGGTAACGCGGAGGGGGGAGCCTTTTCGGTCACCCGCCCATTCACTACCTCGACAAACCGGGCGCGATCCGGGAAGCAAACCGTCCCCTTGAGTCGAAGGAGTGAGCCTTTGAGAGAGGTAATGGTTTCAAAGAACCGTTTCTCATCGACCGGTTTCTCCGTCTGAAGTGAAGCAGAGGCCAGTTCCGCCAGGGGTGCCTCGGGAATCGGCGCCAAGCGCACACGATGGGTCAGGCTTTGTAAGAAGGACTCGGGGATCTTCCCAAAACTGACGGTGATCTGCGGGGCGTCCGGATTGAGCTCCTGAAGGATCCCCGAAAGGGTTTCGATATCCGACGCCGGCACCAGATCGCTCTTGTTGATGACCAGTCCATCCGCCCACATCACCTGCCGCTTGGCGGTCCGGAGAAATGCCGCCACCTGGGTGAACCCGGTGGCATCGGCCAGGCACACGTTGGCGGAAATCTGGAAAACGTCCTTGAGATGCGGAGAGTCGACGAGTTGGCTCAAGTCACAGGGATCGGCCACGCCGGTCGCCTCGACAATCACCAGCTCCGGCTTCACCTCGTCGGCGATCATCTCCAGCGTCCGAATGAAGTCGGTCTTGATGCAAATGCAGAACAGGCTGCCCTTGTTCAGCTCGAACTTCGCATAATCACCCGGGGCCACCAGCTTCCCGTCGATCCCCAGGGGACCGAACTCGTTGATGATCAACGCAATCTTCTTCGCCCGGATTCCCGGCAGCGAAAGCAGATGGTTCAGGAGCGTGGTCTTCCCCGCCCCCAGATACCCCGTCAGAACCAGAACAGGAATAGCCATTCTTACGTTTCCTTGATCCACTCCTTGATGATGGCGGACTCGGGAATCGTCTTGGTGCTCTTGACCTGGTAGCGGGCGACCACGACGGCCGGGAGCATCACCGGACTAACCCCGTGGGAGGCAATCTCCTGCTCGTTCGTGACGTCGATGATCTCCACGTCGGCACCCAGTTCCTTCATCGCCTTCTCGGTGTTGGTGCGAATCTTCTGACTGGCCTCATCGCCCTTGCCCAGGATGTAGACGGAGGCACTGCGGCGGGCAATCTTAAGCCGGAGTTTCTCGTTGATCCGCTTCTGGATGGCGGCGATCAACTCATCGCGGGCCGGAATCCGGGAGACGAACACGATCTGCCCGTCGATGCAGATGGTCGGGACATTGCGCACCATGAGCGAGGTCATGAAAACCAGGGATTCGCGGTACTTGATCTTGTGCTCCCGCCACTCGACGATCCCCTCGAATTCGGGGGTGATCTTCCGGACGGCTTCCACCATGTACTGGCACGGGGCGCAGGCCTCGGAATCCAGCGTGATGATGTCCACGATGATCTTGTCGCTGGCGCCACCATAGTCGCTCATGTCCAGCAGATCGGCTGAGGCCGTCGAGGACACCTTGGCCTTCAGCACCTCGCGCTCGTAGGGATCCAGCACGATGCGGGTGACCGCCTCGATGTTGGCGGGCGGAACCCCGTAAGGAAGATCGCACCCCGGAGCGAGCAGGAAGCCCGTGTCGCCGGAGACCTCCATGCAGGCAATAGCGTTACGCTGAGACTCCTCGGGCGTCCCCAGCAGGAGCACCGCAGTCAGTTGGAGATTTCCACCGAAACTGATCTTCCGCTGAATGCAGGCATCCCGCACATAGTCCAGGGGGATGTTCTCGTCGATGGAGATGTTGTCCGGCTTGCACTCGCACATGGCCACGATGTTCTGCTGGGCATGGCCGCAGACGAAGAAGGAACCCAGTTTGCCACGGGCCCGGATATCCTCGAACACCGGGGCGACATAAGGCGTCACAAACTCGTGGAACTGGTCCGGCCCGATCTGGCTGGTCATCGGGTCCACCACCGCGACCGCATCGCACCCGGCATCCATGAAGGCGCGGGACATCACCAAGGCGCAGTCCTGACAGTAGACCATCAGCCGTTTGACATAGTCGGGATCATCGAACATCTTCATGAAGATATCCGTGCCCAGCAGATGGAGCGCCAGGGTGAACGGCCCTGTGATCAACCCGTAAAGGGCGATGTCGGGATTGGCCTTACGGAGCCTGAGGGTGGCGTTCATGATGATCGGGATGCGCCCGGCGCGGGCATCCAGCACCTTGAGTTGTTCCAGCGTGGCGCCCTGAGCCAGAATATGACCGGATACGGAGGGCGGATTCTCATCGGCCCATACCAGATCACATCCCAGCGCCTCGGCCTCGATCTGGAGATCAAAACTGACGGGGATTCCATCCGGCTTATAGCGGTCGATGGCAGCCTGAATGCCCTTGACCATCAGATCTTCGGATTTCAGATAGTCCTTGGCTGACACACCCAGCAGGGCGCCGGCATGACATCCCACAAACGGAACCCAGGGAATCCGATCGGGTTTCTCGCACCGCATCGCCTTCAACACACGCTCTTTTGAATTCATAGAATCACCCTCATCTTCAGGAAGAATGATGGATAAGAAATCGCTTTTCTGGCGGTACGGGCATACGCCCGTTGAGACCGGCCTGAA
>JBAWZH010000293.1:0-2628 GCA_037143135.1 bacterium
AAAGTGATTTTCCACGGCGGGGTCGAAAACCAGCACGTCCTCCCGCACGGCACAACAGATGATGTGCGCCGGGAGGTGGTCGCCTGCCTGGAATCCCTCGGAGCCGGTGGCGGCTACATCCCGTGCTCCTGCCACAACATCCAGGCCGGCACCCCGCCGGAAAATGTCGTCGCCATGATCGAAACCGTCCAGGGCTGGAAGAATTGAACCTAAATTCGGAAATGGCCCGCGAATCACGCGAATTTAACGAATATAATCAGGAACTTAGAAATATATGGTATTTCACCCGCTTGGTGAGCATCGGGTTTTCTTTAAATCCTTATCATTCGCGTCTTTTCGCGTGATTCGCGGGCCTCTTTTGCTCTTTTTAGGTTGACCTTTCCTCCTTGGATTTGGTAATGAAAGCTGGCGTTTCAAAACAAAATGCATACGATTGCATCTATCTCCGGATTCGTTTTTGCTCCAAGACACGAATTTTCCATGGTCTCGTGGCGGAGACGGCCTCTCATACCATCTCTTCGAGTGGAGTGGATCATTGGCTGGAAGCCAATGCTACGTAGCATCGGCATCTTGCCGATGTTCTGAGTCCATTTGTTTTACAGAGTTGGTATCAAATATGCCCGGCGGCGGAAAAAACATTTGACAGCCTTCCCTGAATGCATACGATTGCAATACCGTTTATACCCGCATCCGGCCCATGAAAACCTACGTGATCCCCTCCTCACCCCAGCTGATATTTCATTCAACCGCCCCGAACCTCGTTCGCGGGCTTTTCGCCGCCGCGCTCGGAGCCTTCGCGTTCTGCGCCACCGCGCAGGCGGTTGATGTCATCAAGGCGAATAATACGGATAATCTGGAACTGACCACAAGCTGGGTCGGCGGAGTTCTTCCCGGCACCAATACCGCCACTTGGAACAGCACGGTCACCTCTGGCAACACGACGTCCACACTCGGCACGAATCTGAGTTTCGGGGGGATCAAGATCGTGAATCCGGGTGCTGTGGTCACCGTCACTGCCACTGTGCTCAACAGCGGTTCGGTCACCGCAAATTACACGGCCGGCACCTTTACTTATACAGGCACCGATGTGATTGCCGGTAATGTGGTGACCTTCGGCGGAACCACCGCTCCCGCCGGCCTGACCAAAGTCCGCCCCTATTTCGTTGTGAACGTCGACACGGGGACAAAGACTTACCAGATTTCCGATACCCCCGGCGGAACGGCGATCAGTTTCACCAATAACGGGTCGTTAGTGACCAACAATGTGACAACGGCCCTGACCATTGGCAGCGCGGGGATCGATCTCAGCACCGCAACACAAAATCTGTATCTCGCCGCGCCGGTGAGCATGTCGGCAACTCAGACATGGTCGGTGGCTGCCGGGCGGGTGCTGAACGATACGTCCAACACCAATTTTGGAGGAATCAATGTTCTCAACAACGGTTACTCCCTGACCGTTGATGTGGCGGGGACGGGTCTGACTAATATCAATAACTTTGTCGGCACCGGAGGGCTCACAAAAAATGGAACGGGCCTATTGACGATGATCGGAACAGCGAGTTCCTATTCCGGCAATGTCGTTCTCAATGACGGGACACTGAATGCCGGTTCCAGCGCGACCTCGTTGGGAATCGGAGCCTCAACCCTGACATTGAATGGCGGAACCCTGATGGCCAAATCGAATGCTGCTCAGAATTTCGGCCGCAACACAACGGTTGCCGGGAACGCCACATTCAATATCAATAATTCCTCCACCAACGGTGGACAAGCCTACACCTTGGGAACGCTGAGCATCGGGGCGAACACATTCACGGTGACGCACAATACCCTTGGCGCGGCAGGCAGCCTCACCTTCGGGGCGACGACGCTGACCGGCAATGCGACCTTCGACGTGAGCACGCGGACGGACAACAGCCTCATCCTTGGCGCGGTCGGCGAGAGCGGCGGAGCGCATGGGTTCACGAAGGACGGGGTTGGCACGCTCACTCTCAACGGCACGAGCACCTTTACGGGCACAACGACGGTCAACGTGGGCACATTGCAGATCGGCAGCGGGGGAACGACAGGAAACCTTTCCGCCAGCAGCGCGATCATCAACAACGGAACTCTGGCCTTCAACAGGACGAACACCGTCACGCAGGGCACGGACTTCACCAGCGTTATCGCCGGCACGGGCGCCGTGACCCAGTCGGGCACGGGAACACTCGTGCTCAACGGCGCGAACACCTTCACCGGCGGCACCACCATCAGCACCGGGACGCTTCAGTTTGCAAAAACCACTGCGATGCCCTCCTCTGGCACCGTGGCTGTTGGCACGGGTGGTACTCTGGCGGTCAACGCCGGCGGCACGGATGAGTTCACCAACAGCACAAGCGGCTCCGGATCCATGGGCGGGCTGCTGGATGGCACCGGGGGCCAGGGAGCGCCGGTTACCTGGACCGGCAACGTCGTGCTTGGCATCGACACGACCAACGCCAACGGAGGCTCGTTGACCTACTCTGGCATTATTGGCAACGTGGGCACCGCCCTTGGGATCGCCAAGCTCGGCTCCAACACGCTGACCCTCGGTGCCACGAACACCTACAGCGGCAACACGACGATCAGCGCAGGCACGCTGCAATTCGCCAA
>JBAWZH010000294.1:0-2627 GCA_037143135.1 bacterium
GCGGCGCCTTCCAGCGCAAATTCTTGCCGGTGATGCCGTCAAAGTCCTTGGGCGGCTTGCAGTCGGGCGGCATCACGCCGCTATAACCGTCGCCGCGCCAACCGATGACGGTTTGCTTAGGGTTGTCACCGACCGGATCAGCAGCATGGACTGCAACCTGGGCAGAGATGCCAAGAAGAAGAGAGAGGACAATGGTTCGCATCGTAGAATCCTTTCGAGGAAACCTTGGTGTGATTTTGGTAGTCATTTCGCCGCCGCCCGCAGGTCATAACAGCGTACGGTGCCTTCCAGTGCTCGCATGAAGATTCTGCCGTTCACATATGGGAATTCCATGAAAACGTTATACCCGGTGGTGCCCTTGTGGGGCGGGGCCCAGACGGATCCGATGGGTTTGAGATCCAGCGACCACCATTGCATTCTGACATTGGTATGCGAGGCGTCGGGGATCACCAGGATGCGGTCCTCGACAAAATAGGTCTGGCCTGCGCAACCCAGATTTTGAGCACTGGCGAGCACCTTTCCGGTGGCGGCGTCAAGGATGTACGTGGGGGTGCCTTTGACAAAAGCATAGAAGTACACCTTGCCATCGCGGATCATGTACTTGCGCCAGTCGCTGGCCTCGGAGTGGCCCTCGATCCAGAACTCATTCGTATCGGGTACCGTCCACAGGAGTTTGGCTCCGGTCAAAGATATTTCGTAGCACCCCAAGCGCATCCAGTGGCAAGCCTTTTCCTGTTTCTGTTCTGATCTGACATTGACCACCAGATATTGGTCCGAGGGGGCCAGTGCGAAATGGTTGTTGCCCAGATTGTCGATGGTCCACAGCACCTTGCCATCCTGAGGATCGATTAGTCGCACCTTGCCGGTACGTTTTTCCAGGTTGCCGGCGATTCCGGCGATCAGATATTCGCGACCCTGGTGCCGCCACACGGCCGGAGTGCCGGTGCGCGAGGTCGCGTCTTTGAGTTCCCACAACGTTTTGCCGTCTGCCACCGCAACACCGCGCAGGGAAATGCTTCCAGCATCAGTATCATACAGAGGTACGATCAACACCCCATCAGCCACGACCAGCGACACCGATTTTTCCTCGCCCGGCATCCCGCCCTGCTTTTCGCAACCCTCTTTCAGTTGAGCCAGCCAGCGTTGATGGGTAGGGCCGATGTCACTCGCCCACAGTCGTTTGCCGTCCTTGGCGTCGTGGCAATACAGTCGGCCTACGGTGCTGAGGCTGAACACTCGGCCTTGATAGTACGCTGGGGTGATGCACCAGCCACCGCGCTTACCCATGGCGCGGTTGATGCCACCGGGTTCGATGGTCTTCCACACCGTTTTGCCGGTATTCTGATCAATGGCGATCACAAAGTCCTCGGCATTGACGCGGGCACTGTTTTTCAGGCGCTCCAGACGCTCGCCGGTGACTTTGCTTGTGTTCACCCATGCCAGATAGATCTGCTCGCCGACTGGGCGAAATGATGCGGCAAAGATCTTTCCTTCGGCTGCGATCAGACCATTGGCTGAGCCTGGGTGTCCAGGCCAAACACTGCGTACGCCACTTCCGCCGCCGGAACTGGTCTTGCCGTAGCCCAGATCGTTGTCCTCGCTGGTCCAGACCGCCTTGGCCTGCTTGAGATCGTCAATCAAAGTACAACCGTATTTTCGTGGCACGAAGTTGCCCGTCGGGCCGTTGACCTGTGGCCAGCCGGCGAGGTCATCCGCCTTTGACGAGGTAGAGTCTGCGGCGTTGATGGTGGAAAAACCCAGGGCGAGACATCCCGCCAACAGGGTGAGTTTCTTGGACATGGTCGTTCTCCTTGGGTTGGGGTTGATTGAGGATGGTTGCATGAGAGTCGTTCCTTGGGGTTCCTGGTTAACTGTTACGGTTTCTTCGTTTCAATGCGTTTGGCTTCAGCCCAAATCCATGTGTGCCGATCGATGGTGATAGTGAGATTTGGCGTCGTTTCTTTGAGCGTTCTCTCCTCCAAGGTGAACCATCTGTTGAAAGTCCAACCGGCCGCGGGAAGAAACGTCAGTGTCACCTTGGTGCCTGGCGCATAGGCCGGTTGTTCGGTAGGCCAATTTCCTGTCCATCCCGGACTGGTGACACTCGGTGCCTGCGTTGGCAGCTCAGGTTCGAGTTTGATTTTGCCGCCGCCGTAACTAAAATTGTCTGCACCGACGCGCATCGCACAACCTTGTCTTGCTGTACTGACACGGATTTGGAATTTCTGCCAGACAGGTTTGAGGCCGAATGCTTTCAGGAAGGTGCCTGCGCTCGCCCGAACAACGACGCCCATTTCAGGGATTTGTTCGTTTATGGCTTGATCCACCAACCGAACGTAACCTGCCACATCATAAGCATCGGTAGAAGTCGAGTCGCCGATGATCATCACCTGGTCCTTCGGTTTGAGGTCATAGACCTTCGGTTGCTCGAAGGCGTGTGCCACGCCAGAACCGGCAAGACAGAACAGCATCGCGAGACAGAAAAGCGGACGCCTGCAGCCGAATAACGGCTGGGGCATCGCCTGATCTCTGCTGAGGTTGCTGTTGGGGTGGTGGTTCATGGAATTGATCCTTCTCTCTCTCATCGTTGCATGTTGCGTTAATCTATGCAACCTTGTTATCACTTT
>JBAWZH010000295.1:0-2613 GCA_037143135.1 bacterium
TGGGTATTCCGATGAAGTCGGCCGCCTATTCCGACGGAAGTCGGCCGGGCATTCCGATGAAGTCGGCCACCCCCTGAGGGGGTGCGCCGCTGGGTGAAAGATTAAATTCTCACATGGTTTCGGTTGAGTCAATCTTTGATCGTATTTTGCGCATTGATTCTTCTCCTTTCAGTTCAATTTTGTATGCGTTGTGCAATACCCGGTCGAGAATGGCATCTGCCATTGTCGGGTCGTTTAGTGCCTCGTGCCAATTTGCTACTGGCAGTTGACTGGTTATCAGTGTTGAAGATTTATGATAGCGCTCGTCGATGATCTCCAACAGATCTCGCAACTGTTCAGGTGACATTGGCGCAAGACCCAAATCGTCCAGGATGAGAAGATCTGCATTGGCGATCGATTTCATTACTTTCTTGTAGCGCCCATCGTGGCGGGCAAGATCCAGTTCCTGCATTAGCGTCGGGAGCCTGTGATAAAGGGCTGTAATACCCAATCGGCAGGCGGTGTGGGATAAGGCACATGACAACCAAGTTTTACCTGCACCGGTTGCACCGGTTATCAGGAGATTGTGGTTTTTCTTGATCCACTGGCAGGTGGAAAGGCTGGCGAGTAGAGAACGATCGATTCCACGGTTAGCTTTTGTGTCCAGGTCTTCAAGGACGGCATCCTGGCGCATTTTCGCACTTTTGAGTCGCCTGGCGAGCTGTCGTTTGTCTCGTTCCATGAACTCCATGTCAACAATAAGGGCCAACCGGTCCTCGAACACCAAGTTTTGGATCTCAGGACTTTCCATCTGCGCTTTGAGCCCCTTGGCCATGCCGGTGAGTCGCATACTGTTGAGCTTGTCGATAGTCGGGTGAATGAGCATTTTGTTTTCTCCTTTGTTGTCAGTTGTAGTAATCGTTGCCGCGAATGTTTGGGTGAATTATGAACGGTTTCGCTAGTATTTGCGCTGGAAGCGGCTTTGAGTCGAGTCCGTTGACCAGTATCGATTTCAGGCTTGTGTAACTGATACCTCCGATGGCGAGCGCTCTTTGAGAGCCCGCCTCGACACGCTCTTTACCGTACTTTTTTGAGAGAGAGATAACCCCCATGCACGAGATGAATCCCTGCTGCGGATGAACCTTACCGGCAAGGATGTTATCTACCAGCTTTGCCGTGGCTTCACCTGTCTGGGCAGCCCAATTGACGAGGCGCTCGGGAGTCCATTCTGCATACTCCCTATGAGCCTTTGGCATATGTTCGGGGACGGTGGTATAGCCTCTTTTGTAGCGACGAATATGACTGGCGACCCTTTTGCTTTTATGAAAGAGTTCGACCGTGAGTACCGTTAACCTCGCGTCCAGTTTTTCATTTTTGAGCTGATACGGGGCACTGTAGAAATGATCTTCGATCTGCACATGGTAGTTGAAACCGAGACGAACCGGCAGCCAATCGGCGTACTCGTAGCGGGTGGCAGGCAGGGGTGCAAGAGCGGGTTGGTCCAGTTCGACGAAAAGGCTTTCTCTTGACCCGGAGACCTTTCTAAACGGTTTTGCATTGAGCCTGATTAATAGCTCGGCGATGGCCTGATTCAGTTCATCCAGCGAGAAGAATGTACGGTTTCTCAGGACGGCTAATATCCAGCGCTGTACCAACTGTACGCCAGCTTCTACTTTCGCTTTATCACGGGGTTTTCTAACTCGGGCGGGAATGACGGCGACGTTATAGTGATTGGCAAGGTCGGCGTATGACGGATTCAGTTTCGGCTCATAGCGGCAGGGCTTTGACACCGCCGAACGAAGATTGTCAGGAACAACGATCTTGGGCAGTCCACCAAGAAAAAGGAAGGTCCGAACATGGGATCCGAGCCAGTCCGGAAGAGATTGACTCAAGGTGGCCTCGGCGTACGTGTAGGAACTTGCCCCCATGACCGCGACAAACACCTGGGCCTGCTTTACTATTCCAGTTTTGGAATCTGTTAACGGTACGGTCTGACCGCAGTAATCGACAAACAGCTTTTCGCCTGCCAGATGGCACTGGCGCATGCAGCAGTCCACCTGATCGGTGAACTCTCCGTAAAGCTTGCAAAACTGACTGTATTGGTAACCGTCAGGCTGGCTGGCTTTGTATTCGTCCCACAAAAGTGCCAGGGTCACATTTTTCTTTCGCAGCTCTTTTTGCAACAGAGACCAATCAGGCGCAGCCCTGACCGCCTCGGAAACGACGACACAGGGATACAGCAATTGCTCCAGAGTCGTGTCGTCAAGAGCGTCAGGCAAAGGCCAGGATAATCCGGCATTTGCCGCACGTTCAAGGCACCCGGCCACCGTGCTTCTGGCAGTCGAGCAGCTTTTTGCAATTTCACGGTTACTGAGTTGCGCCGTGTACTTCAGTCTCAGGATTTCTCTTATTTTACGCATTTGGGTTCTCTCCGCTGGCACATGTTCCTCCTCGAAATTTAAAAACGAGTGGAGAACATACGCCTGTTGAAATTACCCAGCGACGACTAAAACGGGGGATGGTGCGAAGTACTCAGGGGGTGGCCGAATTCAATCGGAATAGGTGGCCGACTTCAATCATATTGGGTGGCCGAGTTCAATCGTAGTGGGCGGCCGACTTGGTGCGGAATCCCCA
>JBAWZH010000296.1:0-2602 GCA_037143135.1 bacterium
CCCGATTCCGCCAAGAGGAGTCAAACATGTCAGTTGAAATTAGCAAAGATCAGTCAGGTTCACAGCAAAAGATTATACCCATTACCGAAAGAATGAGGGCCGATATGGTCTCACGGGGGTACTCCCCCATGACCCAGAAGATCTATCTGCGGGCGGTGCGGCATCTTTCCCGCCACTACGCAGGCAGAAGCCCGGAACTCATTTCCCTTGATGAAGCCAAGCATTACCTGCGCCTGAAGGGAAAGACCAAGATCAGCAAGTCCGCCTTGCTCAGTCACGAACTGGGCGTGCGCTTCCTGTTCGAGATTACCTTCGGCAAAACCTGGAAGCCGGTCTCGCCTCTGCGCCAGCGGATGATCGAGGACATGGATATGAAGGGCTTTTCCGTCAGGACCCAGGTCTCCTATGTCCGGTCCGTTGCCGCGCTCTGCAAGTTCTACGACAACCGTTCCCCAAAACTGTTGACCGATGAGGAGATCCGCAGTTATTTCGTCCATCTCAAGGTCAAGCGCAAGCTGGCCCGCCAGACCGTTACCATCGCCCTGAGCGGCATCAAGTTCTTATACGAAACCACCCTCAAGCGTGACTTCTCACTCACCGGTATTCCTGTTCCCAAGCGTCGGAAGCATTTACCCGTGGTTCTCGCCATGGACGAGGTCAGGGCGATCCTGGCCAAAGTGGAAAAACCACGCTTCCAGGCTGTGCTCAAGCTGATCTATGCCTGCGGCTTGCGGCTGGGCGAAGCCTGCAGGCTGGCTCCAACCGACATTGACAGTAAGCGTGGAGTGATCATCCTCCGCAACGCCAAGGGTGGCACAGACCGCCAGGTACCTATCCCGCCCGCCACCATCACGATGCTACGCGAGTTCTGGAAAACCCACCGCAACATGCGCTGGCTTTTCCCGGCACAGAGCTGTGGCCACCGTAAAGGATCGCCCTCCGAACGGCATATCCCCCTGGGCGCCGTCCAGAAGACGTTCCAGCTTGCACGCAAGCAGGCTGGCATCCTCAAGGCGGCCCATGTCCACACCCTGCGACACAGCTATGCCACCCACCTGCTGGAGGCCAACATCAACCTGCGCCTCATCCAGGACTGGCTCGGGCATCGCTCGCCCAGCACCACCTCGGCCTATACCCACATGACCGAGCAGGCTACCAACACCGCCGCCCAACAGGTCGGCGCCATGATGGCAGACCTGTAAGTGCCAACCGTGGCGGACATCGTCCGCCGCCATGGTCCGGAGTATAGTCGTCAATTCGGCGACCGCATGAGCGTGGATCAACTCCGCGCCCTGCGGGATATCGCCGGGTGCCGCACTCCGGCCATGGGCGGCCAGCTCTGGCTTTGCCCGCAGTGTGGTGAGCAACACTTTGCCTACCACTCCTGCGGCAACCGCCATTGCCCTGCTTGTGGTGCCAATGACGCCCATGCCTGGCGTGACCGGCAGCAGGACCTCCTGTTGCCGATCACCTATCACCTGGCCACCTTCACCGTGCCCGAAGGCCTGCGTCGTCCGATCCGCTCGCATCCCCGCGAGTTGCTCGCACTGCTCTTCAACGCCGCCTCGTCCACGCTTCTCGACGTGTGCGCCAACCCCAAGTGGTTCGGCGCCGTCCCCGGCATCACCGCCGTGCTCCACACCTGGACCCGACAACTCGAGTACCATCCCCACATCCACTTCCTCGTCACCGGCGGCGGACTTGCGCCCGATGGCTCCTGGCGCGAACCCGATGCCGGTTTCCTGGTCCCCGTCCACGCTCTGTCCAACCTCTTCAAGGCGCGATTCCGGGAACTCCTCAAAAAGGGGCATCCCGAACTCTTCGCCACGATCCCCGCCACGCTCTGGACCTCCGCCTGGGTTGTCCACTCCAAACCCGTCGGCTCCGGCGACAAGGCGTTGCGCTATCTCGCACGCTACCTCTACCGCGTCGCCCTCGCCAACTCCTCCATCACCCAGGCCGATGATCGATCCATCCGCTTCCGCTACCGCGACAGCGAGGAGCAACGCCAACGCACCTGCTCCCTCAAACCCACCGAGTTCCTCCGCCGATTCCTCCAGCATGTCCTACCCAAGGGTTTCGTCAAAGTCCGCTACTTCGGCCTGCATCACCCCGCCAAGCGGCAGGCACTCACCCTCGCGCGCATGATGCTCTGCCTCCGCCTCCGCTGCGAACCGCCCGCGTCCAAGCCACCTCCGCCGGCGCGTCCCGCACGGCGATGTCCTCGCTGCTCGACCCCCTTGAACTGCGTCCAGACTCTCCCACGCACCCGTCACTCCATCCCGCGCGAAAGGGAACCTCCTTGAGCATGACCTCTTGCATGCTCCATCATTGCCCTGAAAGATCCTGCCCATGCAGCGGTCCCGAATCGGTCTGCCCTTATGCCGACTTTTCGCCCCATTCACGGCCTTTCCACACAATGAAAAAGGCGGCCCGGCGATCCTTAAAATCACCCGCCGCCTTCCCGTTATCCGTTTCCTCCCCGCCGCCAATACGCCAAGCGCTCCGGTCAACCTGCTAAATTCATAAGACACGCCCAGGCGGCTTGTTCAACACAGGGTTGCTCGTCGCGCTACGGCGACGTGCCAACCCTTTCATTGTT
>JBAWZH010000297.1:0-2600 GCA_037143135.1 bacterium
GCCAGACTCAGCGCCGGATCGCCGAACAAAACCATGGACGGCGCGTCCACTTCGATGGCGTTGTCCGAATCCTTGCCGCGATCCGCCTCGGATTGTTTGTCCTTCCAGTTGAGGTACCCTTGCCACTTGGCCTCATTCAGGGCAAGACCGATGGGCAGTTTTTTATTCAGGAAGTTCTCCCAGAACAAGACGCATTGATCCGCTCCGGGGCCCTTGGGCGCATACCTCCAGAAACAGATTGCCTGGCATTTGTTCGGCGCCAAAAAGGCCGCCGCACCGGCATGAATGGCGGATGTCGGCAGGAATTCGTCATTGCTCTTGAAGGGCGCCAGGACGCATCCGACATTGCACCCGATCACATAGGCCACGGTGGGCGCGGCAAACTTGAGATGCTTTCGGAATTCCGGACCGGTGGCCATGTAGTTCTTCATGTCCTTCCCTGTCCGGCCCGCCTCGACCCTCATATAGGGCGGGTCGCCATGGGCGATATACTGGATCGTCCCGTACGTGCTCGTTGACTCGAATAGTTCGGGAGCCGTCTTGCCCTGTCCGTCCTTCTTCGTTTCATCACGCGGAAAGACGTAGTCCGTCTTCAGGCCGGTTCCGGCGAACACGTCCTGAACATTTTTGGCCGGGAAGAACGGTTCGTTCGGAGAAGCATCGGGGCCACCCTCATCCGGCTGATTCAACCGGTGACCGTCGAACACCACGGCATTCTTTTCCCAGCCAGTCGGCGCCAGCGCCGAGTATTTCCCTCCGGGCAGGTACTCCTTGCGGAAGAATGTTTTGACGAGTTGGAGACTCGCATCCTGAATGGTATCGGCCATGATCCGGCCCACGGCCAGATCGGGTTTCACAAACCGGGTGTAGTCCACGTCATTTCGCAAGGTGGCATAAGGCGTATCCGCCGGCACATAGTCGATGGAGATGTTCCAATACTTGTATGTGGTGTGCAGGTCTATGATGTAGTGCGGCAGTTCGATCGATCCCCCCACCAGTGCCAGGAATTTCGGTGTGTGACCGTTATCAACAAGGAACTTTTCAGCGGCATACGAATCGTCCTTCACCTTCTGAAAGACCGGCCTCACATACTCCAATTTCGCCTTGTCCCCGGCATCCCCCAGACTCACACCCAGGGCATGCAGGCGGGCGCGGTCACCGGTGTAGTCACCGGTCTGCACAAGCGCCTGCCGGTACGCCGCCAATGGCGCGGAGGCCAATGACAAATAGGGCCATTGAACAGCGGGGTTCAACGCATCATCCGTATCGTGTGGATTCGTGATGATCACATAGTCGCCCTTCCGTCCCCTGGCTTCCAGCGCCGACAGGTGATACTTCCAGACCGCCTGTTTATCGGCCAGCACAACCGTGTCCTTCACAGGCAACTTGACCTCTCCGCCAACCACAATGGCCTTCTTGACGTCCAACGCCTTGAGCGTCGCCGAACCGGGGTTCACGAGGATCGGCGCGGACAACAAAGCGGCGCTGGGCACAACCCAGAGCGCCTGCTCATAGGTCGAGACCACAAACACCGTCTCCGCTTTCGTCCAATATTTCTTTGCCAGACCCGCCGTGGCCGTGATCGCATCGCGGCCGAAATCCTTCACGGCGGCGACATCGTGCGGAATAGTAACCTCCGACTTGCCCGACCCGTCGTTTAGAATCAGCGGCGTCGAGTTACCGTCGGCATAGAACGCCGGAACCGCGCTGACGGCAACCAGGGCCTGCCACTGCGACCGTTCCAGGTTCAGAACCAACGCCTTTCCAGGCGCTTTTCTCTCATTGCCATTCTCCGCGGCAAAGGCGCCGACAGCGATCAGGGTGAGAACCATGAATACCATACTCGTCGATTGTATTGTTTTCATTTTAGAACCCCAGAATCACGTTCAATTTGGCCACATAGGTTTCGGTATCTCCGTTGGTCGGGAATGTCACCCAGGTCTCGAAGGCGGTGTGACCGAGGATCGTCCCCCAAAAACCCGTCTTGTCATGCGCGGCCGGACCGATCTTGATGCCGGGCGCCAGGATCGCATCGTCGCGATCATGGGTTTGAATCACATCACCGCAGACCAACACGTTCAGTCCCGCGACTTCGAATCCCCGATCCAGGCCGCCAAAGGCGCCCTCGTTGTTCTTCTGGAACCCGTAACCCGCATGAACCCGGAACAAACCCTTGATGTCATACGTCAAAACTCCATACGGCATGGTATCGCCATTGCGCGTGGCGCTGTCTGAGACATTGGCAATGCCCGCGCAGACCCGCGGCAAAGACTCGCCGATATCAATCGCATACTTGCCTTGAAACACCGGCGGCCGATCCGGGTCGCCATTCGTTTTCCAGTCAGATCCGATTTCGAGGCCGCCGATCTTGTCATTCTTGAACACGCCATATTTCGCCCCCACCCAATTGTCGGGTGTCATCCCGCGGCCAAACCCTTCCCATGCCTGCACGACAAGCGTCCGTTCCGAACAGGTGTCCGCCGTCGGCGTATTGTTCAACCCGGAAGGCGAGGCCTGCGCCAAAGCGGCGCCACCGGCCACTCCCGCCACGACGGCGCCACGCAGCGCCGTTTTCCATCGCCGTCCAACCCGTCCGCCCG
>JBAWZH010000298.1:0-2595 GCA_037143135.1 bacterium
TCTTTTGTCGGACACTATGAGTCGGGCAAAAGGCTTGAAATTGTAAAGTTTTTCGAGATCGTGGCCGCGTTGAATGCCAAACCGGATGACGCCATCAGCACCTGCCTGGAGAAGATCAAAGACGACCCCTCCGCTACCGTCACAATTGTGCCCTAATGACGTCCCGGGGTAGATTTTCCCCGGGCCGTGATCGTCTGGAATAGTTCGCCATACACCTCGGCGGCATTTCGCCCGAGAGCCTTACATACCCAGTAAAACTCTACGACATCGAGCCGACGTTTTCCCGTTTCGATGCGCCAAACGAAGGAATGCTCCCGCCCCAGCAGCCGGGCCAAGTCACGTTGAGTCTTCCCCGCGTCCGTCCGCATTTGAACGAGTTTTGCAAGAACTTGACTATATTCAGGACTTATGATTGACCGTCTCATAAACACATCGTTTCTGAAATATACTAAAATATTGTGTCTATTACCACAGTGAATTAGCGTTGTCGTCCAGAATGACAACGCTGAAGGGTGGGCGTTGAATGGCTCCGGCGACAGGGCTCGAACCTGTAACATTCTGGTTAACAGCCAGACGCTCTACCATTGAGCTACGCCGGAACAATGGGTGGTAAAAGAAGGGGCGAATACTAGCAACGAACACCGAAATGTCAATCCGCCGTTTTGGGCATGTTCCACGCTGACGTGTCGCACCACGTCGAGATCCCGGATCCGTCAGACCACAGACTCCGTTGCCGCATCCAATATCTGGCGCACTTTGAGAGCCAGTTCTTCCTGCGTGTAGGGCTTCATCAGAACCGAATCCCGGGTCAGATCCAGACCATGCTCCATGGCGGCGCGCTGGTCAACGCCTGTCACATGGAGAACCTTCGCGGCGGGGTGGAACTCGCGTATCCGTTGCGCCAGAGCAACCCCGCTCATTCCCGGCAGAACCACGTCCGCCACAATCATATGGATGCGCCCCTGATGTTCCCGGCACAATCGCATCGTTTCCTCGGGAGAGGCCGTCTCCAGAACACGGTACCCGAGTTCCGACAGAATGCGTACAGCAAAACTCCGAACCGTATTGTCATCTTCAACCACCAGGAGCGTCTCGAATCCGGAGCGCATCCCTTCAGAGGCGGACGTCCCCTCGGTTATGTCACCCCCCGTTGACGTCCGGAAGTAAAGTTTGAACACTGTTCCGGCGTCGGGCTCGCTCTCCACCTCAATATAACCACCGCACTGGCGAATGATCCCATACACCATGGAAAGCCCCAGTCCCGTCCCCTTCCCTTTTTCCTTGGTTGTGAAGAACGGTTCAAAAATATGTTCCTGAACATCCTTGCGCATTCCGCAACCGGAGTCGCGAACCAACAGTTGGCCATAGGCGCCCGGTTCTACAGCAACATGCGTGCGGCAGTAGGTTTCATCCAAAGTGACCTTCCGGGTCTCAATCAACAGTGTCCCCCCCCTGGGCATGGCATCACGGGCATTCACCGCGAGATTGAGAATGATCTGTTCAATGCCACCCGCGTCGGACTCCACCATGCCGACCTGTTTGTCGAGGCGGATGTCCAGCACGATATCCTCCCCCATGGTGCGCTTGAGCAGCAAGGTCATCCCATCCACAGCCGAGTTCAAGTCCAGCGAGCATATTTGCATGACCTGCTTGCGTCCGACGGCCAGGAGGCGGGATGTCAGTTTGACTGCCCGTTCAGCGCTATGTAGCACTTCCTGAACATCCGCACGCGCCGGATGCTCCGCAGGAAGCGCTTCCAGGGCCAGGGAACTGAACCCCAGAATGGACGTTAGTAAATTGTTGAAATCATGGGCGACCCCGCCGGCCAGCAAACCCAGCGCTTCCATTTTCTGGGACTGACGCAATTGCATTTCACGCTCCAGCAACGCCTGCTCCGCATCTTTCCGCTCCGTAATGTCGCGAAGCAACAGCACGCTTCCGCCATGCCGTTTCAGGATCCCTGAAATGATCTCCAGAGGGAAAAGACGGCCATCCTTCCGTTTGCCCGTCGCCCAACCGATATGGAATCCCTCCCGTTCCAGGGCATCGTAGATCTCATGTTTGGCATTCGGCAGGCGTCGGCGATCCCCGTACAGGATGTCCGTTTTCTGATCCAGAATCTCCCCGGCGCCGTACCCGAACATCCGGAGCACCGACACACTGGACATGAGAATCTGGCGTTGCTCATCCACCACCAGCAGCACGTCAGGACTGATGCTGTCAACGATATCCTCAAGTTCGGCGTTCTTCATGGCCTCTTTCCGCCACCTCAGGTAGGACAGGATCAACAACACGATCAACCAGACAACCAGAAACTGGATCATGAACTGCACGAGCGGCTGTTTGGCATGAGGGCGGAAAAATTCGGCAATCCGCTGGTTGAAATTGATGGCGGCTCCCACGGCGGCTACGATAAACGCCGTGACCAGAGACAACGTCATCACCCGCCACTCGCGAGTGGTCCACTTCAGGCCTCGTATCGGTTTTCTCTGTCGCTTTCTGATCATCATTCTCGGCCAGTCTTTCTGTTAATCAGTGCCTGTACTTTACTCACGCTTCCCTGATAATAGCCAGCACATTTCATTCATGATACCC
>JBAWZH010000299.1:0-2587 GCA_037143135.1 bacterium
AACGGCGCGGCCTTCGATGGAACGGCACTGTGGGTGTGCGACCAGTTCACAACGAAGCTTAAGAAACTCGATCCCCTGGACGGACATCTCATGGGTACATTGGACGTAAACGCGGTGTGCCCATCCGCCTCTCTTGCGGGACTGGGGTGGGACGGGACGAACCTCTGGTTCGCGGGAAAGCCAAACACTCAATGGAAGTTGTTTGCCATCAACCCATCGAACGGTCAGTTGTTCAAGAGTTTCCCGATACCGAATGGCGTTCAACCAGATAGCATTGCGATCGGTGGCGGGGTATTGTGGATCGCCAAAGCCGTCATGGGTAGCAGTAGCTCGACAACATGGACTGGCTCCAACCACCTGTACCAGGTAGATCTGGATACAGGGGCTCTCTTGAAGACTCTTGTTCTGACACCCACGCATGAATGGCTGTCCGGTCTGGCTTACTTCAACGGATCGCTTTGGACGAGTCTCCAGTCGAACGGTCTGGTAAGGGCAGGCAGTTTGTACAAACTGAATCCGGATGACGGGACGATTGTATCCCGGTTCACGAATGTCGTACCGCAGAACACTATTGGCGCCATGGCGTCGGATGGGAAACACGGACTGTGGATGTTCCAGGACTATGGCATCTATTCGAGTATCCCCCGCCCGGCCTTCCTGATCGATTCCGGCGAGGCAAACTGGTTACAGGCGATTCCGGACCACGGTACGGTGTCGGCACTGAGCACATCGCAAGTCACCGTGGCCTTTGACAGTATCGCCGTCGGGCCGGGTGTGTTCCATGCGACTATGAACTTAGACTCCAACGATCCGTTGCAACCGAGGGTACCGGTGGATGTCGCCTTCACCGTCACGTCTCCTCTCTCGATTTCCGGAACAGTAACACTCAACGGGCAACCTCTCGGCGGTGCCACGATTCGGTACGATGGGCCGTATATGGGTTCGGTGCAGTCCGATCCAAACGGGAACTACAGTTTCGATGCGGGCACGGGGACCTACACGGTGGTCGCAGAGAAAGGAAACTACCTGGCCAGCGCGCCCGTGGCGGTTACCGTCGGTCCGAGTCGGACTGGTGTGAACTTCGCCTTCACGACTGCCACGATTTCCGGAACCGTGCGGGACTTCCTGACGTCGGCGCCAGTGAGCGGCGCCACGATTGTGTACGACGGTCCCATCACCGGTTCCGTGCAGACAACCTCGGGCGGCACCTACTCGATCACGCGGGTCTACGGGCAAACCGCAACGTTGAACCTCACGGCAAAGAAGGCGGGAGCGTATAACGATTCGGATTCGCAGGCCGTCACGGTTCCTCCGGATAGGACCGGAGTCGACTTCTCCATGGGTAATTCCGCTATCGGACTGACGCCGGCTTCGTTCACCAATGTGGAAGTTCTGGTCGGGACCGTTCTGACACAGACGTTGGCCATTGCCAACACGGGCTCGGCGCCACTCAAATGGTCAACCTGGAGAGCTGTCGCCGCGAGTCAGGGCGCAGGCGCCGTGTCGCGCACGTTGTCGCTGACGAACACCGTCGGAGCCATGTATGGAATTGCATTCGATGGATCCGCACTGTGGGTGAACTACAATCAACCGTCCCTCTACAAACTCGACCCCAAGGACGGGACACTTCTCGCCACAATCACGATGGATCTGTCGTTTTCCGACACCATCGGGGGGGTGGCCTGGGACGGTTCAGACCTCTGGGTCGCCGGCAGATCCACAAAACGAGTGTATGTCGTCAATCGCACAACCGGCGCGACCATCCGCAGTTTCCCGACCCCGGATGGGATCGAACCAAGCGGCATCGCGGTTGGAGGCGGTTATTTGTGGGTTTTGCCCCACTACGATTCGAATCTGCCCTTGGATGTCCGAAGGATATACAAGATGAGTCCGGCAGACGGATCCCCACAGGGATGGATCGAGACACAACACGGGATGTCGACCGCGAGTCTGTACGCTCTCACCTATTTCAACGGCGCGCTCTGGACGTCGGAGTTCAGGGGCTTGCTCGATGGCATTCAGACCAGCACGATGTTCAAACTGAATCCGGCCGATGGCACGGTACTCTCTTCGTTCACGGCGCCGAACCCCCAAACCATTGGCCTTTCCTCGGACGGCATGAGTCGCCTCTGGGCCATCAACAACGATGAAGCGAAGAAGACAAAAGCCTACAGCGTGGATTCAGGAGAAGTCTTGTGGTTGCGGGCCGCGCCGCCTTCCGGAAAAGTGCCGGTTTTGAGTTCGACGAATATTTCGCTGGTTTTCGACGCGACCATGGTCGCCAAGGGCACGTACACGGCGGCCGTGCATTTTGCCTCGAACGACCGCCAACATCCGGATGTCGCCGTTCCGGTCGTTATGAAAGTGGTTAACGCAACGCTCATCGAGGTCGATCAGACGTCCGTGAGTGTTCCGGAGGGCGGTGCGGCCAACTTCCGTGTGCGACTTTCGAAACTGCCCTCTGGCACGGTTTCTGTCGCCGTGGCACGTTCCGCCGGTGACACGGATATCACGGTGCAAACGGGCGCCACCCTGACGTTCACCACGAACAACTGGAACACGTATCAGACCGTCGTCCTGGCCGCCG
>JBAWZH010000300.1:0-2576 GCA_037143135.1 bacterium
CTCATCACATCCATTTCAACAACTTCAGATTATCTGAAAAGCATCTCTCATTTTGTTGTCCCTCAATCGCCTGCCTCCCAGAAAATTCCGAACTCTCCATTCGGTTCGGGCATCCGCAACGACACGAACCTCAGCAAGGTTTCCACGCTGGCCTCGGTGAAACTTGTTCCCAGCACGACAGGGACATTGAACGCTTCCACGCTTGGCCCCGATCTCACGACCTTTTCGTGGGGGGTGCTTTCAAATGTCCGCGATGGCGGGCTCAAGCTCGATCTCACCGCCGCCTTCGAGGATGACTTCATCAACAATGCCTCCGGCCAGTATGCGGCGCTCACGAAAAGGTCCGGAACCGGTTCGGGAAAGGATGCCGAATGTGTGTTCCGCGCGAACGACGCCACCCTGGCATACCCGGTGGTCACGACATCTGCTCAGAAGCTCGACGGCCTCAACTGGTATTCCCTGTATAAATATTACAACCAGTTTAAAGCGTCCGCCCCGCTTTGGCGGGCAAAAAAAGGCACCGCCACAATTATTCCTGCCGGCATCCCGACCATAGTGACCGGCTTTTCCTCGGGGGCACCCGGGAGCTTGTCGCAGACGTTCTCCAGCTACTACTCGTTCACCACGAGCTCCAATATCAATTTTGATCCCGTCATGCCCATCGTTCTTCTGGCGAGAATGGACCTCGCCCTGATCAGCTTCCGGGATCCCACAACCAATTTATACCGCTTGAAATTGAAAGCTCTTCCGATGTTCGTTCTCTGGAATCCCTACGCCACAACGATCAAGACATCCCAAAGCGCGATTTATAACTATAATATTAACTACTTTAACGTGAATAATAATAATAAGCTGACTTTGACGGTCAATGACGGAAACAGCACGCAGACGATTCTTCCGTTCGATGGCTCCTCGGGCGGGGCTGGAAATGCCACGGCGACACCGGCAATCGAGCCAACTTCCGGCTCATCGTTAGGACAAGGGTCGATAAATTGGTTGGTGTCGGGAAATGATACCATGACGATGGCTCCCGGTGAAATCAGGGCTTTTGGAATGAATGGGACGACATCCGTCCCTGCCGTTAATCTCTCATCAGCCAATGCGACGACCTCCACGATGAAAGCCTGGCTTATTACGCCGCTATTGGTTAGCAACGATCAAAATGTGTCTGTTGATAACGGCCAGGAAATCGAACTTCCCTGGGCGGGCACTGCGAACGATCAGGCGATTGTTACCGCATCATTGGCCAGCACTTCACTGCGGGCGAACACGGCCTATTTTAGCGTGGCAACCCCGGGGGGGCTTACTGCGTGGCCGGATTCTAACAATACAGCCAACAATAGAGTCCACCCGCTGACCCCCACTCCGCTCACGCCAACGGGAACATGGCCGGCTAATGTGCAAATTGCTTCGCTGACTGGAAGCGGCTATTTGCTGGTTGGGTTCAGTGAGCGCGCCAAGGGGATCAACGCGCCCGCTTCATCGCATTACTACAACGGAGATGTCAGAATCCCCCCATTCCTGGGAAACAACCAGGTCTTTTCGGATTTCGTTGGCGGGTATTGGAAGGAGGTCTATGCAAAACTGCTGCAGGTCTATGCGTCCACTGCGGAGGTTCAGCTCGATAACGATGGAGGCGCTACTGCCTGGCATGCGAGTTGGGGCAATTACAGCGCGGGCGATGCCGCCGTGACGCCGCAAAATCAACGGATGGTGCTTTTTGATGTGCCGTATCAGCCGATGATGTCGCTCGGACAATTCGCCCACATGGGATCCCGCTACTATGGCGGGTTCTATGACTACCTGCCGTTCCCCCCAAATTCGGTCGGCGGATCATTCGCCAGCTCGGATCTGCCGGTTGGTCAGAATACTTATTTGCGCGGAAGTATAGGCAGTACAACTGTCGATTTTGCGATGGATTCGAGCTTCATGGCCAACCAAGTTCTCTTTGACCGATATTTCTTTTCAACCGTTCCTCCGGCCAGGGTGCCTCCGGCGGATGTTGCAAAATATTTAATGGCCAGCGCTGACCTAGACCAGGCGATCCTTGGGAATGCGACCGTGACACTTCCAAATAAACGGATGGGCATCTATTATAAAAATGGACATCCAGCGTCCGGCTCGTCCGAGCTTACCAATATCAGGACCGACCTCCGGAATACCCAAAAAGCCGCATCAAGGCTGATGCTCGAAGGGGCTTTCAATGTCAACTCCACCTCGGTGAATGCCTGGGTCGCACTACTTTCAGGCCTCTCTGGAAGCGATTTGAAGATGTGGAACCTGACGACAAACAGCCCGTTCACTTTCAGTGCCTCGAACCTGTCGAACCCGATCCCTCACTTTTGGAGCGTGACTCTTGGCGGAAACTCCAATGCCATGTGGGAAGGGCTTCGCGATCTCTCCGATGCCGAGGTGCTGACCCTGGCTCAGAATATCGTTGCCGAGGTGAAATCCCGGGGCCCATTCCTGTCGATGGGTGACTTTTTGAATCGCAGGCTGGGTGCCAAAAGCCTTGCCCCGCTCACCACGATGGGCGCGCTCCAGGCCGCCATCGAAAATTCCAACTTGAACGCCAG
>JBAWZH010000301.1:0-2571 GCA_037143135.1 bacterium
TGGCACGCCCTGGCCCCTCAGCGAGGACTATTACCTGTGCATTTATGATCGGGAACAAAAAAATCACGGAATCTACCTAGTCGATAGTTTCGGAAACAAGGAACTCATCTACCGTGATCCGAAGATTTCCTGCCAAAGTCCGATACCATTGCGGCCCACCGTGAAACCGCCAGTGTTGCCATCACCATTGCCGGCGATGACCAATGTCGTCAAACAACCCGGGACGGAGATCGTCCTGAGTGTGGATGGCAAACCAGCCGAGGGGACCTTCGCCGTCATTGACACCTATAATGGACTGAAACCTTGGCCCGCAGGAACGAAGATCAAAGCCCTCAGGGTTTATCAGATCCTACCGCTGTCTGTGCCCTCACAGGGACCTGGTGGTGTGGCCCACGCCACTGGGTTGCAGATTCCACAGGGGAGCGATTCCATCAATCTGGCCCGGGCCATCCTTGGCACGGTGCCGGTAGAAGAAGACGGTAGCGCGTATTTCTATGCTCCGGCCCTCAAGGAAATGTATTTCCAGGCCCTCGACGAAAAAGGCTTGGCCATTCAATCCATGCGTTCTTCAGCATATCTGCAACCGGGTGAACGCTTGACCTGCCAGGGTTGCCACGAACCACGCTATAACGCCCCTTCAATGCCAAAGGCGACACCAATCGCCTTGCGCCGCGCACCTTCGCGCCTGCAACCCGACGTTGATGGCACCAATCCCTTCAGTTATCCGCGCCTTGTGCAACCAGTCCTAAACAAAAATTGCGTCGCCTGCCATGAAAAGAACGTGGACAAGAAGGCCCCGCCGCTCGATGGCAAGATCGTCAAGGCCGGTTTTAGCGGCTACATGCAGCCGAACACCAACTATTTCACATCCTATCTGAGTTTGACGAAAAAATATGGATTCTACAGTTATACGGACGGTGTGAGGACCACCCCTGGAAAATTCGGTGCCAAGGCCTCGAAACTGTATGAAATCCTGCAAAAAGGTCACCACGACGTCAAACTTTCGACCGAAGACCTGCACCGCATCACCGTCTGGCTCGATTCCGTCTCGCTGTTCTACGGCGTCTATGAAAAAGCCGGCGGCGAGGCCCAATTGCGTGGAGAGATCGCCAAACCAACTCTGGAATGAACCACAACCCAACCAATAAATCAGGAGAATCCATCGTGAAATGTTTCACCCTTGTAGCCTTGCTCGCTTCGACCATGACCCAACCTGTTTTCGCTGCCGAATCACCGTCGGCAACGCAGAGCAAACACCGGTTTCTGGCCGTTGACACGAGTCCAGGCCGACTCATCTACGTCGATGAATATGACCGCAGCAATGATTGGAGCGTGGCCGGCACCTTCAGCGACCTGCAATTGATCGGCGATCATCGCGTCGCGGTTGGCGATGGCGCTGGGGTCACCATCGTGGATCTGAAGGAGAAAAAGATCGTCGGCTCGGTCCATCCAGCCAAGGCACGCGGAGTCCACACCTTCCGTTGGCAGGCCGACGGTCGCCTGATCTTTGTCTCCGGCGGCATGCTGACCACGGACGCTGCTGGCGTCGAACTGAGCCACGTACCCATGCAACTGGGCGCCAGAATCTGCCGGATGACTCCTGAAGGCGGCTGGGTCTTTGGCGCGGGAAAACCCGAAGTCGTCGAAACCGCCAGCGATGGTACGGTCAAAGCCCGTTACCCCATTCCGGGCCTGAAAAATCCATACATTTATCATGTTGCAAAACGTGAAGATGGCGGTTTTTTCGCTTCCTGCGGTTATGCCGGAACCGGAGTAAGCCTGAGTGCCACCGGGGCAGTGCTGCAACGTTTTGAATATCCGAAGACATATTTCTTTGGCAGTCTGCAAGTCCTGAACAATGGCAACGTGGTCTTTGCCAATTGGTCCGGGCATGGAAAGCCCGGAGACGATGCCCGCAATCCAGAACGCGGACCGCAGGTGATCGAATTCACCGCCGACGGCAAACCGGTGTGGACCTTCCACGATGCGGAGAAACTCAATTGCATCAACTATGTTTTGGTGCTCGATGGCCTCGACCTCAACCTCTTGCACGAGGAAATAGGCGGACGCCTGGTGCCCAAACCCAAGACCATCAAGTGAGCGGTGAACCAAGCCAATCATCGCCTATTCCACCGTGACCAGCGGCTGATCGATGCTCGGCGGGACGTCAGGGAGGATCGGAGGGAGGATCGGGGTCAGCCCTTAGGGAGGATCGGGGTCAGCCCTTAAATGATAAAAACAACTTGATAGATGGAGATGAAAGGGAGTAGCGTTGAGGGATGGCAAGAAAACTGAGAGTAGAATATGAGGGAGCGATCTATCACGTGGTGATCCGCGGAGTGGAACGGCGAAGGTTGTTTGACGATGATGCGGATCGGGAGCGGTTTATTGGGCGGCTGTCGAAGTATGCGCAAGATATTGAGGTGCGGCTCTATCTGTTTTGTGTGATGTTGAACCACCTTTTGCTGGAAACGCCCGGCGGGAATCTTGGGCAGTATATGCACCGGTGCCAGGACGTCCGGCGAGACTATGGGCGATATGTGGAACTGGGGTTGGTGAAGAAGGATGAGG
>JBAWZH010000302.1:0-2558 GCA_037143135.1 bacterium
TGACCCCGTTGCTATCCGTGGCAAGCTGTGTGGCTGTTACGACCATGTCTGAAAAATACCTAAAATAGGTATCTTTTCAAGTGAAAATGACAGCCAGAGATCGTCCAGATCGGCGAGAAGGAGTCGAAGGTCGAAGGTGCCAGTCCTTGCCTGTTGACATTTGAGGTAGTTGGAAGCATGGGGGAGAAGAGAAACTTGAAACGTGAAAGCTGAAACATGAGGTCTGTAGAAAGGGGTCACCCTGGGAGCCGGGCAATGTAGTCATCGAGATCGGCGATAACTTTTAGCAATACCGGCGTCCAGTGCCTACAGAGTGTGAATGTCTCGGAAATGCTGTCCCCCGCGTAGTCGTGCGCGATGGCGTTGCGGAGGTTTTTGATGAGCCGGAGTTCGCGAGCTGAGCTGATGATGCCCCGTTTTTCAGCGCGCTGGAGAACGTCGAGAAGGGAACCAGCGGGCTCAAGTTCGTGACGGTCGAGAGTGCGGAGGACCTTGTTGACCAGCAGGTCAGCAGTGCGGGCAATGAAAAAGGGGTCAGTCCTTGCGTATTGACATTTTGTTGAAGGGGCGTTGGAGGAAAATCATCGGGCCTCATTTGCGATTTCCTTCTGTGCAGCTTTTCTCTCTCGTTTGGCGACTCTTCGTTTGTTGTAGGGGCGAAGGTGCTTCCACCATTCCGTCGGGCGGGTCAAAGTATCTTTGCGTGTGTGTGCCATTTTTGGAAAGTTACGATTGAACAGGGAGTCGATCGCGTCGTGGTATGCGCGGGCCAGCCGGAGGTTCAATGGGCCGATGGCGGCGTAAAGCCGCCTGGAAGCCACATGTCCGCAGGGAGCCAAGTTTCCTTTCCGTCACGGTGGCGACAGAGGACGACAGTTCCTGCACAGCCACTTTGAAACGCAACGATGGGGCTTGGGGATTCAAAGTCCTCATCAGGAATCCCTTCCAGCGGAAGGGAATGATCCATGCCTGCAATCTCGGCATGAATTTCCCCGTCGCGCGGATCAAACCACACTCGACCGATTACAACCGACTCTGTCTCAAAGGCCACGTTCATACAGTTCTTCTATAAACTCATTCAGGGCTTCCCGCAAACTTTTCCCGTAGTGCTGTTCAAGACCTCGGATTGGGCCATCCACACGATCGAAAACCCCAAGCTCCAGATTTCCTTCGTATATGTGAATGTGCCTTCCATCGTGGTCAGAACGCGTAAACTGGAAAATGTATCCACCAATTTTTCTTCTCATCTGACGTGGGCCTTGCCTATCAAAGGTACCAGTCCTTGCCTATTGACATTTTGAGAAGTTGGGAGCATGGGAAGGAAAAAGGATTTTGAATGGTGGATTTTGGATGATGGATGGAGAGAGGTATGAGGGCAAAGTTTGCAGTCCTCAGTTTTCAGGCGGAGCATCTGGCTCGTGGGCGCGAACCGGTTTTATCCTGCGGAGTTCCACAAGAAACTCGTCAAAGGGGTCAGTCCTTGCCTATTGACATTTTGGGAGTTGTGAGCATGGAAAGGAAAAAGGATTTTAAATGGTGAATTTTGGATGATGGATGGAGAGGGTGCAGAAAGCGGAAACTTGAAAGGTGAAGAGGGAAGGTGAACCGGTATGATTTAAAGCGGGGCGATTTCCAAGTCCGGCGCTACATGTCGGAAGTGGTTTTCATTGAGGGTGTGAATTTTCGAGCAGCCCATCTTTCTTGCGGTTTCGGCATGAATGGCGTCGTAGAACGACCCTCCAGTGATCCCGTGCGAAGGGGCACGGCGAATCAGTTCAAGAAGATCCGCCTCGCCGAGAATGCCGATGCGGAGCTTCGATCCGCAGTCCAGAACCATCTCCGCCGTGTCATGCGGGTTGATCTTGATCCGTTTGTCGCCGGAGAGGGTTGCATAGGCCTCTGCAAGGGCATGGGCCGAAGTGCAGCCGCCTGCCGCAACCAGCGCGTCAGCCTCAGCGAATTTCCTGCTGTTCAGAAGACAGGCTTCCACAAGCACGGAGGCATCGAGGAAAGAACTCATTGCCCCAGCCGTTGATGCCTCATTTTAGAAACGGCCTCGCCGCTGTCCCACCCCTCCGGCACCGATCCGGAAAACACCAGTCGCCCACCTTTCCTGATGGAAGGACTCGGGGGTGGCTCTGCCACGGAAATCTGTGTTCTGCCTCCGAAAACTTCCAGAATCACACGGGAGCGCCCGAAGACACCCATGGCCTCCCGAACCGACTTTGGCAAGACCAACCGACCAACATCATCAACCGTAGCCATTGCTTTCATGGCAGCAACATACCAAATCCCATCGAGTTGCCAAGATTATTCGTCAAAGTCGAAAGGGTCAGTCCTTGCCTATTGACATTTTGGGAGTTGGGAGCATGGGAAGGGAAGAGAAACGTGAAAGCTGAAACATGAGGTCTGTAGAAAGGGGGCACCCTGGGAGCCGGGCAATGTAGTCATCGAGATCGGCGATAACTTTTAGCAATACCGGCGTCCAGTGCCTACAGAGTGTGAATGTCTCGGAAATGCTGTCCCCCGCGTAGTCGTGCGCGATGGCGTTGCGGAGG
>JBAWZH010000303.1:0-2556 GCA_037143135.1 bacterium
TCACCTTAGTATTCTCTACTTGTCCACCTGTGTCGGTTTTGGTACGGGCACGCGCTTCCTCCCTAGAGGATTTTCTCGGAGGCATGGCGTATGGGACTCGCCGGCTCTAAAGCCAGCTGGCATCGCACCTCGGGTTAATGCAGGCCCGCATTTCACTAGGCCCACCCCTACATGCTTACCCCAGGACAACCATCGCCTGGGTTCCCTTAGCCTTCCCCGTCTCCCCATTGGTCAAACGGATGCGACGTGGTACAGGAATATCAACCTGTTCTCCATCGACTACGCCTTTCGGCCTCGCCTTAGGTCCCGACTAACCCTGAGCAGACGAACTTTACTCAGGAATCCTTGGACAATCGGCGGAGGGGATTCTCACCCCTCTTTCGTTACTCATGCCAGCATTCTCACTTCCCAGGCCTCCACAGGAGTTTCCACGCCTGCTTCACTGCCCTGGGAACGCTCTCCTACCGCGTACTAGATCCGCAGATCTAATACACCCGCAGCTTCGGTGGCGTGCTTGAGCCCCGTTGAATTTTCCGCGCCCGAACACTTGACCAGTGAGCTGTTACGCACTCTTTCAAGGATGGCTGCCTCTAAGCCAACCTCCTGGTTGTCTATGCATCTGGACATCGTTTACCACTTAGCACGCACTTAGGGACCTTAGCCGGCGGTCTGGGTTGTTTCCCTTTCGACGCTGAAGCTTATCCCTCAGCGACTGACTCCCGGAGTAAACGTTAATGGTCTTCGGAGTTTGCCTGACGGCGGTAGGCTGGTAAGCCCCCTTAGCCAAACAGTGCTCTACGGCCACAACGCAATTTATCCGAGGCTATACCTAAATATATTTCGGAGAGAACCAGATATCACTGAGCTTGATTAGCCTTTCACTCCGACCCACAGGTCATCCGCCCAGTTTTCAACCTAGGTCGGTTCGGCCCTCCACAAGGTCTTACCCTCGCTTCAGCCTGCCCATGGGTAGCTCACTCAGTTTCGGGTCTGCCGCCTACGACTATGTCGCCCTATTCGGACTCGCTTTCGCTTCGGCTCCACTCATCGCTTAACCTTGCCGCAGACGAGCAACTCGCTGGCTCGTTATGCAAAAAGCACGCGGTCACGGAATAAATCCGCTCCCACCCCTTGTAGGCACGTGGTTTCAGGTACTATTTCACTCCCCTTCCGGGGTTCTTTTCACCTTTCCCTCACGGTACTAGTCCGCTATCGGTCACCTAGGAGTACTTAGCCTTGGAGGGTGGTCCCCCCGGGTTCAGTCCGCGTTTCACGAGTGCGGACCTACTCAGGAACGTCTGACAAGAGGTCATGAGGTTTCGTCTACGGGACGATTGCCCTCTTTGGTGCGCGGTTCCACGCGCTTCGACTACCAACATGACTTTGTAACTCTTGCCAGGCCGGCTACAGCCTGGAACAGACGCCCTACAACACCGAATACGCAACGTGTAGCCACTTACACGTACTCGGTTTGGGCTGTTCCCTTTTCGCTCGCCACTACTCAGGGAATCTCGTTTGATTTCCTTTCCTCGGGGTACTGAGATGTTTCACTTCCCCCGCTTGTCTCCAGCTGGCTTATGTGTTCGGCCAGCGGTGACGCCGCATTACCGACGCCGGGTTTCCCCATTCGGGCATCCACGGATCAATAGCTATTCAACGCTTCCCCGTGGCTTATCGCAGTCGTTCACGCCCTTCATCGACTCTAGGTGCCAAGGCATCCACCATGTGCCCTTACTATCTTGACGGTGATCGATCGACCCTTTAGATCGATCGGTGATACCCGTTTTGACCCGACCGCTCATCGTGGTCGGGTCGTGGCTGCTGTGCAGTTTTCAAGGAGCGCCGAGAGGGTTAACTCGCCGGCCGCTTGACACGGGGGCCAAGACGGCGAACGGGCCGGTCTCTCAAAACTCAACAGCATGCATTTACTCGCTGACGGCGGTATGCCGCAGCTTGAATGCCAGATTCGGTCGACATTCCAGGCTGCTCAGCCGGAGGCTGTAAAACAACTTTCACGATAAATCGTGAGGCCGATTACAGCGCCGTACTGCGCAGGTCCATTTAAGGACTCCCTAGAAAGGAGGTGATCCAGCCGCACCTTCCGGTACGGCTACCTTGTTACGACTTCACCCCAGTCACGAGCCCCACCTTCGACGGCTCCCTCCCTAAGGTTGGGTCACCGGCTTCGGGTGTTGCTCACTCCCGTGGTGTGACGGGCGGTGTGTACAAGGCCCGGGAACGTATTCACCGTGGCGTGCTGATCCACGATTACTAGCAACTCCGCCTTCATGTAGGCGAGTTTCAGCCTACAATCCGAACCGAGACGCGCTTTTTGGGATTGGCTCCACCTCGCGGTATCGCTGCCCTCTGTACGCGCCAATGTAGCACGTGTGTAGCCCTGGACATAAGGGGCATGATGACTTGACGTCATCCCCGCCTTCCTCCGGTTTGTCACCGGCAGTCTCGTATGAGTCCCCAACTAAATGCTGGCAACATACGACGAGGGTTGCGCTCGTTGCGGGACTTAACCCAACATCTCACGACACGAGCTGACGA
>JBAWZH010000304.1:0-2553 GCA_037143135.1 bacterium
GAGGCATAAAGGTGTCAGAACCGGGCCATGAGCGCAAGTACAAGGTCGGCAAAAAAACATTACAATTGGAAATAACCTTGTATTTCAAAGTTATTTGCATCATGTCATGACCCATGAATAAGGTTACGCAACTCGCAGTCAGTTGGATTGGCGGTGTTACGTTACTACTGGGTATGCCTCTCCTGGGGGTCTGGCTTTCAGGTCGCCCCATCGCACCTTATCTCGATATGCCGCCCCGGACAAATTTTGTTCTCCACTCGGGTTTTTCCTGGCCGGTTTTCATGGGATTGGCCACAGGCATTGCCGTTTTCATGGGACCGTTTATCTGGAGGATCCTGACCCGTCAGCGATCCTCATCCGAAACACTTACCGCCGATCATTTCCCCTGGTGGGGGTGGTGCGCGCTGTTCTTCGGGGGTGTTGCCTGGAGTCTCGCGTGGACGCGTTTCCCCTGGTTCAAGCCCTATCAACCGTTCACTTTCACACCGATCTGGCTGGCTTATATTGTTGTCATGAATGCGCTGGCCTACCGTCGAACCGGTCGGTCGCCGCTGACCCACCGAACCCTGCCCTACCTCGCGCTTTTCCCGATCAGCGCCCTGTTCTGGTGGTTCTTTGAATACCTAAACCGATTTGTCCAGAACTGGCACTATATCGGGCTCCATACTCTGACCGCTGAAGAATATGTGTGCCGGGCGATGCTTCCGTTCGCTACCGTGTTGCCAGCCGTGGTCGCCACACGATCCTGGTTGGCCAGTTATCCGGAACTGACGGCGGGGCTGGATCTTTGGCGCCCTTGCGCCGTGCGCCATCCACACCGTCTCGCCTGCCTGGCGCTGATTCTCGCCGCCGGGGGATTAATGGGAATCAGCTTGTGGCCGGAATTCCTGTTTCCGCTTCTGTGGATCTCACCCCTGATCGTAATCGGGTCTATCAGGTCACTCAACGGTATTCCGACTCTTTTGAACGATCCCGGCCGCGGAAACTGGCAGCGCCTCATGCTGTCCGCCCTCGCCGCTTTGGTGTGCGGTTTCTTCTGGGAGATGTGGAACCTTTACAGTCTCGAAAAATGGATTTACACCGTGCCCTTTGTCGGCCGTTTCCACATCTTCGAAATGCCCATTCTCGGGTTTGCCGGTTACCTTCCCTTCGGCATCGAATGCGCGTTGATGGCGGAACTGGTCGGATTGACCGGCAGGGAGGAATCCCCGTGAATACTTCGTTATTTCAGGCGGTTGCGTGTTGTCGATAGTCCGGTTGTAACCGGCGTGTCGCCGACAGACGCACCAGCGAATCAAGATGCCGCCGGGCATGGCGGTTACTGCAAATGAGGGTCAAGGCGCTATCGATGACGCGTCACGACCATTTGTCCCGGTGGCGGACCGAATTGAACCGTGCGGCGACGGCCTGACCCGGTAGAGTATTCAGCCGCCGGTTCCCTGGCAGCGCCTGCGGCCCGTCCGGTTTTTGAAAAAACCTGGCGCAAGAAATCCTCAGGCTTGGGCTCCAGTTTTGCCAGATCCCAAACACCGCCGACCACCAGCCGTTCCTTTGCCGGGAACGATTCGAAAAGTTGACGCTGCTTCGGGCGTAATTCAGTGCCATACTTGGCTTCCACCAACACCCGGTCTTCGGTCATGAAATCGATCTCGGCCCCATCCTCAAGAACATACCTCGGACGGCGCTCGCGCAATTTTTGAAACACATAACTTTCAAACAACGCCCCGACATCCCGAAAGCCGGTGAAACAGACCCGCATTCCCAGATCAGCCTCGTAGAGTTTTTTCGGAGAGTGGAGGGTCTCATTCAGTTTGCCGTAACGCCCTATGGTTTGGACGAGAAATGTATCCTCAAAATATCCCAGATAACGCCGCGCTGTATCTACAGATATACCGAGTACGGCGGCCATTTTGTTCAAACTGACCTGTTTCCCCGCACGCTCCATCAGTAACATGAAGAAATCCCGGAGGGGCTGCATGGATTTGACGCCATGCTTCGCCGCGATATCCTTGCTGATGATATCATCCGCCAGTTGACGCAAATGAGCATCGTCGCGGGTAAGCACATAACCCGGCATACCCCCATCGTGAAGAAAGTCGTCCAAGTACGCCTCCACCAACGGTCTGTCCGCCTGCGTTAAGTGAACACCGCAAAAAACCAGGTACTCCTCAAAGTCCAGTGGAGAGACCTCGATCATCCGGCTTCGACCTGTGATAAACCCTTTCTGTTCGCGCAATACGGACGCACTCGAAGAAGCCGCCACGATTTTCAAGTCATGCCCGTCATGCAGACCCTTCAATTGCTGTTCCCAATCCGCAACGGCCGTCACCTCATCCAGAAACAAAAACAAACGCCGCTCAAACGGGTGCCGGTGTACCCTTCGGAATTCATCGACAATTTCTTCCAGTGCCACGCCCTGGAGTGGATACGCATCCAGAGAAGCATACATAACGCGGTCAGCGGGCACCAAACGCTCAAAGAGAAGATGATGAACCAACTCCCTCATCAGTGTGGTTTTCCCGACACGGCGCAATCCGGTGAGCAGGATCACAT
>JBAWZH010000305.1:0-2547 GCA_037143135.1 bacterium
CAACAACTCCGGGAAGGCCTGTTCACCCTCGCCCCTGAGAGCCGCATCGGCCGGTCCTTCCGGTCTGAGAATCGCTCGGTTATCGCCCAGACATTGGGGCCCCCCCACCACAATCAGACAATCTGCGGCTTTGGATCGGATCTGAGAGAGAAGTCCTATGACAAAATCATGGTTGAAGAGGTAAAGTGTCGCCGCCACAACCTGCGGTCGGCAAGCCAGCACCTGTTCCAATGCAGACTGGGGGGCATCTTTGACCGTGACCTCGACGGTATTCCAGCGCCAGACCTCATCTCCTCGCATGGCAGCATGAAGGCGCCAGGACGCAAGACTTGAATGAGAATAGGAACAATTGACAGCAAGAAAAGTAATATTCACGGGAAAACTCTAGCACTCCGTTCAGTATTATGCCACCCTCAACCTATAGTGGACTCCAGATCAATACTGACTACAGGTAGATAAAGAATATTACGAATAGCATTATTTGTTTATCAAGGATTGACTTTTGAGACCTCGCATTACATACTGCGCCCGCTTTTTTTCAGAACCGGTCGGACGGCATTCGATCCGCTCGATGTTGTTAATATATTAACGATCTGACAGTTTTATTGTGTCCAGATTCAGGGAGAGCAACGGTTATGCAGACTCAAGAAACGATTCTCGCTTTGCTGATATTGGGACCTCTTGTTTCCGGACTGATCATGTTGACGGGAATCAAAGGTATCCTGCGTAACGCTGTGATTACCATCGCCTGCCTGACCACAATCGCGGCTGGAATTGCTCTGCCCTTCGTCATCGACATGCCGAAAATCGCTCTGCCTCCGTTTATCACAACCCTTGGGAACTGGATCGAGCCTGTCATCATCCTGACTGTGCTGGGGATCGGGTTGGCTATTCGCAGCTGGCCTGTGCGCCTGATGGCCCTCATTCAACTCGGGCTGTGCGGCGCCGGCTTCTTTATGAACCACGAGGACGTTGTTCCCGATACGGTTCTTGTCGTGGATTCTCTGGCCATGATCATGGTTCTAATTGTGTCGGTTATTGGCAGTCTGATCGCCCTCTATGCGATTGGATACATGCAACAGCACGAACATCACGCCCCCTCCTCGGCGGCCTCGACCAACCGTTTCTTCTTTATCCTGATCGCCTTCCTCGGCTTGATGAACGGATTAGTTTTGATGGATAACATGAAGTGGCTCGCCATCTTCTGGGAAGGGACCACACTGTGCTCATTTCTTCTGATCGGACACGATGGCACGGAGGAGGCCAAGGCGAGCGCCCGCCGCGCCATCACCATCAACGTGTTTGGCGGCCTCGCGATGTCGTCAGGGGTCTTTCTTTCCGCCCATAACATCGGTTCCGAAAGTCTCTCCGTGGTGATGACCAAGGGGCCCCTGGCGTTGCTACCCCTCGCGTTCCTCGTCATGGCGACAATGACCAAATCCGCACAGATGCCCTTCCAGAGTTGGTTGCTGGGCGCCATGGTGGCACCCACTCCGGTGTCCGCCCTGTTGCACTCCAGCACGATGGTCAAGGCCGGGTCCTACCTGATCCTCCGCCTGGCGCCGGCACTGCACGGCACCTCGCTGGCCGCTATCGTTGCCATCGCGGGAGCGTTCACGTTTGTTCTCACCAGCGCACTGGCGGTCGGCCAAAGCAATGGCAAGAAAGTGCTGGCCTATTCCACCATCGCCAACCTGGGTTTGATTTCCTGCTGTGCCGGGATCGGAACCCCGCTCGCCTACGCGGCGGGCATCACGATCCTGATCTTCCATGCCATCTCCAAGGCGCTCCTGTTCCTGTGTGTGGGGACGATCGAGCAGAAGATTGGAAGCCGCGACATTGAGGACATGAGCGGGTTGTTGTTCAAGATGCCGCTGACGACCAATATCGCGATGATCGGCATGGTCTCGATGATGATGCCCCCGTTCGGGATGCTGATTGGAAAGTGGATGGCCATTGAGTCCTCCGTTCATAATCCCGTCGTGCTGATCCTGCTGGTGCTGGGCAGCGCGCTAACCATCTTCTTCTGGGCCAAGTGGTTGGGCCGTATCACGACCACTTCCTATCATCCGAAATACACGATTGAATCCGTCAGTCCCTGGATGTTGACCGTTCTGTCAATCATCGGCGCGGGAACCGTGATCGCCTCGGTCTGCGCCACGCCGATCTACACAAAACTGATCAAACCGGCCAGTCTTGCAGTCTTCGGTATGGGATCCTGCCCAGGCAACATCTCCATCCTTGACTCGGTCAACCTGTTTCTGGGGTGGCCGATGTACGTGGTTTTCGGCACCATCGCCCTGGCGATTCTCGCCGGCGTTCTTCTCTTCAAACCTTCACAAATCCGCCTGCCCTTTCTCTGCGGGGAAAACATGGATCTGGACGACAACAGTTTCACCTTCCACAGCATTGCTGATGGTCCCACGACCGCCTTGCTGACCAGTTACTATCTCCCGCTGTTTGCCGAACCCAGAATTACCGCGTGGGGCAATCCCCTGGCGGCATTGATTATCCTGAGCCTCTTTGGAGTACTCTTCATATGATCAT
>JBAWZH010000306.1:0-2543 GCA_037143135.1 bacterium
TGGGAGGAGCGGTACAAGAGCCTGCTGCTGGAGGGAGAGTGTGGGACACTGATGGGGGTGTCGGCATAGGAAGTCGGGGCGGTGGTGTCGGCGAAGGGGCGACTGACGCTGGGGGAGGTCTTGAGGTGCCGGGTGCGGTATTTCACGGACGGGCTGGTGCTGGGGCGCAAGGTGTATGTTGAGGAGATGTTCAGGCGGAAACGGAGTCATTTCAGTCCGAAACGGCAAGACGGGGCCCGCGCGATGAAAGGGGCGCAGTGGGGTGATCTGTGCACGATTCGAGACCTGCGGGTGAATGTCATGGGCGCGTCTCCTGCGCCCTTGTAGCCGGTCGTGGAGTTCGCCCTCCGGTTGAAGATCAACCCGGTGCAAAGCCGGGTGGTGTTGGGTATTGCCATGACTGGGCAGAAATGGTCACGTACGCGCAGTTGAGTGCCTCGTTCGCAGGCTGACGACGGGCCAATGGCGCATTAATCTGTCAATTCCGGATGATTGTAAAGGCGGGATGATCTCAAACTGACTTAACCGAGGAGAAATATGAGACCATTCCGATAAACAACCCGTCCCTGATTTCCCCACATGAAGAAGACATTATTCACCGGATCCTTCCTGGCGGCAATCTGTTTGGTGGCCACATCGTGCATCACCGGTAAACCACCGGCACAGGCCGTAAGCCAGGGAAGGGACATGCGGGGACATTTCGGCTGGGATTCAGTCCGAAAGTACCCTGGACAGCCAAAACTTTCAATTGACGGCGGGGAAAACCGCGAGCATGATTCCGACCATGGAGAGCCAATAACAACACCGTTTTCATCATGAATATCACTCCTGCAACAGAATATGCCGAGGAAATCCGGAAGCGGCTTGGCGACCATGTCCGGCAAGTTGTCCTGTTCGGATCCAGGGCCCGTGGCGATGCAAGGGATGGTTCTGATTATGATTTTCTGGTGGTGGTGGACCAGAGAACTCGCGAAGTCCGAGATGCCGTCCTGGATGCCGGGGTCACGATGCTGAACCGCTATGACCGTCTTTTCGCCTCCCTTCTCTACAGTGATGAGGAATGGCGTAACACCCAAAGATACCCCCTGGGATGGAATATCCTGAAGGAGGGGGTTTCCGTATGAGCGGTGAAAAGGCTGATCCAACGGTGTTGAAGGCCATGATGGACAAGGCTGATGAGAAGCTCCAGGCATCACAGCGTGAACTCAAGGATGGTTTCCACGGGGAGGCGGCATCACGGGCTTATTACGCCGTCTTCCATGCTGTCTGTGCCGTGTTGGCGGGGAGGGGATTGTCCTTTTCCTCCCATTCACAGGCCATAGGGGCTTTTAACCGTGAACTGGTCAAGACGGGGGTTTTCCCGGCTGACACGGCCCGGAAGATACAGAGATTGTTTGAAGACAGGCAGACTGCTGATTATGACTGGAGCATTCATGTGGATGAGGCTACGGCCATTGAGGATGTCCGTGACGCCGAGTGGCTTGTGAATGCCTGTCGTGAGTATCTCGGTTTGGCAGGATCCAACACCCTGAATACAAAATGACCGATAGGCTTATGGAGTAGCCTGATTCCATTCCGATTGGAAGATGTTTCCTGGACTAACAAGTGGCGGAGATCAACACGGCCAGATCCCGGTTCAGACAGTATCAGGAGGCACAATCATGAAGAAGAATGCACATGTCGGTAGTGGGTTCGATGACTTTCTCCAGGAGGAGGGCCTGCTTGCCGAAGCCGAGGCAACTGCGGTGAAAAGAGTCCTCGGCAAGAAACTGAAAGTCCAATTGGCCTGATTGCCGGATGAAGATGAAACTTAAGGTAATCGTCTTTTCAGGCCTTGTCCTGAGTGCTGCGGCCATCATCGGTTCCAGCAGTGTGATCAAGGAGAGTGCAGAGGGGCGGACCTATTCTGACGTCTCCCTAGTCCCATACAGGAAAGTTGGTATTCTTATGGGGTGCTCCCGACATCTTTCCGGTGGCAAAAATAACCTCTTCTTCTCCACCCGCACTGACGCCGCAGCAAAACTTATCAAGGCGCATCGGGTGGACTATCTTATTGTCAGTGGCGACAACCATGTCGCCGGGTATGATGAGGCGACGGATATGAAGAATGAGCTCGTGGAAGCGGGTGTTCCCGCCGACAGGATCTACTGTGACTATGCCGGGTTCAGGACGCTTGATTCGGTTGTGCGTGCCAAGGAGGTGTTCGGGCAGGACCGGGTGACGATCATATCGCAGGAGTTCCACAACCAACGGGCCATCTACATTGCCCGGCATGAGGGGATTGATGCCGTAGGCTTCAACGCCCGGGATGTGGATACGTATAACAGTCTTCGCACACGGGTGAGGGAACAGTTCGCGAGGGTGAAGACCGTGTTGGACGTGTGTCTGCTTAAAACCCGCCCCAAGTTTACCGGACCACATGTACGGGTTGGCCAGAATGGTTGATTCTGGGTGGCAGGGTTACTCCCAGTATGCCCACAACGGAGCGGAAGACAATGCCGATGCCCACCTTAAGCGCCAAATCATGGGACGTGAGGTGGTCG
>JBAWZH010000307.1:0-2531 GCA_037143135.1 bacterium
GGTCAACACTATAGCCTTGGCGTTTCGGCGGCACAAGTTGAGAGAGTTGCCGGTAGGAACCGGCAGGAAGAGCTCTCGTGTGCCACACCCGCCCTTATGGCGTTTCAGGGCACCCTTGTGGCATCTAGGCCCCTTCTTAGGGAGTTTTTGCCACGTGATGGCGCCTGGATGGCTTGTGTGAGGTCCACGAGAGTTGATCCTTGCCTATTCCAGCCAGCCAGAGGACCAGCGGTAGGTTCACGCGGTAAAGGCAGGTCCGCCCACAGCCCATGGACTCATCCCACCGGGCATGGGAACGCGTAACCCGCAGGACGTTGGCTTCAGTGAGCCACCTGACAACGGGCTTGTACTTCCGGCTCGGGCACATCCCCTGCATCCGGACGGCAGGAATGGATGCCGCGCCTTCAATGCATTGCTTGGGCACCCGCCTCGCAAGGGGACACAACACCTCTACGATGATCCTGGTCGCCCCCGAGGCTACGTGACGCCTCATCCTGATGCCACCTTCCGGGGACGGGAGGATGCCCCCCTCCATCAGGGCGATGATCCTTTTGCGGATTCCACGGGAGGTGGCACGGAAGTCACCGAATTGGGGCAGCGTCGTGAAGTTGGGCATCCTCGGACGAAAAGCCCCCAGTTTGCCGCCACTCGCCGAGGAATCCAGGTGCCGCCCAAAGTCTTGGACGGCTTCATCCACCGGCATGTCGGTGTTGCCCGCGGGCGTCCTCGCCATGATGACGCCCCATACCCCCAGCAACCTCACTCTTGCTTCTGACCAGACATTGGGGGTGTTCCCGTCCTGAAGCCACCCCAGAATGCGGGCGGCATTCATGACGATCCCCTGGAGCCTGATCCTCTGGTGGCGGGCAGGCATGCCCTTGGCCAGCAGGACCTCGAACTCATCCATGTCGTCGAAAAAGGTCCTCTTGGGAACCCCACCCTCGTAGTTTATGACATCTTTATAAAGAACTGGGTCAGGGAGGGGGCAGGAGGGGGGGCTATAAGAAAGAGCCTCCTTTTCCTTTTTTTCCTTATCGGTAAATGGTGGAATCCCTCCATCTCCTTGCTGTTCTGTCTCTCCCTTCGTTCCCTGCCTTCCCACGGTACCATCCCCTTTCGTGCATTGTGAGGAATGCGGAATGATGACCATAGAACCCGACCGCCCTGCATCGCCTGAAGCCCGTTCCCAATCGCTTGCTACCTGCTCCCAGATGGCCATCGCCAAGGGGGAATCATCCTCAGGCATGGATGGTGGCGGTGCCGGGTTTCGGCAATCTCCGTCGAAGATGCTGCCTTTTATATCAAATGGCGGGCCACCACCCCAATAATGCCGAATGGTCACAAGCAGCTGACGAAGGCCGTTCACCAAGGGGCAGCCAAAAAGACAATCCACTCGGAAGTTGCCACCTTGCGTCAGTTGTTCAAGGTCGCAGTTCGCCGGTTGTTGATAACGACAAACCCGTTTGACGAGGTGCGGGCCAATAAACCCAAACGAAATGAGGTGGTAGCCAAGCACCACCCATTGACTGAGGCAGAAGAACAGGCGTTGCTGAAGGCAGCAGCGGAGATTGACGCCGAGAGGCAATATGGCGACGGTGGATTGCATTCAATATTTCTGTTCATGCTTAAAACGGGACTGCGTGAAGCGGAGTTAAGAAACCTGGAAGCCTCTGACATTCTTTGGGACCAAGGATTGATCCGTATCAGGGACAAGGTCGTGGTTGAGATCAGAGCGGTCGATATTCCCGGTTCGGCTGTTTCTGGATTGAAGCGTTTGATGGCAGGCAGGTCCCCTGATTCTCTGCTCTTCAAGAATGAAGCTGAGATGGAGCAGTTTCATTGCGTCCTGCCAATCCGTGAAAAGGCTACTCTCGGCATTATCAGGGTGGCTGATGTTGATCTGCAGGCCCGTAGGATCGTCGCAACCCATCGGTTCGAATGGCATCCCAAGGCTACTCAAGGCGATGTCCCAATGTGCAAAACGGTTCGTGAGTTGCTCACCCGCCTCGATGCCACGCGGAAGAGCAATTTCGTCTTTGCCCACAAGGACGGCGGTTCGTGTCGTCTCCAGTTGTGGGAGATGATCAAGGAAGCCCAGAAGCGGGCGGGGATTCCCGGCAACCTTCGCTTGCACGATCTGCGGCACACTTTCGCCGTCCGGCTCCGCCAGAGGGGAACCCCTCTGGAAGTGATAATGGGGCTTATGCGGCATTCCGACATTCGGGAGACCTTGATTTACGCCCCTTACGAACTCGACGAAGGCAGGAATGCCATCCAGGTTCTGGATCGCTGAACACCGCACTATTTTGGCACCCTTCACCCCCTCAACCGCTTCACCGAGGTGAAAAAAAGGTGAAAAACCGCCCGTTTGGGGCGGTTGTGTGCAAGTGGTGAACAGGTGGTTGGGCTTGAAAAAAACCAATGAAATGGCCTGATTTCATTGGGTAATCGTTGGTTTTGCTGGGGTAATGAAAAGAGATGGTGGCGAGGGTCGGAATCGAACCGACGACACGCGGATTTTCAGTCCGCTG
>JBAWZH010000308.1:0-2529 GCA_037143135.1 bacterium
AGGCCGTCAATACCGGAATCCAGGGCGATTAACGCCAGTTTGTGGTTGAAGTGAATATCGGCAATTAATGGAATCCGAACCTGCTTGCGGATAGCCGACAAGGCCTGAGCGGCGGCCTCGTCAATCACGGCGAGTCTGACGATGTCGCAACCGGCCTGCTCAATTTCACGGATCTGGGCGACCGTGGCCCCGACATCCCGTGTGTCCGTCTTGGTCATGGTCTGCACGCTGAGCGGGGCATTTCCCCCGATGGCAACCGGCCCGATATGAATCTGACGGGTCTGTCGGCGTGTCATGGCGAGCGCTGGGTGCATCTTATTTCGGGGTGGGAGCGGGAACACTGACGGAAGTCGGCTGAACCTGTTCGGTCGCGGGCCGCCCTGTGGTCATCCACTTGTTGGCGAGTCCGCCAAGCGGAGTGTAACGAAGGGCGTCGCGGCAGGTCAGGAGCACAAATACCCCGATGAGAAGAACCGCAAAGATATTGGTCGATACTGTGACCACCTTGGGGTGGACGGGCCGACGAAAGATCATCTCCAAAAGGCAGAATACGATGTGCCCGCCATCCAGAACCGGGATGGGCATGACGTTAAGAATGGCCAGATTGACGTTCAGGAATCCGGTAAAGAACACCGCCACCATGAGACTCGCCTTGACGATGAAGTAGTAGCTTATAAGGATGGCCAGGGGGCCGCCCACCTGCTTGGATGTTGCCTTGGACTGGCTGGGCGTTGTCAGAGCGCCAAGCGTCTTGAAGATGGCCATGGAATGCGCCTTGATCTGGGACATGGGCGTTGGATGGACAATGCGGTCAAAGTCAACCTCTGTCGGATTGAACTGCACACCGATTCGGACCAGTTTGGCGCCCTCGTCATAATCCGGGGTGACCATGCCGGTCATGACCACATCGTTTCGTTTGAAAGTGATCGGAACGGTTTTGCCCCTCCGCTCGCCAACCAGAGCGATGAGTTGGGCGCGGCTGATGATGTCCACCCCATCCAGACCGGTGATAATATCGCCCCGTTTCAGTCCGGCCCGATCCGCACTCATCCCGGCATCGGCGGAGAGGATCATGCAGAGACTCTTGCCGTCCAGCGAGTAGAGTGATTCCTCGCCCGGCATGACCAGTGTCAGGGGTGTTCCTTTTCGATTGATGACGACCTCGACGGTCTTGAAACGGGAGCAGGCCATCAGAAAATCCGTCCAGTTTTGAATCACCTCGCCATTGACGGTTCGTATTTCGTCGCCGATCCGAAGTCCCGCCGCATAGGCGCCGCTGTTGGTCGAGACATATCCCACGAGGGCGCTCTCCTCTGCGGGGGTGGCCGGCTTTCCGACAATAAACACGACCCAGGCCAGAATGACGGCGAAGATCATGTTGCCGATGGCGCCTGCCGACGCGACAATGATCCGTTTCCAGGCTGGCATCGCCTGGAGGCTTCGCGCCGGCGGGGGCTCTTTGATGTCACCTTTTTCGGAACCTTCGGTGGGCCCCTGAATCAGGCTCATTCCCGTGGGATCGAGTTGGGGCAGGGCGACATATCCGCCGAAGGGGATGGCCCCGATTTTATAGATGACCCCGTTGACTTTCTTCTTCCACAGGGCAGGCCCGAATCCAATGGAAAAGGTGTCCACCACGAAACCGCACCAGCGGGCCGCCAGAAAATGCCCGAGTTCGTGGACGAAAATGGTCATCCCGAAAAGGATGGCGACAATTAGAATGGTCAAAATCATGGTTAACATAGGGTTAGGCTTTCTTTCTGGCAAGGCAGGTCAGGCAGAACCGGGCCGCTTCCTGTCGCGCCCAATGGTCTGCCTGTTCAATTTGTTTCAAGGACGGGTGATGAATTGTGGTGTGGCGGTTCATCACGGCTTCCACGGCGTGCCAGATGCCCGAGAAGGTGATCCGGCCATCGAGGAACTCGGCCACGGCGATTTCATTGGCTGCGTTGAGCACACAGGGCAGGGTGCCCGCAGTGATGGCGGCCCTTCGGGCAAGGCCGAGGCAGGGGAAACGGATCGGATCCGGCGCTCTGAAGTGGAGTGCCCCCAACATGGCCATGTCGAGCTGCGGTAGGCCGCCGTCCACCCGCTCCGGCCAGGTGAGGGCATGCTGGATGGCGAAACGCATATCCGGCGGGCCGAGTTGGGCAAGGATACTGCCATCCACGAATTCAACCAGCGAGTGGACAATACTTTCGGGATGTATGACCACGTCAATACGGTCATACGGAATTCCGAAAAGCCAGTGCGCCTCCATGATTTCCAAACCCTTGTTCATAAGGGTGGCCGAATCTACCGAAACCTTCCGGCCCATGTTCCATCGCGGATGCTTGAGGGCCTCCGCCGCCGTCACCGTGTCGAAATCCAGGTCACTGCGACCGGCAAACGGCCCGCCGGAAGCGGTGAGAATGAGCCGCCGGATCGAGGAGGCAGGTTTGCCTTCCAGGCACTGAAAAATGGCGCTGTGTTCACTGTCAACCGGCAACAACCGGGCCTTGTGTTTCGCGGCGCAAGCCATGACCATCT
>JBAWZH010000309.1:0-2511 GCA_037143135.1 bacterium
AGCCGGTTTCGTTCCCCGCCTGAAAGGACAGAGACGGGCGAGCGGGCGCGATCCGGGGTGAAGAGAAAGTCCTCAAGATAACTGATGACGTGCCGTTTCACGCCCTGGAGCATGACGAATTCCTTGCCTTGCACGATATTCTCAGCCAGCGACTGGGTTTCGTTGAGTTGTGAGCGGAGTTGGTCCGAGTAAGCGACCTGAAGGTTTGTGCCGTGGATGATCTGCCCGTGAGTCGGCGCAAGCCCGTCGACGGTACCTCCGGGTTCAAGCATCAGGCGCAACAGGGTGGTTTTACCGCAGCCATTGGGTCCGATAATGCCCACCCGGTCACCCCGTGTCAAAACGCTTGAAAAGTCGCGTATCAGCGGGGAGGCGCCGAATCCGAACGTGACCGCATGGGCCTTCAGGACGATCTGACCCGTCCGGTCGGCCTCCTGGATGGACATCTCGACGGTGCCTGAGCGTTCCCGACGCCTCCTACGCTCGGCGCGGAGCGATTCCAGGGCTCGTAACCTTCCCTGATTCCTGACGGTTCTCGCCTTGACCCCCCGACGGCGCCAGGCCTCTTCCTTCTCGAGCAGTTTGTCCATCCTGTTCCACTGCAGGGATTCCGCTTGCAGGGCTTCCTCCTTGCGGATCAGAAACGTATCGTAATCGCAGTTCCAGTCGCTGAGATGCCCGCGATCCAATTCCACCACGCGCGAGGCAATTCGCCTCAGGAAAGACCGGTCATGGGAGATGAACAGAAATGTTTTGCAGTAGCGGAGTAAATAGGACTCCAGCCAGGCGATGGAGTCCAAGTCCAGGTGGTTGGTTGGTTCGTCCAGCATCACCACGTCCGGATTACCCGCCAGGGTTTGCGCCAGCAGGACACGCCGCCGGGTGCCGCCCGAAAGCGTTTCGAAGTCCGCCTCGGGATCCAAACCGAGTCTGCTGAGAGTGCGTTCGGCTTCGAGAGCCTCGCGTGCCAGGTCCGGGTTCTCATGGTCGGGGCAAACGATATCCAGCACACGCCCGGTCAGGTGGACGGGAACCTGCTGGGGAAGTCGGGTGACACGGCATGTTGAGGCGCGGATAACCTGGCCGCTGTCGGGTTTGGAATCCCCTGCCAGGACACGGAGCATCGTGCTCTTGCCCGTTCCGTTGACGCCCAGAAGGCAAATGCGATCACCCCGCTCAATATGGAATTCCACATTGTCCAGCAGGGGATTTCCTCCGTAACTCAAACTGACATTCTTTAAACTTAACAACGCCATGGGTGAACTCTCGCTTTCGCGGCCACACTATGGGGATTGCTTTCCGCGTTTTCAAGCGTGCTTCTGAAGGGGGACGTGATAGTCTGTTCCGCTGTGTGCCCCAGGAGAGACTGCCCATGATGCGACAAGTGTGCTGGATTGAAAAACTCGAGGATGGCGTAAAGCGTGATGTGAGGGTCGCTGTGGAGCGGGGCAAGGTCAAATGGCAATTCAGGCGATCCGACGAGGATCGGTTTGACTACACGACGCCACCCACGTCCGAGGACTGGGACCAATTCCTGGAACGCATGGAGAACCGGTACCAGCGCCGCAATGTTTCATTCGATGATCTCCAACTGGCGCGTCTGGCGCGGGCCAAGGCGCTGAAAGAGCCGTAAGAGAGAGGGGTCAAGAGTGAAGGGCGAGCAGGGTAATTCTGATCAGTTCTGGCGTAACAAGCCGCTGGACGCGCTGACGCGCCAGGAATGGGATTCGCTCTGCTGCGGATGCGGACGGTGCTGTGTCTTGAAATACGAGGATGCCAAAACGGGGAAGGTGGACTATACGGTGTGGGCCTGCCGGTTTCTGGATCTCGGAACCTGCCGGTGCTCTTGCTACCGGACACGGAAGAAACGAATGCCGGACTGCATGGATCTGTTTGAACATTTTGAAGCGGCTAAAAAATGGCTTCCCGCCTGTTGTTCATACCGTATGCTGGCGGAAGGGCGCGACCTTCCCTCCTGGCATCCCATGCTGACAGGTCGGCTGGATTCGACGCGGAAGGCCGGGATGTCGGTGCTCGGACATGTGGTGCCGGAGCCGGAAGTGAAGGTGGACTGGTGAATCGATCCCTGTTTCTGAGAGGGGCCGGTCTGGTTGTGCTCATCGCCGGTCTGGTCTATTTGGGTATCACGTATACGGTGCCTTTGACCCGATTGGTCAGTGATGCGGCGAAATTCGGAGACTATCTTCAGTCATTCGGAATCCTCGGCGCCATGGTGTTTGTCCTGATCCAGTCAGCCCAGGTTGTCATTGCACCCATTCCCGGAGAACTCACTCAGTTTGCCGGTGGTTATATTTACGGGACCTTGTGGGGGACTATTTATTCCATGGCTGGAATCCTGTTGGGATCCATAGCCGTCTTTGCCCTGGGGCGGTGGTTGGGTTTTCCCCTGTTAAGATTGGTCATCCCTGACAAGGTGTTGCAGAAATTCAATTTTCTCATCAATCACCCGAAGACGGAACTGGCCATCCTGGTCTTGTTTCTGATTCCGGG
>JBAWZH010000310.1:0-2482 GCA_037143135.1 bacterium
TCGTCTGGACTTCCTGATCTCGGTGCCGCTCCTTTTGGAATATGAGGAGATCATGAAACGGGCAAACCCTTCTTTGCTGCCGCATTTTACTGATCCTGAAAAAGATGCTTTCCTCAACGGGTTCGCCGCGTTCGGTTTATGCCCAAAAATCTTTTACCTGTGGAGGCCTGTCCTGCGTGACCCGGACGACGATATGCTTGTGGAACTTGCGGTCGCGGGAGCCGCAACGTATATTGTCACGTCAAACACCGGTGATTTCCAAGGGGCGGATAGCTTTGGCTTCACAGTCATCACACCACAATACTTTTATCGAAACCACCACCCGCTATGAGCACCATAACCGTCGATGTCCCCAGTTCGCTCGCAAAACGCATCCTTGATCTGGCCCGAAACGAGGGCCTTACAGCAAGCCAGTTTCTAGCATCAGCCGCAGCAGAAAAAGTGGCTGTGTGGGAAGCGGATGACATCATTAAAAAACGCGCGGCTGCCGTTGACTCCAACGCCATATCAACCCTTTTGTCAAAAGTTCCAGACATTGAGGCGGAACACGACTGGGACAATAAATAAGCGGGAATCGCCCAACGCGATGTGTCGAATGTCCAGCGTAGAGAGACAGAATTACAACCCAGCCCTTCGCATGCCACAATCTTCCATATCCCATATCCCATCTTCTGGCGGCGAAGCCGCCCTCCCATCTTCGACATCCGACCCGGACGTCCTCGTCCGCGTCTCCGGCGTTTCGAAGAAATTCTGCCGCTCCCTCAAGAAATCCAGCCAGCGGACCTAACGGAATATGGGATATCGAAGATAGGATATGGGAATGAAGTTTGAAGACCTGGAGGCTTGGCAAGAGGCAAGGAGACTCGTCAAAGAAATCTACCTTTTGACTCAGGTAGGGCCACTTGCGAAGGATTACCGCTTGTCATCGCAAATCCAAGCTGCGAGCGTTTCGATCATGTCGAACATAGCGGAGGGGTTTGAACGCACCGGATCGGCCGAGAAACTTCACTTTTACAACATCGCCAGAGCATCCTGCGGTGAAGTGCGATCCCAACTCTACGTTATCGAAGATGTCTGTGCGTCGCTCTCCCAGAAGGCAACCACCCTCCGCGATTCTGCCTCCACAGTAGACAGGCTGATCTCGGGCCTCATCGCCAGCACACACCGCCGCACCGCGGCGGGGAAGATTGAAGTTGGTAGATAGCAGATAGAAAAAACGGTATGTCCCCATCTCCTATATCCAATCTCCCATCTTCCACCGCCGGAGGCGGTGCTCCCCATATCCCATCTTCTGGCGGCGAAGCCGCCCTCCCATCTTCCTCGACTTCTGACCAAGAGGTCTTGGTCAGAGTCGACGGCGTTTCAAAAAAATTCTGCCGCTCCCTCAAGAAGTCGCTTTGGTATGGGGTGTGCGATATTTTTTCCGAACTCAATCCCTTCGGAAAAAATATCGCAGAAGATGGAAGATCGAAGATGGAAGATAGGATCGTGCAAAGCGCGGACTCTTCCGGCGACTCCGCCGCCGCCCCATCTTCTATATCCCATATCCTATCTACCACATCTCGCACGGCACGGGACGAAGACCTACGAGCGGGAGAATTTTACGCCGTTCGCGATGTGTCTTTCGAATTGCGTCGCGGCGAGTGCCTCGGCCTCATCGGGCGGAACGGCGCGGGGAAGAGCACACTGCTGAAGATCCTGTCGCGGGTCACCGTCCAGACAACCGGACGGATCCGGGTCAAGGGACGGATCGCTTCGCTCATCGCGCTCGGGGCCGGGTTCAATCCGATCTATGCTTTGCTCCTCTTTTCTGATAGAAAATTCAAAGTGCTGTCCTCTTGATCGCCGTACTATGCCAAACCCAATCTCCACCGAAATCATCCAATCGCTGATCATCGAAATCCGCGGCGAGCGCGTCCTGCTCGACAGCGATGTTGCGCGCATCTACGGCGTCGACACCAAGCGAATCAACGAGGCTGTCAAAAATAACCCGGAGAAATTCCCCGACGGTTATATCATCCAAGTGACAAAAGTCGAATGGGATGATTTGAAGTCGAAATTTTCGACTTCAAACCGCGGTGGCAAAGTCAAACTTCCCACAGCATTCCCCGAACGTGGTCTCTACATGCTGGCGACGATTCTGAAGAGTTCGCAGGAGACGAAAGCAACATTCGCGATCATCGACCACCGGCGCATGGGAATGCGCGGGGTAGCCTGCCGCAGGCGGCCCGAAGGGCGAGATGAGCGGGGGCGAACGAGGCAAACCTTCACGAAAATCCGCGAGCTCTCGTCAACGATCAAAGCGCTCTCAGTAGTCAAAGATGAAGCCAGACAGAAAACGCTCATGCAACGCAGCGGTGAGATCGTGTCGGAGATTTTTGATGAGGCGCTGCAAACCAGTGATACCGACCACTGGCGCGGTGGGACCGCGCGGGGGAGCCTGCAATATGCAGCCTGAAAGGCGAGACGAGCGGGAGCTCGC
>JBAWZH010000311.1:0-2473 GCA_037143135.1 bacterium
TCCTTTCATGGGCGCGCTGAAGTCTGCGGACGGCGGCGGCATGGTCGGCGCCGGAGCCAACCGTTTCGTCTTCGGCTGCATGATCGAACGGGCCGCGGCGTTGAACGACTACGACTCCTGCGGCCGGGCTGAGGCGCCGGAGGGATTCGGAACGAACGGGTTCCACATGGCCAAGTTTACGGCCCGCATCGCCGTCTATGGCAGCCGGAGTTTCGTGGCCAACAACGGCCTGCCTCAATCCGGCGGCGCCTTTCTCTACCGGCAGACGACCGTGGAAGCCGGCCCGGGCTCGAAAGGCGGAAACAGTTTCAGGATCGGCAAGTCCCGGGAGAGCACCGTGATGTGGGATCCCAACCGCACGATGGGCATCGACGTCAACAAGGACTTATTCGCGATGGTCGCGCCCGAATTCCTGACGGCGGGCAAGAACGGCTACTTCGAGGAGGGCGTCACGGTTCGCGACAACTGGGTCTTTAATCACGGTCAAAAGGGATTCAACCTCTCCGGCAAATGGGTCACCATTTCCGGCAACCGCAATGAACGCATGGTGCTGAACGGCGGCAAACCCGTGTTCGGGGTGGAGCCCGGATGGTGTCTCACGCTGGATGGATTCATCGAGTCTTCGGCCGGGGGTGGCGGCATGGTGTCCGACAACCTCGCGCGCGCCTTTGATCTCGGCGGCAGCCAGATGTGGATTGACGGCAACAGTTATACCAACACCGGTTCCTGCCCCGGCAACGACGGAGAGGGAATCCTCTGCCAGGAACACGGCGGCACGCATCTGGATTCCTGGGCCATCACCCACAACCAGGGCCATGGTGGCGGCAACGGCAAGGGCTTCATCATGGCTTGGGCCGTACGCGTCCGAGGGCTGTTGATCGCGTGGAACAAGACTGGCGCGCAAGTCGGCGCGCTGAACGCCCCCGAGGAACTCGATGCCATCACCGTCTCGAACATCTGCAGCAAAGTGGTCGGGAAAGGCGATCAGAACCTGCCCCAGGGCAAGCCGGCGGCGCCACAGGCCGTGACGGCGGCGCCATGCGGAACCGATGTGGTGCGAATCGCGTGGAAGGATGCCTCTACCAACGAAATCGGGTTCCGGGTGGAACGCCGGATCGGGGATGGCCCGTGGTGGACCATCGCCTGCAGACCACCCCAACGCGAGGCGAGCCCCGCCAACCCGCCGGAGTGGATGGACTTTCTGGCGCCATCCGGCAGGGATCTTCAGTACCGCGTGGCCGCCCTGAGCGCGGACGAGGCCGCCGCTACGGCAAGCGAACCAACACCGACCATTCGACTCACATCGCCCCGATGAAACCGTCCAACATGCAGCCCGTCGAAGCAAGACTTGCCAGGTGGAACTCCTTTGTCGAAGGGGCATCGGGCCCGTTCCTGTTTCACGTGGATTTCCCTTTACCGGAGTTGGAATCGCAGTTCCCGCCCGACCCGCCCCTTTGGCCGGACAAAGCGACTGAGCGTATTGAGCGCCGGTGGGCCGAATACGACGTCATGCGCAAGAAGGCGGAGTGGGTCGATGATGATCGGGTTCCGTATATCAGCAATGTGACTGGAACCGAGATATTTGCCGAAGCGTTCGGGTGCAAGGTTCATCGTCCGGATGACAACAAGCCGTTCGCGCTGCCGCTGATCCATTCGGCCTCAGAGGCGGATCGAATGAAGATTCCGGAACTCAGCGCCTCATCACTGGCCTACCTTTTTGACATTGCCGACGAGTTGCACCGTCGCGGTGGACCGAACTCGGTGATGAAACCGGTGGATATCCAGAGTCCCATGGACATCGTAGCCCTGATCTGGGAAAAGACGGATCTTTTCTGCGCCATGATTGAGGCCCCCGAGGCCGTCAAGGCGTTGGCCGACAAGGTACGGGCGTTACTGGTCGCCTTCTTTGACGAGTGGTTCAAGCGCTACGGAACGACGTTCGTTGCGCACTATCCCGACTATGTCATGCACGGCGGCATCACGATGTCCGTGGACGAAGTGGGAGCGATCAATCAGGATATGTTTCTTGAGTTCTTCCGGGACGAACTTGTCGCGCTCGCCGAACACTTCGGCGGCCTGGGCATACACTGTTGCGCGGATGCCCGGCACCAGTGGGAAAACTTTCGTCAATTACCGGGCCTCAAGGTGATGAACCACAATGCGCCGCCCACCCGAAATGCAAGGGAGTACTTGCTGGATGCGATGAGATTCTATGGCAACGCCGTTTCCCAGGTTCCCGTCGGTTGGACGCCCGACGGGCCACCCGAAACGTGGCCCCTGCAGTTTCCCGAAGGGACGCGAGTTGTGTTTGCCGTACAGGCGGAAGATGCGTCCGCGGCTACAAAGGTCGCGGCCCGACTGCAGGAAGTCAGGAATTTGACGCATAGCGTCCGATTCATCTAGAACGGTTCCAGGCGCCAAAACCGGTCGTTGTCCCTATTTCTTGACGACAACCCGGTAAATTGTGTCCTTA
>JBAWZH010000312.1:0-2469 GCA_037143135.1 bacterium
AACGCGTGACCGTGGACAAGGAAAACACCACGATCGTGGAAGGCGCCGGGAAGGCTTCGGCCATTCAGGGCCGTGTGGCGCTGATCAAGCGCCAGATCGAGGAAACCACCTCGGATTACGACCGCGAGAAACTGCAGGAGCGCCTGGCGAAACTCGCCGGTGGCGTGGCCGTCATCAATATCGGCGCCGCAACCGAGACCGAGATGAAGGAAAAGAAGGCTCGCGTTGAGGACGCGCTGCACGCGACCCGCGCTGCGGTCGAAGAGGGTGTGGTTCCGGGTGGTGGCGTGGCCCTGATCCGTTGCCTCTCCGCTCTGGACAAGGTTGAGGCCGAGGGTGACGAGAAGATCGGTGTGGATATCATCCGCCGGTGTCTCGAGGCGCCTCTGCGCCAGCTTGTTGACAATGCCGGTTTGGAAGGCGCTGTCATCATCCAGGAAGTCAAGAAACTGAAGGGTCCCATGGGCTATAACGTGGCAACCCGCCAGTATACCGACCTGATCAAGGACGGCGTTCTGGATCCGGCCAAGGTGACCCGCATGGCGTTGCAGAACGCGGCGAGCATCTCCGGTCTGCTTCTGACCAGTGAATGCATGATCACCGAGATTCCGAGTTCCGAGAAACCTGCTCCCGCAGGTGGTGGCGGAATGGGCGGAATGGGTGGCATGGGCGGCGGCGATATGTACTAAGTCGTTTGAGAAAACGATTGACCTGTGTAAACGGGGCGCATAGACTGCGCCCCGTTTACTTTTTCCATGGAGGTGGAGTTTGAATGCTGAACTAATTGAAAAAGCCAAGATCAAGGTCACTTCGGTGCCCCTTCTCGTCAATATGGTGTCGCGCCGGGTTCGCCAGTTGAATGCCGGTATGCGTCCGTATCTGAAGCCGCTCAGCCAAAGCGAGGAGAGAGTTGATATTGCCCTGCGGGAAATCGTGGAAGGCAAACTGACTGCGGAATTGGGTTACTTCGACTTGTCCAACCCTGCTCCCGCGCCCGCCCAGTAAGACCGGCGTGGATTTATGGCGGCCGCTAAGGATAGTAAAGAGGCGGAAAAGGCCGCAACCAATAGAAAAGCGTTCCACGATTTCTTTGTCGTTGATCGCATTGAGGCCGGTATCGAACTACTGGGCACCGAGGTGAAATCGGTGCGTTCTTCCAATGTCTCCCTGACAGGCGGTTACGCCAAAATCGAAGACTCGGGGCGTTTGGTTCTCTATGCCGTCCATATTGCTCCCTATGAATGCGGAAACCGCTTCAATCATGAGCCGACACGTCCCCGAACCCTCCTTCTGCATCGACGCGAGATTGAGCGCCTGAAGGGGCAGATCGCCCAGAAGGGGTATACGCTGGTCCCGCTCAAGTTATATTTCCGGAAGCGCTGGGCGAAGGTGGAACTCGGAATTTGCAAAGGCAAGCAGGACGATGACAAGCGCGATTCATTGCGTCGAAAGGACGCCGAGAAGGAAGCCCGCCGGGCGATTCGTTCCCGTTGATATCGAATCGGATTAGGGATATACTACCGGAAGTTAGTGAAAGGATTACGATCATGAGGAACCTGGGTCTTGGGGAGTTGTTGATTATTCTTCTGGTGGTGCTCCTGTTCTTTGGAGCCAAGAAACTACCCGAACTGGCCCGGTCTCTGGGCCGAAGTCTGAATGAGTTCAAAAAAGGGCGGGAAGAGGGCGTAAAGCCCGAGGATGAGGACAAGAAGAAGGACTGACGCCCTCTCTTAAAGTGCCACGCTTGGCTTTCGCGCGTCGCGATCCAACTGTTTCAGCGCTTCTTCAATATCACCCTGCCACTCGCTCTTGGGGTGGCTGACGAGAAAATCCTCATAAACCGCCCTGGCCTCTTTGTGCCGTTTGAGGGTTTCGAGGCAACGGGCCTTTCCAAACAGCGCTACCGGCGCCAGAAAGTGATCCTTATTCTTCAGCGCAAAGGCCGTGAAGGCGGCTAACGCCTGATCCGTCTGTCCCACACCCTCGGTGCAATGAATCAATCCCACTTCGGCAATACCAGCCATCGGGTGATCCGGATACTTTGAGAGAAAGTTCTTGTAGGTCGTCTGGGCAGCCACATAATCCCCGTTGTCGTACTGGGCCTTTGCCATCTGCAGGATGGACAGACGGGCTGCCGATGTGGAGGGATACTGGTTGAGGATGGCCTGAAGGGCCTGCACATTGCGGGCTTCGCCCAACATGCGTGACGCCTTTTCCTCATTGGCATCCCGGTTGGCGCGATACAGAAAAATGGCAAGCACAATGACGGCCGCAAGTCCTGCCGTGATGAGCCAGTTCTTGAGACTGCGGGCGGTGTCCGTCAGTTGTTCAAGCCCGGGTGTTTCCGGCTGTCTGTCATTCAGAGTTTTGTTTTCAGCGTCATCCATGATCGTATCCATCCTTCCGGTCGTAAAAGTGACCGCATTTAATAAGGGCTGCGAGGATCGGAAGCAAGATCAAAGTGAGTTC
>JBAWZH010000313.1:0-2466 GCA_037143135.1 bacterium
TTCCATCACCTTCCGTCCGTCTCCGTTTAACACCGGGCAAATGAAAAGAATGCGATACGTCCGGCCCTTCGCCTCGTATCCGGCGGGACGCCGCACGTAAAATGGCACTTCCTTGTTTTCATCCGACCGCGTTTTCACGGTGAACACCTCGACATTCTCCGGCAATGCCGGTGCCGGGACCTTGTCCTCGGCACCCAGGGAACCAAGATCGACCAGCGCACAAACCGCCAAGAAAACCATCCGTGGCATGGGCATCCTGCCCATGCGTAACAATCCAGAAAGACATGGGCAAGATGCCCATGCCACGAAAGGCGAACAGCACTTCGTGTCGCTGCGTTCTCCTGTTGATTTCATCTGCATATCAGTTTTCCTTCATCCATGTTTCGGCAACAGTTTGTGAGGGAAGCTCAACCCGCACTTCTTCCGGAATGGAATCTTTGTCAGGAACCACGCGATACGTTTGGATGTCGCCGTAAAACACATCGCCGTCCGAATCTGACTGTGTCGTCTCACGAGAACTCGTCTCGCCCGCATAATGCGCAAGAAAGACTTCCGCCATCAAGCGAATCGCAGGCGTAAGTTGATGCCCGGTATTCTTGTAGGACCTCCACACCCACGGCAGGTGGAGTGCAAGCGCCTTCTCGAAGAACGCCCGCGTCGCCTCATAGCGTTCATCCGTCTCCCCGCACATGATGAGCGCGGGAACCGGGCGCAGGCTCGCCTTCGGCTCGCTCCACCACGCCGCGGAATAGGCGACGAACGCCCGCACCCGCTCCGGCTTCCAGAGCGCGAACCGGTGCGCGAAATGCGCCCCGGCGGAAAATCCAAAGATCAGCACTTGATCGGTTTTCACGCCGGTTTTTCGTCTGACCTCGGCCAAAGCCGCCTCGACCTGCCCCCCGCTCCCCTGCTCGGGATAGTAGTATCCCTTTTCCTTTTTGAGCTGCTCCGGGGTCGTCTGAAACGTCGGGGCCAACAAAACCAGCCCATGCTCGTCTGCAAAGCGACTCCATCGCTCATCCAACATCGCACTTCCCGACCCATTATACCCCGGCACCAACAGCAATACGCCGGTCGGAATGCCCGCCGTCTTGCGGTAGAAAAACTCGACCTTCTCCGATCCCCCAACGCCCGCCACCGGAAACGAGGCGACATCGGCCCGCGCGACCGCAGTCGCCGCAAGAAAGACAAATGGAAAAAACAGTTCACGGAGAAACATCGCTTTTTTCGGCTCCCATTTTCAGATTTTCATAAATGCTGCCAGCCAGACCTTGCCTGCTTCCTTCTCGTTTTGAAGGTTAACAGCAGGCTCCGTTTGAAGCCGCGCCAACTGGCGACTTGCCGGAAAATGTCAATGGGCAACGGGCTGTTCCCTATAATCCAAAGGACCCCTTGCCCGACTCATTTTAGGCCGGCTAATTGCGGATAGTTCTTAAGGATGTATTGGTAAAAAGCGAAAGTCGGCATTGTGGCAACATCTGGATCAAGTAGAGGTGTCACCATTACACTTTGGGACCATAGATAGCAGTGGAAATAAGCAGGCTTCCCTCCAGATTTAAAAAACATTACGATAGCTATGCCTCCCGGATGAAGAACTTGGATGCCACTAGGCATCTCTTCATATTTCCCAAGAGCGGCCATAAAAGAACTAATATTGTGGTGGTCGTCAATAACTGCTGTTGGCTTTCGGGTTGTATAGTCGACAAGAGGGCTTAATCCGCGTTGGTCAGCGGTATAGTAACACCAAATAGTTTTAATATCTTCAACTCTTTTTGCTTTTCGTGAGCTTGACGCAAGCTCTTCGGATGCGCCATAGTCATACAACTCACTGAAGCCCGATAGAATAAGAACACCTACACACGCGCCGAAAACTGTGATTAGCTTTTTCACCTATTTTATATTATTCACTGAACGGCATATTAAAGGTGCCTGAAGTGCTATAGTAGCCAGCATAGTTATTAACCTGAAGTCGATTAAACGCTAGAATAGCCGGATTTGAAGATGTGGGATCAAAATCATATAAATCATTAAACGAGAAAGCTACATCCGTACTCCATTTGCTCTGTGCATCATAAGTAAAGTTTCCTGTCGCGTTAAATGCAACTTGGCCATAAGAATAATGAAGGTCTCCAGAAGAAAAGTTAACAATCTCATTTTGATTATAGTATCCCGATGGCTCCAGGGCTGCGAAATAGGCTTTATTGAACATAGACGTAAATCCTGAAGCAGCTTTCATATCAGTGATCTCAGAAGATGAGGCTGTCTTATTGTCTCCATAAACTAGTGATTGCATTGCGTTAGTCACAGAATACGTATACCCAAGGGTGTGCCAACCGAGCATAACTGCTAGAATCAAATTTCTGTCAGCACCGGCGTCCTCCTCTGTGTAGACTAGACCAAGTGCATCCAAACCTCCGGTCGGCGCACCTCCATAACACCAATTATTAGCCCCATTTGGAAAGCCGC
>JBAWZH010000314.1:0-2463 GCA_037143135.1 bacterium
GCACTGCAAGCCGCACCGCCCTCGTGGAGTTTTCAACCCCGGAAAGTCGGCCAGGCCCTCGTGGAAGGCGGCTGGTCCATTGAGTATCCGCTGGGCGAGATCAATGCCTCTCCGGAGTTTTCCTTTTCCCTTCAACTCGTTTACTTGAACAACCGGGAATCCCTCGGGCTCTTTGGCAGCCAATGGTTCTGCCCCCAGCTCGAAAGCAGCCTTGTTCCCAAGGGTGCCGGATTTCTTCTGTGGACGATGCCCTCCGGCGGACAGGTTGCCTTCAAGCCCCAGCCGAAGCGTCAGGATGCCTTTGTCAGTTTTGACGGGCAGTGGCGCGCGAACCGCTCCGGGCCTCGCTGCGAAATCTCGAACGACGTGGGCTGGAAGTTTTCCTACAGCAAGGGACGTCTTGACTGGGTGCAGTCGCCCACCGGCAGGGTTCTCGATTTCCAATGGTCGGGGAGTCTCGGATTATCCGTGCAGATCCGTGATCCCGCCACGGGAGCGCGGCGGATCCTCCTCGGCCTTGGGTTCGGAGAGAACAAATGCGTCGCCGTCGTTCAGATCAACGGCCAGAGCCACCAGTTCGGATACATCAAGGACGGGCCGGACGACCGGCTTTCCGGCTGGGTGCCTCCGATTGGCAACCCCGTTCGGTTTCTCTACCTGGCCGACAGCGGGATTCTTCTTCGCGCGGAAACTTTGGTCGGCAAGAAGGTCGAGGACACTGCGGCGTTCCAATGCGCCTTCGTTCCTCCCTTCCAAGGCAACAAGCCATCGACGGAACAAAACCCGAAGAACTACTGGCTGAAATCCGACCCGGCATTTGACTACGAGTATCCCTCCGATCCGAAGATCAAGGACCGGCTGGTGGCCGACCAGGTCACGGCCAAGGCCAAGACCGGGCTCACTCTGCAAGTCAACCAATCCACCAAGCGGGGCATCGTCACTTCCAAGACGGGCGGCGCGGAAACAAAGACGTATTACTACAAGGCTCCCGGACAGAAATATGACGGAAAACTCCGGCGGGTGGAGGCCGACGGGCAACTCAAAGTCGAATACCGCTACGACCGCAAAACCGGGCTCATGTCCGAATCCATCGACGCCAACGGGATCTCGACGTTCTTCGAGTATGCGAAGGATTGGAAGCCTGCCCGCGCCCCGCTCATGGAACCGAAGCCGGTTCGCGTCACGCGCGGGTCCCGGATAAAAAACGAGGTCGTTGCCGAGTTCGCCTACAACGATCTCGGCCAAGTCGTCGTTGCCAAAGACATCGCCGGGCAGGTCACAAAGTATTCCTACACGCCGCGCGGGGAACTTGAATCGGTCACCGGTCCCGATGGCACCAAGACAGCGTTCTCCTACGACGCCTTCGGCCGCCGCACCTCGGTCGCGCGAGGCGACATCAAGGAATCCGTCGAATTCGACGACGCCGGGCGCGTCAAGTCCCGCGTTTCGCCGGACGGCTCGCGCACGGCATTTTCCTTCAACAAGCAGGGCCAACTGGCCTCGGTCGCCCGCGATGGCAAGTCCGTTGTGGAGTTCCTCCACGACAGCCAGGGCCGGATCATCGGGGAAAAAGACCCGCTCGGACGGATCAAAAAAGTCGAGCGCGACATCCGGGGCAACCTTCTTTCCGAGACGGCCCCCAATGGCGCGGTCACACGCTACGAATACGATCCGTTCAACCGCCGCACCGCACAGATTGACGGCAACGGAAACAAGATCACCTTCGAATACGATTCCGCCGGACGCCTGATCAAACAAACGAATCCTCTCGGCGGAAAACTCACCTGGACGTATGACGACAAAGGCCGTCTCCTCGAACGCAACAACGGCGAGCAGGCAACAAAATTCACCTGCGACGCCACCGGCAGGCTGACCGGCCTCGACTACGGCAACGGCGAATCCCTCGCCTACGAATACGACAAGGAAGGCCGCCTCGTTTCCGCCGCGACCCCCGACACCCACACGGACTACTTCTACGACAAACTCGGCCGCGTCGAGGCCACACACCTCCACCAAGGGGACGAAGAAACTCTCCTGCACTTCAGCTACAATACACGCGGCCAGCGCATCGGACTCATGGTCGCCGGGCTCGTTGCCGCCATCCCGACCGATGGCTACCACACCGGCAAAGAGGCCCGCTACGAACCGATCCAGCAAACCGACTACACCTACGACGGCTCCGGACGGATGGCATCGATTGTCAGCAACGGACAGCCGATCGTCACCTACGCTTACGACGGGGCCGGTCGCCCGGCCAAAAAAACCTTCGGCAACGGCATGTCGGTGGCCCTTTCCTACGACGCCGCAGGACGCCTCGCCCGCGTGAGCTTCTCCGGCGGTTCGGTCGGCGGCCCGCTCGATCTCGCCTACCAGTGGGACCCCGCCAGCCAACTCACCTCCCGCACATGGAACGGCCACACCCAGCTCTACACCTACGATCCCTCCGGCCAGTTGCTCAAAGTC
>JBAWZH010000315.1:0-2443 GCA_037143135.1 bacterium
CAGGGGTGGGCGCATATGATCTCCGTAGGGGACAAAAACACTTCATAATCGTAATCGTAATCTTAATCGTAATCCTCTCTGGGGCAGTAGATTACGATTACGATTAAGATTACGATTACGACAAACCCTTACGGAGATCAATCCCCCCCAACAGTTAGCTGGGCATTTCAGACTGGCACCTTCGGACTGAACACGGTAAGGTGGGTGCGTTTTTACCAGCAACTGCGGGAGGCATTCCATGGATCGATTGTTTGGAACGGATGGAATCAGGGGGCGGGCCAATTGTTATCCCATCACCCCTGAAGTGGCGCTTCAAGTCGGCAAAGCGCTCGGCCATGCGCTGGGAGCGTCAGGACACGGCTCCTGCAAGGCGGTGATCGGAAAGGATACCCGGCTCTCGGGATACATGCTCGAAACCGCCCTGACCAGCGGCCTCGTCTCCATGGGCGTGGACGTCATGCTCGTGGGCCCCGTTCCAACCCCCGCCGTCGCCCATCTCACCCGTTCCATGGACGCCGATGTCGGCCTCATGATCACCGCCTCGCACAATCCCTTTGATGATAACGGGATCAAGATATTCGGCAGCAATGGATTCAAAATCTCCGACGACATCGAGGCCGAAATCACCCGCCACATCCAGTCCGGCGAATTGAGCAGCGAACATATCCGGAGCGACCAGCTGGGCAAGGCGTACCGGATTGAGGATGCCCGGGGCCGCTACATCGAGTTCGCGAAAAGCACCCTCAAGAACCAGGATCTGGAGGGCCTCAAGATCGTCATGGATTGCGCCAACGGCGCGGCGTATTTCATCGCCCCGCTGATTTTCAAGGAACTGGGCGCCGAGGTCATCAAGGCCTTCGTCGAACCCGATGGGTACAACATCAACAACGGCTGCGGCGCCATGCATCCCGGCACCGTCGGGAAACTCGTCCGAAAGGAAAAAGCGGACGTCGGAATCGCCTTTGACGGGGATGCCGACCGGATCATTTTCTGTGATGCGAAGGGCAAGGTCGTGGACGGCGACCGCGTTCTGGCGATGTGTGCCCTGGACTTCAAGGAGAGGGGTCAACTTGTCAACAATACCCTGGTCGCCACAACCATGAGCAATCTGGGATTGATCGAGGCCATGCAGCGCGCCGGAATCAAGGTCGATATCACGGACGTCGGCGACCGGCAGGTCATCGAGCGGATGCGCAAAAACGGCTCGACTGTGGGCGGCGAAAAAAGCGGCCATGTCATCCTCATGGATTACGCCACCACCGGCGATGGCATCATCACGGCCCTTCAGGTGCTCGCCATGCTGAAGAAAAACAACACGACCCTGGCCCGACTCGCGGACTGCATGACCGAATATCCCCAGCAACTGGTCAGCCTGAAAGTCAAAGTCAAGAAGCCGATCCAGTCCCTTCCGACCTTGACGCGGGTAATGGAAGAAACGCGGCTCGATCTCGGAACGCAGGGCCGGATGATCGTGCGCTACTCCGGCACGGAAAACAAAATCCGCCTGCTGGTGGAGGCCCCCTCCGTCCGCACGGTGGACCGCTGGATCAAGGCGCTCACTCGGGCGGTGGAGAAGGATCTGGAAACATGAACGCCATCCTCATGAACGGGGGTTCCTCCGAAACGTGCGAGCCGGTCACCTCCACCCGCCCGCTGGCCGCCTGCCCCATCGCCAATCGCCCGCTGGCCGAGATCCAAAAAGAACGCCTGGCGGCGGCGGGGTATTCCCTCCTTGACGAGGAAACGGGAAACGATCTCTTTATCCCCGAGAATGCCTGGTTATCCGACGCCCTGCTCCGGAAACTGGGGCAACTCAGGGCGCCCTCGGCGATTCGCGACGGGAACGGCGCCCTGCTGGCCTGGATTGGCGAATCCGCCCAGGCGGTACTGAACGCCAACCCCGTGACGCCCGACTCCGCCTCCTTCCTGATCCGGTATCCCTGGGATCTTCTGGCCGTCCAGGAACAGGTGATGAGCGACATCACAGAGTCCCGGATTGAGGGGGACATCAGTCCGGCCGCCACCCTGGCGGGGACACTGATCCTGGGCAAGGGGTCGCGGATTCTCCCTGGAGTCTATCTGGAGGGGACGGTCATCATCGGGACGGACTGCAAGATCGGCCCCAACTGTTATATCCGGGGTTCCACGAGCATTGGGAATGACAGCCATATCGGGCAGGCGGTGGAGATCAAGAATTCCATCATCATGGATCACGTCAGCATGGGCCACCTGAGTTACTGCGGCGACTCGGTCATCGGCAGCCGGGTCAATTTCGGAGCGGGAACCATCACCGCCAATTTCCGTCACGACGGCAAGACGCACCGGTCGATGATCAGGGGGCAGCTCCTGGACACGGGCCGCCGCAAATTCGGCGCCGTACTGGGCGACCACGTCCACACCGGCATCCACACCAGTCTCTATCCGGGCCGGAAACTGTGGCCCC
>JBAWZH010000316.1:0-2423 GCA_037143135.1 bacterium
TCTGGACAGACTGCCCTGTGAAACGGGGAGGAAGGTGGGGATGACGTCAAGTCAGTATGGCCCTTACGACCAGGGCTGCACACGTACTACAATGCCCAGTACAGAATGAACCGAATCCGCAAGGTGGAGGAAATCTCTAAAACTGGGCCCAGTTCGGATTGGAGGCTGCAACTCGCCTCCATGAAGCCGGAATCGCTAGTAATGGCGCATCAGCTACGGCGCCGTGAATACGTTCCCGGGCCTTGTACACACCGCCCGTCACATCATGGAAGTCGTTTGTACCCGAAGTCGCTGCGCCAACCCGCAAGGGAGGCAGGTGCCTAAGGTATGGGTGGTAACTGGGATGAAGTCGTAACAAGGTAGCCGTAGGGGAACCTGCGGCTGGATCACCTCCTTTCTAAGGAGAAAGACCTAAACTCTGGCAAGGTGCAAGCCGCGCCAAAATATGGTCAGTCTGATCCCGCGCAAGCGGGACAAAATCCGGACCGTCGAAAGCCGGCCCGGTCAGAATCTCGGAAGCGCACTATTCAGCATATCTGTTTGTCATGAATCCGGCACCCGGCATCCGCCGGCGGATCCGAACCCTTTGCCGCCTGCCCATCACCCGGGGGTATAGCTCAGTTGGTAGAGCGCCAGCTTTGCAAGCTGGATGTCCGGGGTTCGAGCCCCCGTGCCTCCACCACTCAAGTTTTCAGTTTTCAGTTTTCAGTTTTCAGCTCTGAATACTGAACACCGGCCGCTGAACACATCCCTTTCGGGCCTGTAGCTCAGTTGGTTAGAGCATGCGCTTGATAAGCGCAGGGTCATAGGTTCGAGTCCTATCAGGCCCACCACACCGTTTGCGCGTTTTGAATTTTTCCGATAACGGACACCAAAAGTTCGATTCGGATCAAGCCCCGCGGCATGCCCGCGGGCGGGGTTCTTTGACATTCGCATATTAGGGAAGAAAAATTACAACTTCCAAATAGTTGACAAAGCTGAGTCTGTGCGGGCCCGGCGGCGAAAGCCACCGAAGCCCGCCTAGGAGAAATTTCAGTAATATCAAGATGATAAAAAGCTACTAAGAGCACATGATGAATGCCTTGGTGCCAACAGGCGATGAAGGACGTGATAAGCTGCGATAAGCCACGGAGAGCGGCAAATACGCTACGACCCGTGGATTTCCGAATGGGGTAACCCGGCTGGATTAATATCCAGTCGCCGCCGTGTGAATACATAGCACGGCGTGCGCGAGACCTGGTGAAGTGAAACATCTCAGTAACCAGAGGAATAGAAAACGAAAGTGATTCCGTGAGTAGTGGCGAGCGAAAGCGGAACAGCCCAAACCCGGGTGCTTGCACCCGGGGGTTGTAGGAGCCCGATAACGGCAGTTGGGAGGTTAGGTGAAGCGTGTGGAAAAGCGCTCCATAGAGGGTGAGAGGCCCGTAACCGAAAACCAAACAACGCCCAGGGAATTCCTGAGTAATGCGTCACACGTGAAACGACGCATGAATCCACGCCGACCACGGCGTAAGGCTAAATACTAGTTGGCGACCGATAGTGAACAAGTACCGCGAGGGAAAGGTGAAAAGAACCGCTGCGAGCGGAGTGAAATAGTACCTGAAATCATGTGCTTACAAGGTGTCAGAGCCCGCAAGGGTGATGGCGTGCCTTTTGCTTAATGAGTCTGCGAGTTAGTGTTTGTGGCGAGTCTAAGCCCCTCTGGGGCCGAGGCGAAGCGAAAGCGAGTCCGAAATGGGCGATTAGCTGCGGGCACTAGACCCGAAGCCGAGGTGATCTACCTATGGCCAGGTTGAAGCGACAGTAACATGTCGTGAAGGACCGAACTGATGGGCGTTGAAAAGCCCCCGGATGAGCTGTAGGTAGGAGCGAAAGACTAATCAAACCCGGTGATAGCTGGTTCTCCCCGAAATCTATTGAGGTAGAGCCTCGTGTGCTGACCTGCGGAGGTAGAGCACTGGATGAACTAGAGCCCATACCCGGGTATCGAATTCAATCAAACTCCGAATGCCGCAGGGCGTAACACGGGAGGCAGAATGCGAGGGATAAGCTTCGTATTCGAGAGGGAAACAACCCAGACCAGCAGCTAAGGTGCCTAAATAACGTTTAGTGGAAAGGATGTGAGGTTGCTTAAACAGTGAGGATGTTGGCTTAGAGGCAGCCATCATTTAAACAGTGCGTAATAGCTGACTCATCGAGCGATCTCGCGCCGATAATGATTGGCGATAAGCGTTATACCGAAGCTCTGGATGCGCAATTTATTGCGCGTGGTAGGGGAGCGTTCCCATTGCGTCGAAGCCGGCGGGAAACCGTCCGGTGGAGTGGTGGGAAGTGAGGATGCAGACATGAGTAGCGATAAGACAGGTTGAATTCCTGTCCGCCGTAAACCCAAGGTTTCCTGGGGAAGGTTCGTCCTCCCAGGG
>JBAWZH010000317.1:0-2423 GCA_037143135.1 bacterium
AGTCAGGATTAATTCCCTCGGCCTTCACGATATCCAGGATACGGAGGGCGCCGCGTAATTTGTCGAGATGAGGCAGATGCACAATGACCGGTATCCGGCGTTCATGGGCCATGTGAAGTTGGCGTGAAAAGGCCTTCTCTTCAGGGCCGGTGATGTTGTTGAGCCCGATTTCCCCCAGGGCGACGCAACGCGGATGGTCAAGGTAGGGCGGTAGGCCGTCGATGACTTCGGTGGCCAGGACGGTGTCCTCCGCCTCCTTGGGATTGAGCGCGATGGCGCAAAAGTGGTCGATTCCGAAACGCCTCGCACGAACCGTTTCGAACTCCAGGATCAGGTTGAAATAATCGAAGAAGGTTCCGGCATACCGGCGGTTGCATCCCATCCAGAAAGAGGGTTCCACGCAGACCCGGACGTCCGCCTTGAACAGGGCGACATAGTCATCCGTGGTTCTGGAGTACATGTGAATATGAGGTTCAATAATCATGGGTGTAGGGGGCTATTTTGTGAAATTAATCCTTGGGTCGATCAGAACATAACAGAAATCCGAGAGAATATTGCCGAGTAGGCCGAGGACGGCGGTCAGGGCGAGGATGGCCATGAAGACCGGATAATCCCTTCCGACAATGGCCTCCAGACTCAGACGGCCCATCCCTGGAATTTCGAAGATTTGCTCGATGATGACCGAGCCTGCAAACATCACGCTGAGGATGCCGCCGATTCCGGTGGCGATGGGGATCAGGGCATTGCGGAAGGCATGGCCCCAGATGGCGCGCCTGGCTGAGCCGCCCTTGGCCAGGACGGTTCGAAGGTAGTCCTTCCCGATCTGTTCAAGAAGCGAATTCTTCATCAAGAGCGTCAGTACGGCGAAATCGCCAATGACATAACATAGAACGGGAAGCGCCATGTGTCGGACCGTGTCTGTCAATTGTCCCCAAAGTGACAGGGTGGCGTAGGTGTCCGAATGGAATCCCGACAGGGGTAGGACGTCCCACAGGTTCTCAACGGTTCCGCAGAAAACCATTTTGAGAACCATGCCCAGGGCCAGCGCCGGGATGGCGTAGCCGGTCAGGATGACCACACTGGAAGCCATATCGAAGGCTCCCCCGTTACGCAACGCCTTGGTGATGCCCAGTGGTATGCAGATGAGGTAGCTCAGCGCCATTCCGGCGAGGCCGAAGATGAGGGAGACGGGGAATCGTTCCCGGATGAGTTGCCATGCGGTTTTGTTCGGATATTTAAATGAGTCCTGGCGCATTCCAAGCCGGTCGTGGGCGAGCCATTTCCAGTACCGGGTGAGGAATGGCTTGTCGAACCCGAAATGCTTTTCCAGTGCTTTTCGCTGCTCGGTTGAAATGGTACCCGAGGCGCCGCCGCTCAGTTTTTCTTCACTGCCGCCCATGCCTTTCATTTGCATGATGGCCTGCTCCACCGGACCGCCCGGCACGACTTGGACAATTCCGTAACAGACCAATGTGATCCCGATAAAGGTCGGGATCACCAGAAGCAGGCGCCGTATAAAATAGGTGAGTCGATCCATACCAAGTGTCCAAGTGGGTCATGGAGTATGACAAGGGAGGGGGGTGTTGTTCAAGCCCCAATGGCGGCATCATCCCTGCGTGAAGACCGTGTTGCCGTTCCTGACCTTCAGTTCAGCCGCGAGGATGTCGCACGTGGCCTTAAGGAGAAAAACGATCCCTACTTTTCCTTGGCACGGAGAAGCGGGGTAGGGTATTCTGGGAGGTGTGAAAAGAAAACCAAAATTCATTGTCCGGAATGCGGGATTCACCGATGCGGAGGGGATTTACAATCTGATCAAGGCCTATCCCAAAGAACTTCTGCCGCGTCCTATCTCCGACATTGCCGAAAACATTGACCGGTTTATTGTCTGCGAGTCAAGGGGCGCCGTCGTGGGGACGGTGTCGTGGTCTATTCTGCCCGAAATCGGACATGTGCGGCATCCCGCCGTTGAGGTGAAATCACTTTCGGTGAAGAAATCACTCCGGAAGCATGGCGTGGGGCGGCTGTTAGTTGAGGCCGCGATTGAACGGATCCGGATTTTGAATCCCTCCCAGATCATCTGTCTGACCTTTACGCCGGGTTTCTTTGCGAAAATGGGGTTCCATGAGGTGCCCAAGGAGTCCCTGATGCACAAGCTCTACGTGGGCTGCATCAACTGCGCCAAGTACGATTCCCCCTTCACCTGTCCCGAAGTGGCGATGGCGATAGACGTGATGAAATGACCACTCCCTTTGTCCATCTTCACGTTCACACCGAATACAGCATGTTGGATGGAGCCTGCCGCATCAGGGATTTGATGGGCGAGAAGTCCAAGAAACAGGGCGAACCCGAGCGGGTCAGCGCGGTCAGATCCATGGGGATGACGTCCGTGGCCATCACGGATCATGGCGTCATGTACGGGGTGA
>JBAWZH010000318.1:0-2423 GCA_037143135.1 bacterium
AAGTACCTATGTACTGGTTTTCTTTGTTCTCTTCTCATTATCGTCTGTCCGGTCTGATCCGCAGAACCGGTTTCCGGTCAAGTCGCCATCGGTATTCGCCATGAAAAACGATCGACCATCACTGAAAAACCCTGCAACCATCAAGGAGGTTACCATGACTCACGGGTACTGAAGAAGCGCCACTGGGCAGCACCGATGGCCAAAACGAAAAGCGACAGATGAAGATCAATAACCTTAACCCAAGGAGAACAACCATGTCCAAGAACCTCGTGCGTCAGAACATACCCATCACCCTTCTGGCAGGGCTTCTCGTCCTGACTATCTCCCACATTCACGCCGCTGACGTCTCGCAAACGTCAATCGGTTTCCGTAGTGACGGTTGGTCGGGCGTTTTTCCCTCCGACTGCAAACCACCGACGGAATTCAACGGCGTTACCGGCAAGAACCTGCGCTGGAAGGCGCCGCTCCCGAACCATTCCAACTCCTCGCCCATCGTGGTGGGCAAGAAGGCCTTTGTCGTCTGTGATGGCGGCTGGCCCGAAGGCAGCGATTGTCCCGTGCTGGTCTGCATCGATACCGACACCGGCAAACAGTTGTGGCAGAAACCGATCGATCCTTATGACAATCTTCCGGAAGCGGAGGCTAAAGAGGCGCGGGCCGACCGCGCCACATACTGGCAGGAGTATCGCACGATCAATCAGTTGGTGTGGGACTGGGGTCATACTACGGATGAATCCAAGAAGGCCGCGCTAGAAGAGGAAATGAAACTTCGGTTTCATCCCACCGGAAAGGCCAGAAGTATGTCAATCAAGGAATTGCTTGAACTATGCTACAGGGTAAGAGCCCCTGATAGAGGAGGTCTAGATACCCCCGATACGACTCCGATGTACACGGGATTGCCCAAAGATCCGGTTCTGAGCGCACGTCTGGCCAAACGCTTTTTTGAAAATCCAACCTGGGGTTGGATCTGCATGGGCATCACCATGCCGACGCCGGCCAGCGACGGCCAACGGGTGTATGTGATCACCGGTCAGAGGACAGCGACAGCCTTCGATCTGGACGGCAACAAGGTGTGGCACGTCTGGCACCAGGATGTCAAACCGATCCGTTCGCATTGGGTTGAGTTGTGCGGAAACAGTCCATTTATTGTAGAAGGAAAACTCCTGATGCACCTGTGGGATCGTCTGTGGTGTTATGATCCGGCGACCGGCAAAGTTTTGTGGGATACGCCTACCAAGTTGATTCCCGCCCACAGTATGGGGCAACCGACCGTCCTGCATCTTCCCAGTGCCAAGGGTCAGACGGTGACGGCCATTTTCTGCACCTCTGGGCAATTGATCCGTTTGTCCGATGGCAAATTGCTGGCCGAGAAGATCGCTTGGTTCGGCAGCAATGCGAGGATGTCCGGCGACGGCAAAGACCTGGTTTGGAGTTATAATGGCGCCGAAGCTGGCGGCCCGCCTGCCGATCGCCTGCATCGGGATATCAAGGGAGTATTTTCTCTCCGCTTCAAATTGACAACCGATGGTGAACGGGCCGAGACTGAAGTAGTCTGGCAAAATGAAGAACCCGCAGTCAAAAATCACTGGGGTGTCTATCCGATCTATGCAAAGGGTCAGATCCTGTCGGATGGTGGCATGAGACTCGACGCCGCAACGGGTAAAATGCTGGTTCCTGCCGCCGGATCTAGGATCGGTGGGCATGGAGTCATTCTCGCCGACAACCGTCTGATCGGTTTCCATTACAATAGAAACGAGGATGGCATGGCCGTGTTTAGTTTGCCAACGACAGGGACCGAAGCGGAAAAGGCAAAGCGAAATCTGGTGGAACTGTCTTTGAAGCAACAGGATCTCGCCTCAATCACGGCAGAACAACGCAAAAAGGTCATCGCCGTTTCTGGCGGTCTGCGTTGGATTGGGCATGAAAATTATGGCTGGCGTACTCCATGGAACGTCCCCTTTGCCGCCGGCAACTGTTTGTATGTCCGTACCTTCGATTACCTGTACTGCTTCAGCGAAGGGAAGTAGTCGGTTCCCCAAACCACCACGACACAGAGATGATATTCTGAAAGGAATCTATTTCATTCCACTCCGATAATGCTTTTTGTCGCGCAGATGTGCGCATTGTTGGGGGGAATGAAATACTGGTCACTACCATCCACTCACCACCGTGTCGATCTGTTGCCAGGGTGCCAGTCTGACCTCTAACATAGTGGCGTCGGTTGCGCCCATGTGAAAAACAACGCCGGCGGTGGCCTTCGATCCGGCCAGGGCGGTGAAGCGGCGAAGCGCGGTACAATCGTCTGGGCCTGGCGTTTGGGTGGCCTTGATTTCAACGGGAATCAGGTGCATTCCAGCGTCAAAGAGGAGGTCAACTTCACTAGGTCGCGGGGTCACATCGCACTAGGTCGCGGGGTCACATCG
>JBAWZH010000319.1:0-2419 GCA_037143135.1 bacterium
CGTGCCTCAGTCACGGAAAAGTGTTGCCGTTTTTTCAGGCCATTCCGGACGTCGCTCTGTGGCCCATGGAATTCGGCACAAAAACCCGAATGATGGGATCCGGACGATTTGCCAGACTCGCGGATATGGGAAGCCTGATTCCGCTTGTGTGGAGCGTGATCGGTCTGGCATGGCGGTGCCGCCGCGTCGGTATCCAACTTATCCATACATCCGACAAAAAACGGGCGGTGATATTCACCACGTTGCTTCACCGTCTGACCGGCATTCCCTTTGTCTATCACATACACAACAACTACGTGGACTATCCGGCCAACCGTGCCGCTCTCAGGATGGCGGCGGTGATCGTGGCCAACTCGGAAGACATGAAGCAGGACTTTGTGCGCGAACGGGGGGACGATCTGGATCGCATCCAGGTCGTTTACAACGGCCTGAATGCGGACGAGTTCGCGCCTGGATTGCCATCAAACCTGCGAAGCGAACTCGGCGTCCGTCCGGATCAGATTCTGATCGGCGTGGTAAGTCGGTTGGCACCCGATAAGGGCCAGGAGACGTTCGTTCGCGCGGCGGCGCGGGTGGCTCAGGATGATCGAGCCCTGTTTGTTCTGGCCGGTGACGATTCAATCTTGAGCGACAACGTGGACTATGTGCCCATGTTGAGCCGCTTGGTGCGTGAACTGGGGCTGGAGTCGCGTACCCATTTTCTGGGATGCCGAAACGACATGGCTAATGTGTACTGCGGTTTGGATGTCGTGGTCGATGCGGCCTGGCGGGAAGCCTTCGGGATGGTCGTGGTCGAGGCTCAGGCATGCGGAAAACCAGTTGTCGGAACACGTTCCGGCGGCATCCCTGAGATCATTACGCACGGCGAGGACGGGTTCCTGTTTCCCGTTCGCGACGAGGTCGCGCTGGCGGACATCCTGACGCAACTGGTTCGCGATCCGACCCTGCGCGCCCGCATGGGAGCCGCCGGTCGCGCCACCGTCCTGCGGCGTTTCAGCATCGACGCTCAGGTTCGCGCGATGGAGGGGGTTTACAGGACTGCCATTCTGCGGCGAAGCGGATCCCCTCCGACCGCCCCGTCCCATGATGGCGCCGCACGCGTCAAGACACTCTTGCTCGACACCAACGATGCGATGGGGGGCGTAATCCGGAGTCATTCGACGATCTTGCGCACCCTTGACAGAACCCGGTTCGATGTCCATCTGGCCTGTCTCGGTCACGGATCGTTGATGCCTCTTTTTCACGCTATTCCCAACGTGACGATTTGGCCCATCGAAATGGGAACCAAGTCCAAGGAGTTGTGCGAAGGTTGGCGCAGTCAACTGGCCGACACCGCGAGTCTGCTACCGCTCGGGTTGAGCGCCTGGCGCCTGGCCCGACTCTGCCGGGGTGCAGGCATCCAGATCATCCACACGTCTGATAAGAAACGGGCTGTGCATCTAGCCTTGCTGGTTCATCGCTTGACGGGCATCCCGTTTATCTATCACATTCGTGATGGCTATGTGGACTACCCGGCTAATCGCCGGGCATTGGCCCGGGCGGCAGCCATCGTGGCGAACTCGGGCGACATGCGGCTGGACTTCATCCGCGCCCTCGGCCCGACCATGGATCGAATTCGGGTGATCCACAACTCCGTTGACACGGAGGAGTTCGCCCCGGGAAAACCCTCCTTGCTGCGCCAGGAGTTGGATGTGTCGCCCGAAACCGTGCTGATTGGTACGACCTGCCGCTTGTCGCCGGAAAAAGATCAGGTCACCTTCCTTCGGGCGGCGGCGAGAGTGGCGATCCAGGACAAGCGCGCCTTCTTTGTTATTGTTGGTGACGATTCCATATCCAGCCACAACGCCGGCTACGGAGCGGAGTTGAAGGCCCTGGCCCGAGAACTCGGTTTGGAGTCGCGGGTGGCCTTCATCGGACGTCGGTCTGACATGCCGGCCATCTGCAACGGTTTGGACGTGGTTGTTGACGCCGCTTTGCGGGAGGCTTTCGGGATGGTTGTGGTAGAGGCCGCCGCCTGCGGGAAACCTGTGGTTGGCACATGCGCCGGCGGTATTCCCGAGATCATCACCCATGGTGAGGACGGGTTCCTGTTTCCCGTTCGCGACGATGCGGCCCTGGCCGCCATTTTGCTGGACCTGGTTCGCGATCCGGCCCTGCGCGCCCGCATCGGTGCGGCCGCCCGAACCACGGTTCTGAAACGTTTCAGCGCCGCATCCCAGGTTCGTTGCATCGAGCAAGTATATAACGAGGTGGCGGGAATTGCATCTTCGTCATCCGCAATATCGAGGTCATCCCCATGAATATTCTGGTTCTAACACCGTACGTTCCGTATCCGCCCAACTTTGGAGGCTCGGTTCGTATCTTTCATCTTATTCGGCAACTGAGCCGGATGCACGACGTGCATCTGCTTACGTATCGT
>JBAWZH010000320.1:0-2418 GCA_037143135.1 bacterium
CTGCGCTTGTCCCTAAGGAAAAGACGGGACAAGGTCTTTGATTTGTCATATAACCGTGGGCATGAAACCAATAACCAGCGTCAAAGAGAGACTATCAACCCCTGAAAACGTTGTTTTAATAAAGAACTGGCTGGCCAGACACAAAGGTGCGAAGCGCACACCGTTGGCCAGGGATATGTGCGAGCAGTTAGGATTGCGTGATGGTAAAGGCGAGTTGCAGATATCGAGCGCCTTGAAGGCGTTGCGGGATCTGGAGGGTGAAGGGTATTGGGAATTGCCTGCGACAGGGACGCGGCGAAAGTGGCAATGGAAGCCGCGACGTCTGGGCTATGAGGTGGCGCTTCCCCAAGGTGTTCCGGCGCGGGTTGAGCAGATCGTGGGGTTGGAGCTGATTGAGGTGAGGGCGTCCCATGAGGAGCACATGAGGATATGGAACGAGTTGATGTTGACAGAGCATCCGCTGCACGACTGCCGGATGGTCGGGCGGCAGTTACGCTACCTGATTGGTTCGGCGCATGGTTGGTTGGGCGGGATTGGCTTCGGCAGTTCGGCGTTGTATTTGGAAAGTCGGGATCAGTGGATCGGCTGGGATGAAAGTCAACGGTCCCAATATCATGAGCGGGTCATCAATATGACGCGGTATTTGATCCGTCCGAGCGTGCAGAGCGCTAACGTTGCGTCGCATATACTGGGGCTGTGTAGTCGGCGCGTGGCCATGGATTTCCAGGCCCGTTACGGCGTCGAGCCATGGATGATGGAGACGTTCATAGACCGGGAACAGTACCTGGGCACATGCTATCAAGCCGCGAACTGGATTGATGTCGGCCAAACCAAAGGCCGGGGCCGGAACGGGAGCAAGAAGGAAGGCAAGAGTATCAAGGATGTATACCTGTATCCATTGGTCTCAAACTTCCGGGCTCGGATGGGGCTGAGGAAAACGGCAAGCGTCGAGCCGCAGGCGTTGGAAAAGGGTCTGGAATCGGAGCAATGGGCGGAACAGGAATTCGGTGGTTGTGAACTTGGGGATGGGCGGTTGACCGCGCAGTTGGTGAAAATTGCCCGGGACAAAGGGCGTCAGCCCGGCGGGTCGTACTCACGCGCCTGCGGAGGGAATCGTCATCAACTAAAAAACTACTATCGGCTCATGAATAATGGCCGTGATGAGGTATCCTGCGACACCCTGGCGGCAGGACACCGGGAGCAAACGATCCGGCGGATGGCCAGCGAGAAAGAGGTTCTGATCATCCAGGACACCATGGATCTTAATTATTCCACGCGATCCCATTGCGAGGACCTGGGGCAGATCGGAACGAACCAGATGGGAACCCGCTCGAAAGGGTTGAAGATGCACAGCGCCTTGGCTGTAAACAACCGCGGCGTGCCGCTGGGTGTGTTGCGGGTTCAGACGTGGGCCCCGCAACCCGCAGACAAGAACACCCATCGGAATGATCTTCCCATAGAAGAGAAAGACTCTTTCCGGTGGGTACAGATCTATCAGGACGCGCACACCGTGGCGTTGCGGATTCCTCAAACCCATGTGATCTGCGTGGGGGACCGTGAAAGTGATATCTTCGAACTGTTCGATGAGCGCCGCAAGCACGGTGGCCGGGTGGATATTCTAGCGCGGGTCCAACACAACCGGTGCCTTGATGGGCAGGAAGAGAAACTCTTTGACTACATCCGGCATGGAAAAGCGGATGGGTCGGCGTCGATTGCTGTGCCTCGACAGCGGGAGAAATCAGGCAAGCCGAGCGAGGCGGGGCGCTCCGCCTTGCCGGCACGAACCGCCCAGGTGGACGTTCGCTTTCGTGAAGTGACAATCTGTGCCCCGCAAACACCACGGCTCAAGGACAAGAAACCCATCCGTCTTTTCATCGTCTCCCTTTTTGAGAACGATCCGCCACCGGGAGCCACTCGTATCGAATGGTTGTTGCTAACGACTATGGAAGTGCATTCGTTCAAACAGGCCATGAAGTGCGTGAAGTGGTACTGCCAGCGCTGGCGTATTGAAGAGTGGCATCGAGTCTTGAAAAGCGGGTGCCGGATCCTGGAGCACCAGAATCATTCCGCCGAGGTCCTGGCGCGAACCCTCACACTTGATGCCGTAATCGCCTGGCGTATCATGGTGTTGGCTCTCCTGGGCCGTGAAATGCCCGAAATGCCATGTACACTCATGTTCAATCCTTGGGAGTGCGAAGTGCTTCAGTTGCTCGCTCAAAAAAAAAGCCCGTCACCCTCGGCGAAGCTATCACCCTCATTGCCAAACTTGGAGGATACCTGAATCGCCGATGCGATGGGCCACCAGGATTTCAATCTCTATGGAGAGGATATGCAAGGTTCCATGACATGGTCTATGCGCGTTCGCTCAAGGAGGTGTTGACGTGAACGCGGTAGGTGCATTTTGTGGGGCAAGCGCAG
>JBAWZH010000321.1:0-2411 GCA_037143135.1 bacterium
CGCCCTCTCCTCACCCGCTATCTTCCGTCCCCGCCGCCAAAATGCGAATAGCTGGCCCCCCTTTAATATCGATTTACACACCTCGGAAAATTTACAAGACCGCATCCGTTACCAATTGAACGGCAGGACATTAAGTGGGCATCATGTGAATTTACACGGTCGGCACAAAATTAGGGGTGTACTTGGGAGCTTTCAGCCTCATTAATCCCGCTCGATCCTGACATTCCATGACCTCCAACTTAAAACAAGGCCCCACCAACTGGTGTAAATATGCGGAAAGATCGGTGCTCGCAGACCGTGTCTCTCAGTGACCTCAGCCATATCGTCCTTCAAGTTTAGTACCGTGATTTTCATTTTTATTTCGTCCTTTCTTTTTGTGATCCTTTAATTGCCGCTGAGTCCTCAACAGGGGGATCTGGAGGGATTGCTTCTATAATGGGATCATCACAGGTGTCAGGGTGACGGGATGTTTGGTCGGCATGTGATACGTCCCTCGACGCCCTCTTCACTATTTTCTCAGCAATTCGCATTTTGGCGGCGGGGACGGAAGCTAGCGGGTGTGGGGAGGGCGTGAAGATGGATTACTGGCAGCTGGGGCGTGGGTTGGGATCGTTGGCGGGTTCTGAGTTGTGGGTCAGTCGGCAGGAGAGGAAAGCCGAAAGGTAGTGAAAGTGTGGGGTTTTGGGTGAATTTGGGGCTAAAAACGCAGGGTGGCGATGTCAGGGCACAATACGACTGGGGGTCGCGATTCAGGCTTCTTGGGGTGAGTAGGGGCCGATTTCGAGGCCGCGCATCATGAAGTCCATTAGGGCTTCCCAGGACGGGAAACAATGGTAGTGCATGAGCGCCCGGATGTGCTCGAAGAACGTTTTGCGCGTGGGTAGCGTGGCGCGGATGAGGCGGTAGGACTCATCACAGTAGGCCAGGAAGGTGTGGGTGAGCAGGGCGAGCATGTTCATGGCGGCGAGCAATGAGGACAGGTGTTTTTTGCCGTGACCGAAGTTGTGTTCCAGATTGTAACCCTTGGTTTTGAGTGTGTTGTTGTTTTCGTTTTCGATCTTCCAGCGGCACCGGCCCGTGGCGACGAGGCCGGCGACGTTATCGTCGGTGATTTTCCAGTCGGTCACCCAGGCGTTGTGATACGGTGTCTGGCGGTGCTTTCCGGTGATGGTCACGTCACACCAGTTGACCTTGAGCGAACCTTCCCCCTCGACGAGCGGGACGTTGTTGGCGTAACGATAGGTGCGTTCTTCCCAATGTCCCTTGGCGTCCTTGACCCGTTGCGTGACCGTGTGCAGGTCACGGTTCTTCTCCATTCCCGCAAGCCACGAGTAGAGGTGCGTGTGCGACTCGGGTTTACAGGTGAAGATGAAGTGGGAGCGTTGCAGGAGGACGCGGCGGCAGAACGGCTGATGGGCATAGAGGTCGTCGCCCAGATACGTGACGTTGTGGTTCAGTTCCGCCAGATAGCGGGCGGCCTCCTTGTCCAGCCAGCGCTTGGCGGCGGCGGTCTCGCAGTCCTGTTTATCGTGACCGTCCTGGGGGGCAATGAACTCCGGGCGCAGGGCAATGGCGTGCTTCTGGCCGGGAGCGACGATGACCGGGGTGATGGCACTGTGGTAATAGGTGATCTCGCCGTTGCTGTGTTCGATCTTCGTACACTGGTCGCAATGGAGGTTCTGGGAGGAGAAGTACCAGGTGCCGTCCAAGGCGATCGGCGTCGTGCCCCCGAGCGGCTGGAAGTCTTTGAGCACCCCGTGGTCTTTGAGCCCCTCGAAGATCTCGTCATAGAGCGGATAGAGTTCCTCAGGTGCAATCTCGTCGAGCGTGTTGCGGATATGGTTGTCGGAGGGGATCTGCTCGATCTGGAACAGGGTCCGGGCATTGCTCTGGCCTTTGTTTTGCCGCATGGCCGTCTGACTGGCCAGGAACGAGGGGCACTGGGTGTAGAAAACAGAAAACGCGCTTAAGGCGATATCCTCCATCGTGTACTTCTTGTTCAGGCCTGTGCGCCGGTCGTGAAACGTCCCCAAGCGTTGGCGGATAGAACCAATGAGTTGATCGAAGCGCCGCAGGCTCATACGCAGAGCCTCCTGCGAAAGTCAGGGACCAACGGCAACAGGTAGAGGTCTTTGATCGGAACCTGCAACGTCTGGTCTACATCGTTGCGACTGCGGCCGGTCGTCGCCCCCACATGAAGCCAGCCTGCCGCCCGATAACAGGTGCCTCGAAACCGCTCCCGGTCCACAAAGGTCTCCAGCAACGCGATACCGTGGCCGTACTTGGCCTGCCAGTCGGCGTTGAGTCGGCGGCTGATTCGCCGCAGCAGATGACTGGCCAGATGCGGAACCGAAACCCACGGCAGAATGAGGAAGCGGGTATTATTCGTCACGCGCGTCAGATGGCGTTGC
>JBAWZH010000322.1:0-2402 GCA_037143135.1 bacterium
TGCGGTGAAGCGGGTGACGGGCCAGAAGTTGACCGGGGCCGCCGCCAACGGCTTGATCCATCTGATCAATTCCGGCGCGGCCACGCTGGATGGCACCGGCGAACAGACCCTCAACGGCAAACCGGCGCTGAAACCTTTCTGGGACATTACCGAGGCGGAGATGCTGAAGTGCCTGAAGGCGACGACGTGGCCTTCGGCCGTGTACGAGTACTTCCGGGGTGGTGGGTTCTCGTCCTGCTACCTCTCCCGCGGCGGCATGCCCCTGACCATGATGCGCGTCAGTCTGGTCAAGGGTTTGGGTCCGATCCTCCAGATTGCTGAAGGGTGGTCGGTGGACATTCCGGCCAAGGTTCACAAGACGTTGAACGAGCGCACGAACCAGACCTGGCCGACGACGTGGTTTGCCCCGCGGTTGACGGGCAAGGGCGCCTTCACGGATGTCTATGGCGTGATGAACAACTGGAGCGCGAACCACGGCGCCATCAGTTACGGTCATGTCGGCGCCGATCTGATCTCGCTGGCCTCGATGCTGCGGATTCCGGTGGCCATGCACAATGTGGCCGACGAATCGGTCTTCCGGCCCAGCGCCTGGGGCCTGTTCGGCGAGCAGGATCCGCAGGGGGCCGACTATCGCGCCTGCGGGAACTTCGGTCCGCTTTACGGTTGAGATCAAAAAGGAAGGCATTCACATGCAGATTCAGTTGCCGAAGTTTACCATGGGGGTTGGGGATCGTTTCGGGCGGGAGGGGAAAGCCCAACTGGCCGCCCTGTTGCGGGCGCGGAAAGACGGGATTGAGGTGTCCCCGGTCTGGAATAAATCCTTCCGGGAACATTCGATCATCCACACGGAACCCATCAGTGTGCGCCAGGCGGCCGATGCCGCCGTGAAGGCCATGAAGTGGTCGTTCCCGTACTTTGTGGACGCCGACCACATCAATTTCAAGACAGTTGACGGGTTCATCGCCTCGAGCGATTTCTTCACCCTGGATGTGGCGAGCGCCATCGGAACCGCAGCCGATCCCGCGGCGGTGAAGGCCTTTGTTGAGAAACACAGCGCCTGGTGCGGCACGGTGTCGATCGAGGGGCTTTCCGCTTCGATGGTCATCACTCGTGAACTCCTGAATAAGGTGGCCGAAAAATACCTTTTTGCAATCCAGGAGGCGGGCCGGATATACCGCCGTATTGAGCAGGAAAAGGGAACCGGCCGGTTTGTGACGGAAGTCTCGATGGACGAGACAATGACCCCGCAGACCCCGCCCGAGTTGTTGCTGATTCTCGCGGCCATCGCGGATGAGGGCATTCCCGCCCAGACGATCGCGCCGCGCTTCTCCGGGCGTTTCAACAAGGGCGTCGACTATGTCGGGGATGTCGCCCGGTTTGCCTCGGAATTTGAGGCGGATGTCGCGGTGATCCGGTATGCGTGCAGCCGGTTGAAACTCCCCGGTAATCTGAAACTCAGCGTCCATTCGGGAAGTGATAAGTTCAGGATTTACGGCCCGATCCGGTCGGTTTTGAAGAAGACCGGGGCGGGGTTGCATCTGAAGACCGCCGGCACAACCTGGCTGGAGGAAGTGGTCGGGTTGGCCGAGGCGGGAGGCGCCGGGTTGGCCCTTGCCAAGGAGGTCTATACCACGGCGTTGGGTCGGTTCGATGAACTCTGCGGCCCTTATGCCGAGGTGATCGACATCGACCGGAAGGCGCTCCCCCCCGCGGCGGTCGTGGCGGGATGGGACAGCGCGGCCTTTGTCGCCGCGTTGCGTCATGACCAGACTGTGGCTGGATACAATCCCAACCTGAGACAGTTGCTGCACGTCGGCTATAAAGTGGCGGCGGAGATGGGTGACCGGTACCTGAATGCGCTGGAGACGCACCGCGACAGTGTGGCGAGGAATGTCGAAGCCAACTTCTATGATCGGCATATCAAGCCGGTCTTTGCCCCGTAAGGAGGGGAAGTGAACGTTCTTGAGGTCGGCATGTTGTTGTGTTTCGGGGCCAGTTGGCCGTTTTCGGTTCATAAGACCTGGAAAGCGAAAACCTGCAAGGGCAGGAGTCTGATCTTCCTGTGGTTGGTTCTCGTCGGCTACGGATTTGGCATTGCCCACAAGGTTTTGTACAGTCCCGATCCCGTCATCCTCTTCTATATCGTGAACGGCGCCATGGTTCTGGCAGATCTGATCCTCTGCACCCTCTATAACCATCGCGAAAAACTGTCATCCGCATGATTTTGAGGTGAATCTATTTGAACAGAAGCACGCGAAGATCGCGAAGCCCGTTCGACGGGTTCTGCAGGCTCAGGGCTGGAAAGAGAATGTTGCGGCATTTGTAATTCCGGAGTACCAGAATTAAAAATTCCGCCACGGTTCCTTGGAGCAATACCAGGAGAAAGAGGAGGGGTAATTGAT
>JBAWZH010000323.1:0-2399 GCA_037143135.1 bacterium
CCGCCAAAGGTGACACCGTCAAACGACCCGAATGTATCGTCCGCAACCCAATGGACCCTGACCACCGACGACACCCATTTGAATCTGTCGGTGGCGAACCATCGCATCTCCATTGATTCTTTGAAGAATCCCAAACAAAACTGGAACTGGACGCCAGTCGCTTCTGAGGTGCCGTTGATCAAGAGCATCGTCATCAATGGGAAACCCCAGTCTCCCGATTGGAAATATCAGAATGCGACCGTCGATCGGACAACAGGCACAACCGTCACCCTGATGTTCATCAGTACTGCGCCGCAACTTGAATTGAAATCCATCTGGCGAGTGCGTCCTGGTGTCGGTCCGGTGGAACACAGGATAGATATTGTCAACAAGACGGCGGGCGAAGTCGTATTCAAGGGCGATGATATCGAAGCGGCGAATCTCAACGTGGTAGCGGACAAACCCGTGCAGTTCTTCCCGCTTGACGCAGGAAAAGTCGGTTATGGTGAGAATACCCCTCTTCCGTATCAAATTGTCAAGGTCGAGTCCGCGCACGGCATCTATTTCGCCTACGACTACGGGTGTGGGCAATACCAGGCGACTCGCGATCCCGCCAATCCACTTCGGGTGAACTGCCGTTTTTGGGTTGGCAGTGGGGTTTCGACGACCATCGCGGCCGGGGAAACCTTTCATCTGCCCGGTATCATGATCCAACCCTACCAGGGCGACGAGGACGATGCCGCCAACCGTTTCCGAAAATGGTTCTGGAACTATGAGATTACGCCGAGTCTCAAGAACAACCCAAATGAACCGCCGATTGAACTCTGCAATCCACCGGGACCTGATGGACAACCCGACTTCCTGGTCAATCAGGCCAAGACGAACGACTTTGCCAGTTGGGGTGTCGGATGTCTCAAGACTGACTTCTGGCATTGGGGGACCAAACATGCCAAAAGCGACGAGATTGCCGCAGCACTCCATGCCAAGGGCATCAAACTGTCCATGTATTTCAACGGCAATGACATGGTAGCCAAACCCGATGATCAGGTGGCCCTGACCATTCTTCTGGATGAGGCAAAGAAGTCGAAGTTCGATTACTACCGGACGGATATCTACACAGGACCTCCCTTTGTGGACCTAAGTAACTACCAATCTGTCGAAAGTTTCAAACGGCGCCTGGAGACCCTGGCCAAAGCAGGGGTAGGTTGGGAGAACTGTGCCAACGGAGGTAATGTCCGGTCGCTGGATATCTGCCGCCGAATGACATTCATGACGCATAGCGACCGTTCCGGATTGAGATCATTCTTTGTTCATGTGTACCACTGGTCCTATTTGATGCCTCCCATCCAGATCAAGAGCGATTATTGGGTCTGCGAGGGCGGCGGTAAGGGGGGGTCTTCAGAGAACGGCAAGGTGACCGTGGCCTGGCTCAGGGGCTATCTGCTTGGCGCAATCCTGGCCGGTCCGCCAACATCGGCCTCATTCATGGGCGCCCTGGACAAGATCAAGACTGTCTTCCAACAATACAATACGAAACAAAGACCAATCCTGCGCGGCGCGGACGTCTATCGCATCCTGCCTCCTCCGGCGGACAAGCAGTGGTTCGGCCTCCAGTACTTCAACACTTTCATCAACAAGGGATCGGTCCTGCTCTGGCAAAACGACGGCCCGGCCTCGCAGGTCATCAAGTTGAAGGGACTTGATCGCAGTGCCACCTACACCCTGACATTTGAAGACGCGACCGGGAAAAACGGTTCCATGACCGGAGCAAAACTCATGGACGACGGCATCGAGGTACCCATGGGCCCCAATGCCTCGGAGATCATTTGGATTGAGAATCCAAACGGAAAACCTGAATCCAAACCCGCTGCACCGTAGGCGAATTGGTGGAATGATACAATGACGAACAACCAAGAAGAACATCCCATGAACAAGAACCCCAACCGCGACGAACATCGCATGGAGAAGAGCATGAAGAAGACCATGACTACCTGGACAAGGCGAGTGACCACCTTGGGCGCTATTATCACCATGAATCTGGTGCTGGGGGCGGCGGAGCCGCCAAAGGTCGCGGCCTTTGACCAACCGAAGGTCTATGATCTCAAACCCAATGAGCGCGTGTTCATCTATGGCGATTCGACCACGTTCGACGGCACCGACGTTGCGGGTTATGTCCGCCTGGTGGATCAGGCCATCCAGGAACAGATTCCCGATCGCAAGGCTGCGGTGCGATCCCACGCTTGGCCGGGCGTATGTCTTGTTCCAGAGAATCATGAAAAACTTCCTGAAAACTGGAAACCTTTTTCCGAAAGTACATCCTGGAAGGGGATTCTGACTCATCCCAACACGCCCACCACGTTGATCATCAATCTGGGGCTCAACGACTCGAAGCAGGGTGAGGCCAATGTGCCGACCTACGA
>JBAWZH010000324.1:0-2398 GCA_037143135.1 bacterium
GGTGACAAACCGGAGGAAGGTGGGGACGACGTCAAGTCATCATGCCCCTTATGTCCGGGGCTACACACGTGCTACATTGGCGCATACAGAGGGTCGCGATACCGCGAGGTGGAGCCAATCCCTTAAAGTGCGTCTTAGTTCGGATTGCAGGCTGAAACTCGCCTGCATGAAGCCGGAGTTGCTAGTAATCGCGGATCAGCACGCCGCGGTGAATACGTTCCCGGGCCTTGTACACACCGCCCGTCACACCACGGGAGTGAGCAACACCCGAAGCCGGTGACCCAACCTTAGGGAGGGAGCCGTCGAAGGTGGGGCTCGTGACTGGGGTGAAGTCGTAACAAGGTAGCCGTAGCGGAAGCTGCGGCTGGATCACCTCCTTTCTAGGGAGTGCCGGAAGGCACATCTCGTATGCCGGCGCCACATTTATGTGACGCACGCATCGAGCCTGGAAACGTCGACCGGACTTGGCCTCTCGGACTCCGCATACCGCGGTTTCGGGGAGAGCATGCTGCTGGGCTGTGAGAGACCGCGCCTCGAGCTGGTCGCCCACTGTGGCGGCTGCGGAAGGTCAGGACGCTCGCGGACCTTGAGAACTACACAGTAGCCAATGATTTAAACGGGTATCACCGAATCAATTTTGTTGATTCGATCACCATCAAGATAGTAAGAGCACTCAGGTGGATGCCTTGGCACTAAGAGTCGATGAAGGACGTGAACGGCTGCGATAAGCCGCGGTTAGGCGCTGAATAGCCTTTGACCCGCGGATTTCCGAATGGGGGAACCCAGCACCGGTAATGCGGTGTTATCCCGCCCTGAACACATAGGGGCGGCGAAGACAAGCGGGGGAAGTGAAACATCTCAGTACCCCGAGGAAAGGAAATCAACAGAGACTCCGCAAGTAGTGGCGAGCGAACGCGGACTCAGCCCAAACCCATTGCGTGTAAGCGACCATGCGTTGCGCAACAGGGGGTTGTAGGGCGCTTTATCCAGGCCATGGTCGGCCTGGCAGGAGTTACCAAGCTGATTGGTAGTCGAAGCACGTGGAACCGTGCACCAAAGAGGGCAAACGTCCCGTAGACGAAACTGATCAGCCTCCTGAAAGCGTTCCTGAGTAGGACCGCGCCCGTGAAACGCGGTTTGAAACTGGGGGGACCACCCTCCAAGGCTAAGTACTCCTTAGTGACCGATAGCGGACTAGTACCGTGAGGGAAAGGTGAAAAGAACCCCGGAAGGGGAGTGAAATAGTACCTGAAACCACGTGCCTACAAGGGGTGGGAGCGGATTTATTCCGTGACCGCGTGCTTTTTGCATAACGAGCCAGCGAGTTGCTCGTCTGCGGCAAGGTTAAGCGATGAGTGGAGCCGAAGCGAAAGCGAGTCCGAATAGGGCGACATAGTCGTAGGCGGCAGACCCGAAACTGAGTGAGCTACCCATGGGCAGGCTGAAGCGAGGGTAAGACCTTGTGGAGGGCCGAACCGACCTAGGTTGAAAACTGGGCGGATGACCTGTGGGTCGGAGTGAAAGGCTAATCAAGCTCAGTGATATCTGGTTCTCTCCGAAATATATTTAGGTATAGCCTCGGATAAATTGCGTTGTGGCCGTAGAGCACTGTTTGGCTAAGGGGGCTTACCAGCCTACCGCCGTCAGGCAAACTCCGAAGACCATTAACGTTTACTCCGGGAGTCAGTCGCTGAGGGATAAGCTTCAGCGTCGAAAGGGAAACAACCCAGACCGCCGGCTAAGGTCCCTAAGTGCGTGCTAAGTGGTAAACGATGTCCAGATGCATAGACAACCAGGAGGTTGGCTTAGAGGCAGCCATCCTTGAAAGAGTGCGTAACAGCTCACTGGTCAAGTGTTCGGGCGCGGAAAATGTAACGGGGCTTAAGCTAGTCACCGAAGCTGCGGGTGCACAGTTCCTACGGGATCTGTGCGCGGTAGGAGAGCGTTCCCATGCGATTGAAGCGGCGGCGTAAGCCAGCCGTGGACGCATGGGAAGTGAGAATGCCGGCATGAGTAACGAAAGAGGGGTGAGAATCCCCTCCACCGATTGTCCAAGGATTCCTGGGTAAAGTTCGTCTGCCCAGGGTAAGTCGGGACCTAAGGCGAGGCCGAAAGGCGTAGCCGATGGCCAACAGGTTGATATTCCTGTACCACGCCGCACCCATTTGACCGATGGGGGGACGGGGAAGGCTAGGGAAACTCAGGCGATGGTTGTCCTGGGGTAAGCATGTAGGGGTGGCTCTAGTTAAATGCGGAGCCGCATAACCTGAGATGCGATGCCAGCTGGCTTTTAGCCGGCGAGTTCCTGACGCCATGCCTCCAAGAAAAGCCTCTAGGGAGGTTGCGCGTGCCCGTACCAAAACCGACACAGGTGGACAAGTAGAGAATACTAAGGTGA
>JBAWZH010000325.1:0-2371 GCA_037143135.1 bacterium
TGCCGCTGTGGCGGCGGGAATCTTCTTCTACGAAGTTCGAAGGCAGAGGGGCGTTGGCGGCATCTGAATCGATTCAGATGACTGAATGTGGCCAATCACAGATCAGGAAAGGAACGGATTAACCTTCTTCTCTCGTCCAATGGTCGTCTGTGGGCCATGGCCGGGATAGACGATGGTATCGTCTGGAAGTTGGGTGAGCCGTTTCAAGGATCGCTCCATCAGGACCTCATCACTGCCCTCCAGATCGGTTCTGCCGACCGAGCCGCTGAACAGGGTGTCGCCGGCAAAGAGGGTTTTGGCGGCGGGGAAGTAGTAGCAGACGCCTCCGGGGGTATGGCCGGGCGTGGCGATGACCTCATACTTCAGGCCCGCATCCTCACATTGCATTTTGTCGGCTGCATGTCGCTCGATCTTCGCGGGGCGTTCCGGTGACTCGTAATGAGGAAGGATGGCGTTGGCCGGGCTGAAGGCCCAGGCTTCGTCTTTCGGATGCATAAGAACCGGCGCGGGAAAGGTGCGGGTCATCTCGGCCAGACCGCTGACATGATCCATGTGGCCGTGGGTAATGAGGTAGGCGGCGACAGTCAGTTTGTTCTGTCGTAGCGTCACCCCAATGATTCCGGCGTCATCACCAGGGTCAATGACCAGGGCTTTCCCTGAATCAGAGGCGACGATGTAGGCATTAACCTGGAACGATCCGACAACAACGGGAATTACTTTCATGGAATACCTTTATGCGCCCAGACTCGATAGTGCAACTTCCTGCTCAGTCCGCGCTTCAAGATCCTTGATCCGGACACATCCCCTGGTGATGTCATCCGGCCCGATGTAGAGTCCCCGTCGAAATCCCGCCTTGCCGGTTCGTCCGAAGAAATGCTTGGGTTTTTCAGAGTGAAGAGCGATATCCACATTGGCGCCGCCATCTCGCAAGGCCTTCGCCACCCGGATAGCGGTATCGCGTTGGGTTTCCTCCATGTAGGACACGGCCAGATCCTTGCCGGCACCGGCGCGGGGGGTCTTGCCTTTTTCGGCCATCAACTCGGCGATGACCACGTCACCGAACCCGAGCCCGACCGCCGTCATGGGTTTGCCGCCCAGGTCACCCAGCAGGTTGTCATACCTGCCGCCACCAAAGATCGCCCGCAGGCTTTTCCCAACATCAAAGCCTTCAAAGACGATACCGGTGTAATAGCCCAGACCCCGGATGACCGAGATGTCGAACTTCACCATGTCACCGGCGCCATAAAGTTTCATAATGTCGAAGAATGCCAGAAAATGCTCGAGTGCGGGTGTGCGTTCGCCCAATGCCTCTGTGACACTTTCCAGTGACGTCAGGTTGAGGATTTTGAACGTGGCGTCAATGCTGTTCTGGGTAAGACCTTCTCCCGTCAGCAACTTGGCAATCTCCTCATCCGAGATCTTGCCGCGCTTGTCCAGGGCCAGAAAGGTTGCGGCATGGTGATCGCGGGGAATCCCGAGTTTGGCCAGGAGATCGGAAAGCAGGGCGCGGCTGTTGACGTGGACGCGAACCTCGTCGCTCGTGAATCCGAGCAGGTTCAGGGCCTGAACCGCGGTCATAACCACCTCGGCTTCCGCCAGCACGGACGGTTCGCCGACGATGTCGAGATTCCACTGGTAATGCTCGCGTTTCCGGCCGCGGGTCATTCGTTCATAGCGGAAACACTGGGCTATCGTGAACCACTTGATCGGGAACGCCAGTTCATTCTGTTTGCCGACGATCATCCTGGCCAGGGTGGGGGTCATTTCCGCCCGGAGCGCCAACTCGCGGTCGCTCTTGTCCTTGAACCAGTAAATCTGATCCTGGATTTCCTCGCCGCCTTTGCGTTTGAGTAGGTCGAGGCTTTCGACTACGCAGGAATCATACTGTTCAAACCCCGAGCGGCGGGCAGCGGCGGCCCAGGCTTCAAAGATCGAGTTCCGGAGGGTCATGTCGTCCGGATAGAAATCCCTCATGCCGCGGGGTGCGCTATAACTGATCGGCTCACTCATGTTGTTCTTAGAAAAGTCCTCAGTATTCTGACTTCTGAATACTGACTTCCGGCTTACGCACTCTTCAGAACACGGGCCTTCATATCTTTGCCCGGCTTGAACTTGACCACCCGGCGTTCGGGGATGACCACCGTGTTTTCCGGTTTGTTCGGGTTGCGCCCGATGCGGGGCTTTCGGGTCTTGATTTCGAAAACACCGAAATCGCGAAACTCAATGTTCTCGCCTTTTTCGAGGCTCTCGGTGATATAATCGAGCGTCTTCTGAACGACAGCAAAGACCTGCTGCTGGGATATTTCGGTTTCTTCTGCGATACGTACAACGAGTTCACGTTTGGTCATGAGAGTTCTCCCCGGATAATGTT
>JBAWZH010000326.1:0-2365 GCA_037143135.1 bacterium
CAGGGTGGCGGGATCATTTTTGATGATTACCGCGACCCCATTAATTGTAAAGTTTATATGCGTTTTCGATGTCAGTCAGACGAGACATTCCCCTCCACAACACCTCACTGCCAGGGTGCCCATCACTGGCACGGCCCAAGTGACCACCGAGTTTACCGAGAAGGCGTACAGACTCATTTAAGGAGGGAGGGCACGCTGGTGGCACTTTGGTTTCGTTGACGAAGGTGGTGAGCGCCTTCCACTCGGAGTCGGTAAAGTATACCGTACAGGGGACATCAGGGGTTTCCTTCCCCAGTGAAGTGAGATGATGGATTCGCCAGGCTACGACCATGTCGATGGCCATGCAGTTGGTCAAGCGGTGCGCATTCTCCAATTGGCGGGATTCGACCCGGCAACCGCTTTTCAAAATACGATGATAGATTTCAATGCCCCACCGCCTCGCATACCACTCCAGTCGTTCGAAGGCCTCCTCCTTGGTTTTCACTTCGACCGTTGTGAGTAACATCCACTCCAACCCCTCAACCCCTGCAGGCGGATTGACCTCCTGTGCTAAAACCGCCCATACCCGAACGGCGGCAAGGTGTGATTTTCTCTTGGGTGGCCGCAAGGTGACGGGTAGCATGCGTACCGCCAACTGGATCTGTCGTGCCGCACGGGTCTCGTTGGGCGGGATCAAAATCTCGCGTGTCCCGAGGCTGGGTTGCTGCTCCAACATGGGCCAAAGAAAATCACACGTTTCCTCGTCATCAAGAACCTTGCGATTGCGTGATCGCTCCGCGCGGATCAACAACTGCGCGCCGCGGGGAGTGCGGGCTTGCTCGGCAAAAACCTCGTGGATATCGGCCTCACGATCAGCCATGACCACTAAACGGGTTTTCCGGCACCTCGCCTGCACGGCTGCCACGGCTTGGTAACTCTCCAGCCATTTATAACTCTCCTTTTCCTCGATCGGCTTCTCATAGCGTTCGTGACGACTGCCAATGCCATCCCGCGCCCAGCATTGAATATTCAGCAAACCCAGTGGTGTCCCTTGCGGGGTAAACGCCATGGTGTCATGGACGAGCAGGCCACGGACTTTCTCGCTGTCAGTGCCAATAGGTCCCAACCCTTTTGTGTTTGGATGTGAACTGTAATTCAAGGTCGTTGTATCCTGGGCAACAAGCACCAAGGGAAGGGCGCGTACGCGCTCCTCGGTCGCTTCATAATGCGGCTGCAAAATCGCATGCCATTGCACCTCCTCGTTATCCAGGAAGCGGTACGCGGCCTTGGCCGCCATCACCGAACCGCAAGCCTGCGGTATATTCGCTGTCGGTTGGGCATAAAACCGGCCCGTCATCTCCAGCAGGCGGGCTGTTAATCGTGTGTCACCCAAGTTCGCCCCTCCCAATTCCGCTTCAATCCAATCGCGTGGTGGTCGCGGCTCCTCCACCTTGCGCAGTTGCAACTTGCCATCGGCATGCCGGCACAATGCGGCTTGCCACGCCGACTCCAGCGGCATCGCATAGACATCCTTGACCGTCGCTCCTGTTCCTTGTCGCCCGCGTCCACTCGTCGACCCCACATGGATCCAGTTGGCCGCTCGATAACAAGTCCCGGCGAATCGTCCCCGTTCCACATAAGTTTCCAGTAATACAGGGCGATAAGCGTACACGTTCTCCCAATCATCAGCCAGACGTTCCTGACATTTCGCCAAAACATGCGACGCCAGGTTCTTTACCTTGACGGTTGGAGATATCAGAAAACGACTGTTATTCACCACCAGCGCCTGATTCCTCACACGGGCCGCCTCAGGCCAACTGATCCAGGCATCTCGACACTCCACCCGTCTGGCAGAGGCGCTGTAACTCAACCCCCCAAGCCATCCACCCTGTTGACTTCGCGCCAAATAGCGCAGTTGCGCCCCACACAGCGGTCCACTCTTCAGGTAGTGATAGGTATCCATCATCTGCCGCCATTGCTTCGATAAAGCGGGTGTAGTAACACGAACAATCTCCACCTCTCCCAATTCAGAAAACTCGCAATTCAGCGTCGCGACCGGCGGTGGGGCCTCCACTCTCCGAGGTTGCTGGAACGTATATCGCTCCGTGATCTCAGGAAGTTTGATCATCCCTCGCCGATGCAGTTGAAGCATGGCTTTACGACAACTCATCTCCTGCAAATTCCCCGCAGGATTACGCCATTCAAGCCATTCGCAGACACGCAACGAAAGTTGTCGCCGGGAAATGCTCGGATCTGCAACAACAGTATGCTCAATCCGAGATAGAATTTCGGCTGAAAATGTCCGCCCGCCTACTGTGACCATGCACGATAATCTAGTGGATGAGTTTTGTGGTGTCCAGCTTTATTTGTGGGTAATCCCCAGCCC
>JBAWZH010000327.1:0-2361 GCA_037143135.1 bacterium
AATTCCCGAGCCAGTCCATGTTCGGCGCGGCACCGTGTTCGGTGATGCTGTTGCCAAGAATCAATACTCTCCCGATTTTTACCGGCTCGGCGGCAGATGGAGAGGCGGTGACAACCGCAAGAAGGAGGAACGCGACGAGGATGTGTTTCATTTTGAATCTGTTTGCTGTGAGGGTTTTTGCCCCGCATCCGGATAGGAGAACTGGTAGTTTCCCGACGGGATTTTGTAGAACTGATACTCCGGATTTTTTTCCAACGAAGTGATCCCGGGTTGGATCGAGATCGGTTTCCCGCCCTCCTTTAAGTCTGCGACCGAAACGCTGGGGATGGCAATCTTAGCCTGAGAATTTGGAGGAACGGTAATGTTCCAGACGATTTCGTTCTTCTTGCGTTCCCACAAACTCTGGATGGTGCCACGCGGTGACTCGAACGAAAAGTTCACTCGTCCGACCTTGGACGGAACAATCGGCTTGAGGCTGAATGACGCGAACGCGGGTGCATTGATATCGGCAGAAATGCCAACCAGATCACTGTAGAACCAGTTACTCATCGCCGTTAAACCCTCAATCTGGGCAAAATTATCCCGCGTGTGCCAGCTTTCCCTGATCGTTCCATTGGTTTCGTTGATCATGTTGAGAAGACTGGGATACTCTTCCCGCATGAGCAAACGATAGGCTTCTTCGACAAAACCGTTCTGCGAGAGAACATGGAGGAGAGGATAGCTGAGACGGGAGCCGGTGATCTGATGCCCGTTGGTTACGGTGTGGATCTCATGAATGATTTCCTCGCACAGCTTCTTATCGTCCTCACGGGGTTCAATGTTGAAGTAAATGAGGGCGGTGTCTGTCCCTTGTTTGCTGGGGTGGTCTGGGGTCCACACGCCCGTTTTGGAATCCCGGCAAGTTGTGACGAGTTTCTTTTTGAGGGGCTCGATCAACTCCCGAAGTTTTTCTGCCTTGGCTCGCAATCCCAGTGTCGTTGCGGTTTGGATCCCCTGATCCGCTATCGACGAGAGTGCCCCGCCATGGAAAAGTGACCGGGAGGTGATTTTTCCGTCGATAATGAACTCTTTATCTTTGCCCGGGAGGTCGAGCAGAGCAGTTTCTGCAATATGGTCGGCATAACCATCGGTCTTATTGTTCCAGTAGCGTTCCGCCGATGCTTCCTTGATAAAAACCAGACTCCAATCCAATAGAGCATCAGCAGCTTTTCGATCATTAAAGAAAGCCAAAAGGTTATAGGGCAGATTTCCGTAATGCAGGCTATCGGTGATTCCGATGACTTTATACTTTCCATGGGCAGGCCCTCTTAACCCGGCACAAAAACCGACCGGCCAATTGGAGGCTGAATTCACGGTAACAGTGCTCAGAGCAACATTATGCCAGAAAGGATACGTGTTGATCCAATAACTCGCATTCAGGTCGTTCACCGCAACAAGAAACGCGAACGAGCCACGTTCGGACCCGTTGTTATCCTGAAACTGTGAATGAAGATTGACGGCGATCGTCCTTTGGGCACCTTTCAGTATCTTGTTCAGTTTCGGCTCATCCGTATCCACCGAGCCAACGATATTCAATTCGGTGCTCAGGTCGTAGGCGCTGATTTCCTTCAGTTGATCCCTCGACTCCAAACCAAGAATTTCCAGATACCGGAACCCTGTGTAAGTAAAATTGGGAGTCCATGTTTCGCTCTTCTCCCCGGCGGAAACAAACATGTCGGAGAAGACGGCCGCTCCTCCAGGAATTCCCTCCCTTTTCGAGGTCCCATCCGGCTGTGGGATTTCTATGAAAGCCGAAGAGGCGACGCTGCCCCTCCCCTTATACTTGAGTAAATCAGGATCCTGCTTCGAGTTGTCAAACGAATCGTAATACGCCAAGGGCCCCGCCTCCGGCGTCGGATCTTTCCCCGCGATTTCCGAATAGCGCACAACGATGCGTTGGCCTTTTTTCAGGTTTTGAAAAGCAAAGCGCGCCCGGCCACCAATCTGCTGGCCGAAATCAAAGACATAGACTTTCGGCTTCGGCTCTTTTTCGCCAACGGGCCAGATCGGGGCTGACATTTTTTCCGGGGGCATCGGATCGAAGGTAAACTTGCGCAACTTTTCACCAATCTTTGATTCGCGCGCCGCAACCCAACCGTTGGCCTTGAAATCCGGCGTATTCCAGCCCGCTTGAAATTTGTTCGCGTCATAGAGTTCCCCAATCCAAAACGCTTGTTTCCGAACGGGAGATTCCCCGCACAACCATTTTTCATCCGTGACGATGGTTTGCTTCCTCCCCGAGGTATCCGTCAATTCCAGGCGGGCCATGAGCACGGGGCGCTCATAGAACGTTTCCGAATCCCACTCGTAATCCCAAAGGCA
>JBAWZH010000328.1:0-2348 GCA_037143135.1 bacterium
TGTTATTTACCGCAAATAGCTCGTAGTGCCGTTGGATTTTGAACCAAAGTGAGACCGGCGTCTTGCTGTCATAACTTGGGAAGGCATTACTTGTGCCGTAGTGCCGTTTTCTGGATTTTACCCACCATTTTTGATTGAGCCCCGTTCTTTTGCAGTTTGACGAGGAATCCTGGGCGGCTACCTTGCGCCGGTGCATATATTTTTCAAAACCGAGGAAGAGATTAAGTTATTGCTATTGAAGCTCACTTTCTGTTGCTGCCCACACTGCGGGCGTACTGGCACAATGATCCGGCATGGATACCTTCGGTGGCATAATGGCCCGAAGAAATCCGGCATCCGCGGTTGGCGCATCCGCTGCAAGAAATGTAATCATCTTACGGAGGGCGATAGGACTTGGAGCCTGCGTTTAGGTGACACCTTATGCCGCCGCTGGTTATCAGCCAAGCACCTCTGGGATTTCATACAGAGCCTGCTCAATGCCCGCTCCATCAACAAAGCATGGGAAGATGCCCGTCGAAAAGGTTTCCCCTCTTCACTGAGTACCGCTTACAAACTTCTGCGCCGTCTGGATCTATGCCAGACAGTTTTTCGGGTACACCTTTGTGTCAGAGGGCCACCGCCAGAGGGAAAGACGGGGGTGCCCCTCTTTCATGTGTTCGCGCACTTGAAAGAGGTATTCGGTAATGACTCACCTATCGAAGCCTACCAGTTATCCTTTCAACGGGATTTCCTGGCAGTAACCTGAAGCACACCCCGCATTTCCAAAATATCACGCACCCCCAGGGCTCGCCAAGACTGGAAAAAACCAGCAACACGCGATTCCACTGCGTACGCTCCTTTAGCCTCCGGTAATGTCCGGCCAACAACAAAGGAGACGATCTTGAAACGAATTAACGTGTATCTGAAGTTACGGGTTCTGGGGGCCATCGATTCGATGGCGGGAAATAGCATCATTAGCCGCATCAAGGAGGTCAGCAAGATGACCTTCCACGATGAGGATGGGACGCCTCATGTCTTTACCTGGCGCACGATCCAGACCTGGCTGTCCCTCTACAAGAAGGATGGCGTCCAGGTTCTAGTCAACCGGCCACGGGCCGACAAGGGCAAGCCCCGCAAAGTTTGCGCAGAACAGCTGCAGGAGGCCATCGAGCAGGTGCTCCCGGAATTCCGGGACACCCGCTACAACAAAATGATGATCTACCGCCGCTGCATTGAGCGGGGCACACTCGCCCACGCGGATTGTTCACAAACCAGTTTCTTCAGGCTGGTCCACCAGTACGATCTGCTCACTCCCGCCACTAAGACCGAGAACAAACGGCGTCTCGCCTTCTCCAAGCAATACGCCAATGAAATGTGGCAGCTCGACACCATGTTCGGGCCCTTCATGAAAAACGGCAAAGCCTCCACACAGACCAAGCTCATCGCCTTCATCGATGATGCCAGCCGTGTGATTCCCCATGGCCAGTTCTTCCTTGCGGAAAACGCCGACAACCTCATCACGGCGTTCAAGGCCGCACTCTACAAGCGCGGCATCCCGGGGATCCTTTACGTCGATAACGGGGCCATCTACACCTGCAAGGAGATCAACCAGATCTGCGCCAGACTGGGCATCATACTCGCCCACACGCCGGTACGGGATGGAGCAGCGAAGGGGAAAATTGAACGCTTTTTTCGCGGAGTTCGCGACCAGTTCCTGCTCCAGCAACTCGATCTCTCTTCCCTCGAAAGCCTCAACCGCCAGTTCAATCAATGGGTTGAAAACGACTACAACACCCGTATCCACAGCACACTCCAGATGAAACCCATTGACCGCTTCGGCATGGATCTTTCACGCATCCGCTTCCTCAATCCCATGGAGGCCAATGATGAGTTGTTCTATGTCGAACGCTCCAGGACCGTCCGCAAGGACAACACCTTCAATATTAACAATATCCGTTACGAGGCACCCCGCGACCTCGCTGAGCGCGACATTGATGTCCGATACAACCGCGCCAACCCGGAACGGATCATCGTCTATTACAAGGGCGAGCGTATGGGCGAAGCCACACTGCTCAACTTTATCGCCAATGACCGCCCTCCCTCCAGACGACAGAAGGCGACACAACCGGAGGCTATCACCCCCGCCAAACCCTTTGAGAACCAGTAAGTAAACAACACAAAACAAGGAGAAATAGAAAATGCTACGTTCACACTTCGGCCTCGAGTTCAATCCCTTCGACCCCTCTCGCAAAACGGTACTGCTGCCACACCAGCAGGAGGTTTTCGAGACGCTTAAAGTCCACTGCCAGCAAGGCGGCCTTTGCATCGTCATGGGCGAACCGGGCACCGGTAAAAGCGTTATCAAGCAC
>JBAWZH010000329.1:0-2330 GCA_037143135.1 bacterium
CCTGGACGCCAGCCTCTTGCTTAAGCACTGGCAATTCCCATTTCCTGTAATCACCAATTCCGCGTTCCTTCTCTTGCGCACGAGGAGAGAATATGCCATATTTCGACCATGTCGAAAATACATTACATCTATAAGGTTATATCTTGTATAGTCGAAATAAATATGTAGAGCAAATCGGACCCTTCCTGAACAAACCGGTGGTGAAGGTTATTACGGGAATGCGGCGGGCGGGTAAAAGCTGTTTGGTTCGGTTATTGATCGACAAACTGGTTGCCGAAGGAGTTCGGCGCGATCAGGTCATTTATGTCGACAAGGAATCGTATGAATTTGATGCGATTCGCACGTACCATGACCTCGCCGCCCACATCAAGGCGGTTCGACCTAAAGGTAAGGGTATCTGCCACATCTTTATCGATGAAATTCAGGAAATCGAGGAGTGGGAACGGATCGTCGCAGACTGGTCCGGGCAACGTGATCTGGATGTGGTGATCACCGGATCCAATGCCCATCTTTTATCTGGGGAACTCGCCACGCTTTTGGCGGGCCGGTATGTTGAAGTTCAGATCTTTCCGCTCTCCTTTCCGGAGTTCCGGACCTTCAACGGGTTGCAGGAGGCCGACACGGGGGAATCCTTCAGGAAATTCCTGCGCTTCGGCGGATTGCCCGGGTTGCATGAGTTCGGGCCCCTGGCTGACTCCACATTTCAGCCGTTCGTCTCGGGCGTCTACAACACAATCATGTTGAAAGACATCGTGCGCCGTCATCAGGTTCGCCACTACGCCTTGCTCGAACAGGTCAGCCGGTATGTTTTTGACAACATCGGAAATCTTACCAACGCCAGCCGTATCAATGCATTCCTGAAAAACCAGAAACTCTCGGTCGGGGTCGATACCATTCTGAACTACATGAAGTGGTTTGCGGATGCACATCTCACTCACCGGGTACTACTCTACGACATCAAGGGGCGGCGCCATCTCGAAGTGAACGAGAAACACTACATCAGCGATCTGGGGTTGCGCACCGCCCTGCTCGGGTATCGGGCGGATGATATCGGCGGAATGCTGGAAAACGTGGTTTGTATTGAATTGCTGCGCAGAGGGTACCGTGTCTCCGTGGGGCGTCTTGGCAATCAGGAGATTGATTTCGTGGCCGACCGGGATGGCATAAAAACCTATATCCAGGTTGCCTACCTGTTGCCGTCAAGGACGACCGTGGAACGGGAGACCACCCCCCTCCTGTCGGTGAAGGACAACTACCCTAAACTTTTACTCACACTTGATCGCGAGGTGGGTAACGATTTCGAGGGCGTGCAGCGTCTTTACCTTCCTGACTGGCTAAACGACGGGGAGGACAGAAGAATATCCGGCGCGAAGCACCTGTAGTAACCGCCACCTGCCCTGACCCGTCCTGACCCGTCCTGAGCATAGTCAAAGGAGCATTGTCGAAGGAGCATTGTCGAAGGGGTGTCGGCGGTACTGCCTCAAGAATATCATCCCGGACGTCAACCTCTTGCTGAAGCGCTTAAGTACTGGCAAATCAATGTTGTATGAGGCGGATGAGGACATCCGCCCCACAATAGACGATGCTCGTATTCTCTTGAATTCGTTTGACTTACTGGCGCCGTTTACAGTATAAAGACGCTAATAAGAACGATCAATTGAGTTTAGACATTATATTGTGTGCTTTATATGAATCTTCCCTTGCCATTACCAGTCGACAGAGCGCTCAAGAAACTTGGGGTGGATTTATCATTGGCGCGTCGTCGTCGTAACCTGACTCAGGCCATGCTGGCTGAACGGCTTGGAACATCCGTCATGACGGTACGCCGGATGGAGACCGGACACCCCGGTACCGCCCTGCAGTACCTGGCTCGCGCCCTGCAAGTGTTTGGGGAGTTGGAGAAACTCAACCACTTGTTGGACTCTGCGCAAGACACCGTAGGACTCATCCTGATGAATGAGCAGGTTCCAAAGCGCGTGCGCAAGCCTAACCAGGGCAAAGGGGTTTTGTGATGGTCGCCATCAAAAACACAGAGACAATATATTCGCGAAGCCCATGTAGTAACCGCCGTGTCGGCGGTAGTTTTACAGGGGAGAAGAAATGTCGGGAATATCTTACTTGATCTTGCTGTGAGAATTGGCGTCAAAGGACAGGAAATATATCCTTCTTTTCTATTCAACGTTGGACGTTCGATGTTGAATGTTCGATGTTCGCACTCTCTTGAATTCGCTATCTGAAGCGCTTCAGATGATGACGAAGCCTCTTGTGGGAGGGGCGCTGACAAGCATAACCCACTCCGCCGCGTAACTACTCAGGTATTCAGGAGTCAG
>JBAWZH010000330.1:0-2322 GCA_037143135.1 bacterium
GGTGATTACAGGAAATGGGAATTGCCAGTGCTTAAGCAAGAGGCTGGCGTCCAGGTTGATATTCTTGTGGCAGTACCGCCGACACCCCTTCGGCACGCTCCTTCGACAATGCTCCTTCGACAATGCTCAGGACGGGTCAGGGCAAGCGGCGGTTACTACAGGTACTCCGCGTTGGAGGTTCTTCTGTAGTAGCCGCCGTGACGGCGGCATCTTTCTTGTACACTATGAGAACTGTAAGGCTTATGTTTGCCCCGCCAACTTCTTGATCGTCTCGCACACATAGGCCAAATCCTCGTTCGAGAGTCCGGGATAGACTGGCAGGGTCACTACACCTCGCCAGTGGCGCTCGGCGTTGGGATAGTTCCCGGGTTTCAGGCCATAGCGTTCCTTGTAATACGTCATCCGGTGAAGGGGTTTATAGTGCACAGAAGTCCCGATCCCTGCCTCATTCATCCGGTCAATAAAGGTGTTCCTTTCAAGCGGGCACTTCTCATTCAAAACGATCCAGAAGAGATGCCACGAATGATCGGCTATGGGACAATGGCAAACAGGCAAGTCCACTCCCGGCACGTCTGCCAAATGCTTGTAGTAGAACTCCGCGCAACGCTGCCGCCCTTCCCGGAATTCATCCGCGCGCTCAAGTTGGGCGAGCCCGATTGCGGCATTGACGTCCGGCATGTTGTATTTGAAGCCCGGGGCCACGACGTCATACTCCCAGTTGGCTTTCTTGGCCGTAAACCGATCCCAGATGTCACGGTTGATACCATGCAGCCGCATGACTTTGGCACGCTTATAGATTGTCTCGTCATCGGTGACCAGCATCCCACCCTCGCCGGTCGTGATCGTCTTGTTGGCGTAGAAACTGAAGCAGGTGACATCACCGAACGAGCCGATCATCCTGCCTTTATACTGTGTTGGGAATGCATGGGCGGCATCCTCGATCAGTTTCATCCCGTATTTCCGGCATATCTCAAGAATGCCCATCTTATTCTGCCCACTGCCCACTGACGACTGTCCACTGACATCTCCCATGTCTGCAGCCTGACCGCCGAAATGAACCAGTACAAAGGCCTTGGTTCCCGGGTTCTGCCTAGCCGCCTTTTCGAGTATTTCAGGCGTCACCAAGCAGGTGCCATATTCGACATCCAGGAACACCGGGTCGGCTCCCAGATAACGAATCACCTCAGCCGAGGCGGTGAAAGTCATAGTCGGAACGAAAACCTTATCACCAGGGCCGATCCCGAGTGCTTCTGCCGCTAGATGCAAAGCAGCCGTCGCCGAATTGACAGCGCAGGCATACTTGCCGCCGACCGTCTCGGCAAACAGTTTCTCGAACTCCATGCACTTGCCGGCGGTGGTGAGCCAGCCGCTCTCAATGACCTCCTTTACATACTTGAGTTCATTGCCGGAACAGTCGACTTTGGAAAAAGGAATATTCATGGTTATGCTGCTGTTATGTTTATTGCTGGCGCCCACGCAGTGGACGCCACAAGAGATTAAAAGATGCTAGACCACTGCGTGGTTTTATTCTCCCGGTTGCGGCCGCGTCGTGGTCGTCCTCTCTTCTTCACACTCTCCGTTGCGACCACTGCGTGGTCGCAACAACCGCCGTCACCGCATTGAGCCGCACGCAAGCCGCCCGATCAAGGCGCGCAAAGCGCGGGAACGCCCCCGCCACCGAAAGCTCCAGCAACCGCCCTTCACAGCACAGATCGAAAAGCATGCCGGCGGGCTTGTAGCGTTCGCCAAAGAACCTCTGCGTGAGCCGGATCGCCCGGCCGCCTTGCGCCACCACCTCATGCAAAACCAGTTTCTCGAAAGGTGAGATGAACGGCGACACAAACACATATCCCTGAGCCAAATAGTCCGCTAGTTCCTCCTCGATTTGAGGCCACTCCGCCTCCGTCGTGCGGCGCGAGAATTGCACACTCACCCGGCGCGGATGTTCCAGCAGGAAGCAGTTGCCGAACCCCCATAGTGGTGTGCCGTCCGGCAAGTCCATCACCTTGCGGGATTGGCGGAATAGTTCCGGGTGTGCCTTCCGCAGCCGATAGCGGCGCACGTTGTCGCGGATGTAGGCCGCCTCCCGCGCCAGGTGCTCGCGGTCGAAAACGAGGCTGTCATACATGCCCTTCTCGAAGACGCGGATCCGGCTGCCGCCCGCCGCCTTGGCGCACTCACGGTTCACCCCCAGTTTGAACCCCCGGATCACGCGCTGCAAGGTGACGTCCGGCGGCAAGTCGCGCACCACATGCACCAGAACATGCAGGTGATCCGGCATGATCTGGTACTGCCCGATCTTGATCTGCGGGTAATAGTTCG
>JBAWZH010000331.1:0-2318 GCA_037143135.1 bacterium
CCCCAGTTCCAGTACGAGCGCGGGACCGTTCGTTGCCTGAAGCGTGACACTCCCCAATTTCTGTTCCTGAACCAATTTGATGGAAGGATTGAAGACCCTAGTGATGACGGGACGGAAATCCCGGACAACGTAATCGCCCAGCCGTTCACCCGGATGAACAAAATAGGTACGCCCGCCGCGATGATTGAAGGACAACACCGGGTTTGTCGACGACGCGGAGACCACGGCCGTGAAGGTATAATCAAAACAGGCGGGTTCAATGGCATAGAGGCGAACGGAATCCAGGGGATTCGCCGCATGGAGACCCAGACACAGGGAGACAAATAGAATTGAAACCCACATCTTGACCATGGGCTAACCCTATCATGAAAATGCCAACGGAGAAAGCGTCATCCAAAAAAGTGTTGTCTTCTCCTGTTTTCACGCGGCCTTTGTTCTGATAGAGTTCCGCCAGTGGTGACCTATGAGACCGTTATCCGCAAAATCGCGCCGAGACACGCAGGATCCCCTGCAAATGGATTTTCTTTCGGCTATTCCAGCCCCGAAGATCCCGATGGCGCCGATAGAACCGGGATCCGACGGAACACCGCCACTCCCCCTGAGCACCCCGCAGGAAGACCCCGTTCCGTCGCGCTCGGTATTTCCCGAGAAAACGCCAAAGTCCACGCCCGTTGAGCCCGTCAAAAATGGAGAAAGCGAAACCATGACCGAAGTACCCGCAGAAGACGTGTTTGAGTCTGATCCGTTTTTCAATCCTGAACCCGATGGTGGCATCCCATTCGACGCGGACGTGGCGCCCCTTGACGATGTTCCGACCATTACCATTGAACCCGAACCGCCGGTCTCCCCCGCCACCGCCGAGGAACGGCTACTTGACACCATCGTCAACACTCCCCCGCCGCAGGAACCTGACAGTCAGTCCCCGGCTGTCACGGAAGAACTCACCGGACTCCGCGCCGAACGGGATCAGGCACTGGCTGACCGCAATACGATCCTGACCGCCCGTGACCGGGCCCGACAGGAGTTGCAGATCCTCAAAACGCGCTTTTCGACGCTCGAATCCGATCTCGCCGCCGCCCGGATGGAAGTCGGCAAGGCCAATCAATTGAGACTTCAGGCGGAATCCCGCCATGCTGAATCCGAGTTACAGTGGAACGATAAACTGACCAACCTGCGCCGCATGCTGGACGAAGTGGAAACCATTCGAGACGAACTGAACACCAAACGGGTTTCCAAGATTCTGTTCATCGGGGCGGTGGTGGCGGGACTTCTCGCCACCACATTCGCCTACTTCATCGGCGCGGGGATCAACCGCACCCCTGAAACCCGGTCGGATATCAAAATTCCCGCCGCTTCTCCGATGCTTGCCGAACACCCGGCGCCGGCATCACCGATGCCGCGCGAAACGCCGACCCCCGCCATCTTCTGGCCTTCTCTGAACAGCGAGCATTGGGCCATCACCCAATCCCCGCGTGAAATGACCGTAGTTTTCAACGAGGGTGTCTTTGTGCAGGGTGTTGAACTAGCCACGGCGGCAAAGCAGGATCTGAAGACCATCGCCGCCTCCATCAAAGCCCGCAAAAACGCATTCTTTGTTGAGGTTGAGGGTCACACCGATGCCACACCGGTCAAAAAAACGAAAGTCAACGGAACCGATAACAAGGAATTGGGATTGGCCCGGGCCAAGGCTGCCGCCGCTTATCTGATTAAACAGGGAGGTTATCCGGAGGATCGAGTAACAACGTCATCAGCCGGGGATGCCAATCCGCCACACCCCAACACTACGCCCGAAAGTCGTAAAAAGAACCGCACCGTGGTCTTGAAGATCAGAGAAGCGACCTGATTGTGATCAGCGCTGCATGCGCTCGATGGCTTTCAGCGAATTTCCCGCGAACTCGAGACGTAACACAGGGTACTCTTCGCTGTATCCATGATTCATCCACACCGTGTCGGTGGATCGGCACATACGCCCGGCACGATCCCGGTACCAGTAGCCGGCGTACACCGGCTCATAACGACTGATGTACCGAGTCCCTGTATAAACCCATATTTCCGTCTGTCCCCCCTCTGTGATCCGGGTATTCACACGACGCGGCAACCCCAAAGCCAGTCGCACCATGTCCTTTGTAAAGCCAATGGCCACCTCACCCCGTTGGACTTTCGATTGAATATCCGGAGGGAAGGCGGCAAACACACCCGGCTCCTTCTTGATGCGGCTCTCAGGCGTACTCATGCAGCCCGCCATCACACTCAACACAATCACCATTAGGGCACGGCCCAGGATTCTCTTCATAAGGCTCCTCTGATTTCAGATCTCA
>JBAWZH010000332.1:0-2318 GCA_037143135.1 bacterium
CTACCCGCCGTCACGCCGAATGCTGGTCGCTTCGCTCCCTGGCATTCGTCGCGCCGTCAGTCCGGTGCCGGTGACGGCGGACGTAGGCAAAGAAGAATTGCGTCAAGCGCGAAATTCTGTATCCTCATTTTGTGCCCACCTCTCTGCGAATCGGACCATATCGGTTCTTTTTCTACGCGAACGACCGTGACGAACCAGCTCACGTTCATGTTCAACGTGAACGGAATACAGCAAAATTTTGGATTGATCCGGTGCGGATTGAGCGAAGCGGACGCTTTCGGGCGCACGAACTGCTTGAATTACAGAGAATTATCCGGAAGAATAAAACAATACTACTGAAAGCTTGGGATGAATACTTTAACGCTTGAACCGCCCTCCACCTGCATCCAGGACATCAAGATCACCAGCTCGACGCTGGCAATCGACCTGTCCGATGGGCGCTGCATTTCCGCTCCGCTTGTCTGGTATCCCCGACTGCTAAACGCCTCAGTCAAAGAAAGAAATCATTGGGAATTGATCGGCGAAGGCGATGGCATTCACTGGCCTGATCTCGATGAAGACTTGAGCATGGATGGAATTATCCAAGGGCGTCCCTCCTACGAGTCACAGAAATCCTTCCAGCGTTGGCTTTCCGAAAGAAGGAAAAAAGGCCTAACAAACTCGTGCAGCTAATCGCTGGCCCGTCGGGAGTTTCGATGAACACCGATTTGACGTTCCACCGCTCAGGCACGGGGCCTGCTGGCAGAAGAGCAGGCCGAGCGCCTTCGCTCCCGAGCATTGCGGTCCACCATTTCCGCCAGCCAGCGATACCTGACGGCGGACGTTGATATGGCTGCGGTTTTGTCAACAGGCAAAATGATCCTCTGGACAGTTTTTTCATAACTTTCCTTAGCAGCCGGAAGTGAGAGCAAGTGAGAGGCGGAGGAGCGGGCGGGGTGATTAGGTTCCCGGCGGTTTGTATGCTGATATTCGTGGGCCTTAGCATCGTTTCCGGTGCCACCACATTTTTTGAATTCACCGCGGCTCGCCTCGTCGGTGGCCTCGGGCACATAGACCGGCGAGAGGTCGCCAGCGCGAAGCAGGCGGGCGAGCTTTTCGGCGTCGCGCCTGTCGGTCTTGATCTTGTCGCCGGGCTTCTTGGGAATGAGCGATGGAGCAACGACCGTGCAATCGATCCCGAGCTGGTTGAGCCGCCGAGCGATCACGAACCCGCACGGCCCCGCCTCGTAGCAGACGTGCAGTGTGCGTTCCTGGTCCCCCCGGATGCGTCGCATCAGCTTCTCCACCGCGTGGAGGTCGTTGGTGATCGTCCCCGCCTGGCGGACCTCCCCGGTGCGCCCGCCCTCTGCGACGGCGCCGGTGATCGTTTCTTTGTGGACATCGAGCCCGATGTAGAGTTCAGTTTTTGTCATATGGTGTGTTTGTTTGTTCGAGTTTCACTTGTTGAATCAGAACGAGTCTTCGCTCAATACGGAGTCGTTCTTGCGGATAGGCCCTCACGGGTAGCCCGCGAATATGAACGGCAAACACACCACCTTTTTCAAGGCCGCGCTTGCCGCCTCAAAGCGGATCCGCAGCCATAAAGTCTCGCAGAAAAATACCGCTTGACGCGACGCACGTAATCACGCACGCTTTACTCATGCAGACAGTCACAGCCACAACAGCACGGTCCATGATCTACAAGCTCCTCGATGATGCTTCGGACTCTCACGAGCCGATTCAGATCACTGGCAAGCGCTCCAGTGCGGTTCTCGTTGCCGAGGACGACTGGCGGGCTATACAGGAGAGCCTGTATTTGATCTCGATTCCAGGCATGAGGGAATCCATTCGTGCCGGGCTCGCCACTCCAGTGTCCGCGTGCGCCAAGGAACTTGACTGGTGAAATATCAACTAGTCTTCACAAAACAAGCTCAGAAGGACGCCAAAAAGCTTTCAAGCGCTGGTCTGAAATCGAAGGCAGAGTTCCTTTTGGCTATTTTGGCGGATGATCCTTTCCAGAACCCACCTCCCTACGAGAAGCTTATTGGGGATCTTGCTGGTGCCTACTCTCGAAGGATCAATATCCAGCACAGACTGGTGTATCAGGTGATTAAGGCTGAACGAGCGGTCAAGGTATTGCGGTTGTGGACTCACTACGAATAAGAAAAGTAACGGGCCAGTTGACCTAATCCCTGTCCCTCCGGGACTTTCGGCATACCTCCTGCTGATTCCGCTTCGCGGGCAGGAGGAAATGCAAGTGGGGATACCTGAGCGGGGATAGAACAGAATTTCCCAATTTCAGAGCGGCCTTAGAATGAGTGGGTAGCGAGAAAAAGCGG
>JBAWZH010000333.1:0-2310 GCA_037143135.1 bacterium
AGCATGCAATCGCTTGAGACATCGGATCCGACCAACGACATCAGTCTCTCGATGAAAGTGAGTTTCAGGAGCGCTTCACCCGGGGTTGGAATCCCCTGCCTATTCATATCGTAACTCATCCAGGAGAACCTGCGCATACTGGAGTCCAGAGAGCCCGAACCGGTTTTCTTGGACTCAAGTTGCCGCTTGCTGGCGGGAAGAACGAGCAATTCCTTCAAGGGAGTGTATGACAACGACTGGTTTGCACTGATGACGGCCCAGAGACTCCGTGCATTCTGGATATGCGAATAGTCCACGCCCGCATGTTTGCCCAGGGGATCCATGGCAATGAGCCGCAGAGCCAGGATATCCTGTTCGGATCGGGGAAGGAGCATGGACGAACCGAGACAGTATCGTTTCCGCAAGGCATCCAGGTAGGCTGGATCCAATTCTGAGGCCTTGGCATAGGCCTCATACGCCTCCGGCCAGCGCTCCTGGGCCTCCCTTAACTGACCCAATAGGTAATAGACCTGGGGACGAACCGGCCCCCGGCTGACCAGATCCTTGAGCACCCGTTCTGCCGTGCTTTGACTGGGGCTGCTCTTGAACACTCCTTCACACCCAAAGCACAGGCTCGCCACCTGGCCGAACTGCTCAGGCATTCGCTCAAAGGCGATGCGATAGTGTTTCTCGGCTCCGGCAAAATCACCCTTGGCAACGAGACGTTCTGCCAACCGCCACTGAATGCAGTATGCGTCGGCAAAAAGCCCCTGGGCTTCCTCGTACACCGGCAATGAGCCCAAAACCAGTCCCGCCTGGGTTAAGTCGTCCCCCTTTTCGGCGATACGGACAGATTTCACGACATTCCTCATGAAGGCAGCATCATCCGCCTTGCCCTTGGCGGCCATAATATCGGCCAGCACCCCATAGGCCCGGACGCGATCCCCGGCTTTCGTCTCACCGTCGGTGGGATCGACTTTGAGCGCCTGGCGGATGACCGTTTCGGCCTCATCGAGCCGACCCGCCTTCTGCAAGATTACAGCCTTCCAGATCAGCGGGCGCTCCTCAAAACGGTCACGCGCATATAAACCGTCAATCCAGGGAATCAATTCCGTCCCCTCGATCGCAACCAGAGTGGCGAAGGCCAGATCATCCGCAGGTTGGACCTGTAGATAGTCCTTTAGAATTCGACGTGCGTCTTCATCGCGACCCACGGCATGCAGGGAAGCGGCCACAACAGCCCTGAAATTTTCCGCCCCACATCCGCTGGCATTGACCTGAACCAGATCCGGCACGCCCCACCAGGGGGCGTTATCCAGCAGGGCGACCACATCCGCGTGACGCCCACCATGGTGGTAGATCCGCGTCAGAATCGCCAGGTATGACGCGAGTTCAGGGTCATCACCGCCCATGCCTGATTCATTATCCGCCTGTTTCTTTCGCAATGCGGTCAAAGCGTCCAGCACCAGCAATTCAGCCCGCGCCTCTTCCTGATTCTCAAGAAGGACATCCACAATTGAGGTTATGTTATAGGAGGATATGGAGTCGGGATGCTGTTTGGCTGTCTCGATGGCTACTCCTATTCCCCGGGTTATCCATTGGGGCCGGTTCAGCAATTTTCCGAGTGTTGCCAACTGCAGGCCTCTTTGAGCCCTGTTCCAAACCTGATCCGATCCTCGCCCGGCACTGTCAGCCCCCGCCGGTTCCGACAACTGCACCTCGATGAGGCGGACGGCCTCGTCGATCCCATCGATGGCAAGCCAGGCTCTGACAAGACTTGCGTACAAAGCATGGCGCTTCCCGGCATCACGGGGCGCCTTGGACTCCGCTTCGCGCAGAAGGGGAACCACCCGGTTCGTCTGCCCCGCCTGCATGGCAGCGGCCATCCATTCCCCCCAGAGTTCAGCGTCTGGTTTGTGCTTCTGGACAAACGTCAGGAAATCGAGGCGCATGGAAGCCGAAATATCACGACTGGCGCGATTGAGCGCATTCATGAACTCATAGAGCGAACCACCGTCAGATGAAGCGATTATGGCTTTGGCGGCCTCATTGGTCCGACCTTCGACAAACATGGCCAGGGCATAGAAACCGCGCGCCTTGGCATGCATTCCCTTAGTATTGTAGTCCTCATCATTGGAGTTGGACCGCGAACGTGAAATCAGAGAAGCGAATAGTCCTGAGGTATCGCGGGGTGCCTGCGGAGCGAATTTCCGCTCCAAGGCCTCATACAGCCGCTGCGCCTCAGGTTCGAGTGACTCAGTCAGTTCCCACTGCGGCACAAGCAGTTTTTCAACCTGCTCCAAGGCCAGATGCCGGGCCAGTTCGCGGGTC
>JBAWZH010000334.1:0-2305 GCA_037143135.1 bacterium
AACGGACTGGCTGGTACGGAGTTTCAACCTGACGGACGGTCAGGCAAACATGATCGGCGGCGTGACTAATGTCAATATCCCTTACGATTCGGATCCGACGCCCGGAGCGATCAGAACGGAGGCGGGTTTCCTGACCGTCGGCCTCTCGCAGACGTGTGTCGGGCGGTATCTCTATCGGTTCTCCAGTCCGACCGGCGGCTTTGCCGCGGCAACCAACGCCTTTGCGGTCACCAATACCGTCTACGGGCAAGGATTCACCGGCAAGGTGCAGTGTAACGGCACGAACATCCCCTATGCCGGTGTTCTGGTGATGGAGGACGAACGCGGACCGATTGCCGAGACGGTGGCGGACGGGTCCGGCACGTATAGCATCCAGGTCGCGCCCGGTGTTTACCAGTTGGGGGCGTTCAAGAGCGGTTACGTGTGTGACATGGGGACGCAGCCGGCTTTCACCTTGGGCGCGGGTAGCCCCATCACCACGAATCTGAACCTGATCCCGGCCACGCAAAGCATTTCCGGACGATTCGTTGACGCCACCAATTCCAGCATTGGATTACCGGGCATGCTGGTGGTCGCGCAGTCCACGAACAACCTGCTGGTCCTTGGTTTCACCGGCACCAATGGCGATTTTGCGGTGCCCGTCACGGCAAGCGGGTGGGAGGTGGGGGTCGACGACGAGGCCCTGTCATCTTACGGCTATCTCAGTTTTCAGGACCGGTCGCCGATTGATACGACCACGGGCAGCGTGTCAGGGGTGGCCATTGCCTTTCCCCGGGGGACAGCGCTGTTCTACGGCACCGTCAAAGACGACCAAAATCACCCTCTGGCCGGGCTCAGTCTCAATGCCGAGGATAACGGGGACTACTACTCCGAAGGACGGGGCGTGACCGATACAAACGGCAACTACGCGATAGCCGTCCTGGCCGGGGCGTGGCACGTGAAGCCCAGCAACAACAGTCCGGGTTATGGCAACTATCTGTTTTCGGGGGTCAATACCAACATCGCGGATGGTCAGGCGGCGCGCGTCAATTTCACGGGTTGCATAGGCGTGACCGTCAGCGGTTGCGTGCGGGGCGGCGGGGCTCCGCTGGAGGGGCTCAACGTCCAAGTGGGCACCATCATCTTCCATGAGGGCGGCGGCTGGAACTGGCAGCAAACCTATCAGGGCAACAGTACGGATTCCGGTGGCCGCTATAGCATTATCGTCCCGCCCGGAACCAACTACTACGTGCAAGTCAATCCATCCCAGGGCTCTACCTGGCTGGGTCAGTTCTACAGCAACGCCATGGATGCTGTCGGCGCCACGGTGGTTGTTGCCTTGACCAACGCGCCGGCCACGAACATCGACTTCAACCTGCAGCAGGGGGCGAGCGTCAGCGGCCGGGTGAAGGGCGGCGGCAGTCCGCTGGCCGGCATCGAAGTCAAGGCCGGTATGGTCACATTCCGCTCCGGCGGGGGATCCGATTTTCAGGATCAAGGGTCACGTGGGCATTCGGACAGCAACGGGTACTATACGCTGGTTCTGCCCCCCGGCACCGACTACACCGTTGTCGCCAACCCTGACAATTCCGGATCGCCTTGGCTGACTCAGTACTACAGCAACACAATGGATATCGCGCAGGCAAAACTGGTAACAGCCCTGACCAACGCCCCGGCCACGAACATCAACTTCAATCTGAACCAGGGCGCCATTGTCAGCGGTTATGTGCTGGGCAACGGTGCACCACTCAGTGGACTCTGGGTAGGGGTGGGCACCATCACGACGAATCAAGGCGGCGGATGGAATTGGAAGCAGTCCTATTACAGCAATAGTTCGGACTCCAACGGCAACTACTCCGTTACTGTGCCGCCTGGCTCCAACTATTACGCGCAGGTTAGTCTTCCCCATGGATCTCCCTGGTTGCAGCAGTTCTACAGCAATGCCATGGATTATTCCAGTGCCACGGTGATATCGGTCCTGACCAACGCCCCGGCCACGAACATCAACTTCAATCTGAACCAGGGCGCCATTGTCAGCGGTTATGTGCTGGGCAACGGTGCACCGCTCAATGGGGTCAACGTTCAGGTGGGCACCATCACGACGAATCAAGGCGGCGGATGGAACTGGAATCAAAGTTATGACGCCAACAACGGCACGGATTCCAACGGCTACTACAGTGTCACCCTTCCTCCCGGCACCAACTATTACGCGTCGGTTTGTTCCTCCCCCTGGTTGCGTCAGTTCTACAGCAACGCTACGGATTATTCCAGTGCCACGGTGATATCGGCCCTGACCAACGCACCGGCCACCAATATCAATTTTTAT
>JBAWZH010000335.1:0-2290 GCA_037143135.1 bacterium
GCGTTGAGAACGTTCCGCATGGAAGCGCATTCAAGGGGTATGAGGACTATATGGTCCAGGAGTTGATCATCGAGTCGCGACACGTCCTTTACCGTCGAGAGCGATGGCTCGCTCCCGATGGCACCACGATCGTGGCACCACTCCCGAAGGATGTGGAGGCACTGAAGGGAGGCCATTTCAACCGCACCGTCAATGCAGCGGTTCTTTCCCTGCACCATAAGGGAACTGTGACCCAACCACTGATTCGCGACATGCTCACGGATTGGGGAATGGATATTTCCACAGGTCAGATCAACCGCATCCTCACGGAAAACAAGCAAGGTTTCCACGAGGAGAAGAAAGAGATCCTGCGTGTCGGCCTGGAAGTGTCGAACTATGTGAACGCGGATGATACTGGATCGCGGCATCAAGGGAAAAACGGCTACTGCACGCATATCGGGAACGAACTCTTCGCCTGGTTTGAGAGCACTGCGAGCAAAAGCCGGATCAATTTCCTGGACCTCTTGCGTGCAGGAAATACGGACTACGTCATCAACGAACATTCCATCGCATATTTCTATGAGAACAACCTCTCCGAGGCACAGATCTACCGTATTATTGATAGTGGTCAGACAAGCTTCGCGACCGAAGCGGACTGGAAAGCTGCTCTCAAGTCCTGGAATATCACGAATGCGGCAGCTGTTCGCATCGTCACAGAGGCCGCTCTTCTGGGAAGCGTTCTGGAACATGGGATCAATCCAAATCTTGCGGTGATCAGCGACGATGCCGGGCAGTTCAATATCCTGCTCCACGGGCTGTGCTGGGTCCACGCCGAACGCACGATCCACAAGATCGTCGGATTCACTGACGAGCACCGAGAAGCCCTGGAGGCGATACGAGGGCAGATATGGGATTTCTATAAGGCCCTGAAGAGTTATCGCAAGAGCCCCTCGCCGGATAAGAAAGCCGAACTGGCCGCGCGGTTTGACGAGCTATTCACTCAGGAGACCTGTTTCGTAACGCTCAACCAAGCCCTCAATCGGCTGCACGCGAACAAGGCGGAACTATTGCTGGTGCTCGACCGCCCGGACATCCCCCTTCACAACAACGCCTCGGAGAGCGACATCCGCGAGTATGTCAAGAGGCGCAAAATCAGCGGGGGCACGCGCAGCGATGAGGGGCGCAAGTGTCGCGATACGTTCACAAGTCTGAAAAAGACCTGCGGAAAGCTGGGAGTGAGGTTCTGGCATTACATCAACGACCGCCTCAGCGGCACGGGCGAGATCCCTCCGCTGGCAGAGTTGGTCCGACAGCGAGCTGCACAAGCCATGACCGACCCGGCGTAGGAACAATCACCGAAGCCATGCGATACTGCGGGCGAGACTTTAGCGAATCGGAGATGGCAACCATCAGGGCGATCATTGCCGATCATCCTGCGGCGCGGCGCGCCGAATTGTCCAGGCTTGTCTGCGAAGCCATGGATTGGCGTAGTCCCGGTGATCGACTCAAAGATATGAGCTGTCGTGTCGCCATGCTCCGCATGCAAAAGGATGGGCATATTCAACTGCCGCCACCTCGGCAATCCAACGGAAACGGCAAGCCCTATCTCCGCCGCACCTTGTGGGCCGAGCCTGCCGTGTTTCCGCCCTTCGCATGCGCCGGGGATATTGCGGACCTCCACTTGCAGCTCACCTCACGAGATCAATCCCACCTTTGGAATGAATACATCGACCGCTACCACTATCTGGGATACCAACCTCTCCCCGGGGCTCAACTCCGCTATATGGCGTGGGCGCAGGGGCAGGTCGTCGCTCTGCTTGGGTTTGGGGCGGCGGCTTGGACAACGGCTCCGCGCGACAGGTGGATCGGTTGGACACCCGCGCAGCGCGCCCGCCATCTCCACCTCGTTATTAATAACGCGAGATTCCTTATTCTCCCCTGGGTGAGCTGCAGAAACCTTGCTTCCCGTATTCTCGGCATGGCCGTCCGAAGGCTTGCGCAAGACTGGCACCATTGTTACGGATACCTCCCCGTCCTCGCGGAAACCTTCGTCGAGATCTCCCGCTTTCAGGGAACCTGCTACAAGGCTGCCAACTGGACTTGCCTTGGCGAAACCCAAGGGATGGGGAAGCTCGGAAGGCACAAGCTCCAAGTCCCCAAGAAAACGGTCTGGACTTATCCCCTTGTCGCAAACTTTCGCGAGCACCTCTGCTCCATCGACTAATACGCCATCCAGATCACGCCTCTGCCCAATATCACGATCCGCATCTTATCCGTTCATAAGGATTCCCCACGGGGATTGAGAAGTTAC
>JBAWZH010000336.1:0-2289 GCA_037143135.1 bacterium
GGAAAAGTGGGCAGGGAATGGTTGAGTATATTGTCATCGTGGCGATTATCGCGCTTGCCGCGATCGCGATATTTGGTGTGTTTGGTGACACCATTCGGGCCAAGGTGAGTGGCGGTGTGACGGAACTAGGCGGAGACACCACAAAAGCCGCGGCCGCGCTCAAGACTGACTCTGCGCAGTATATGAAAGACTTGAAATAAGCCCTTCCCACAAGGAGGTCAGGTCGTGATGCTGCGATCCCTCAGATCGCGGGGGATGCGTGTTTTGCACGTACTCCCCCGTCGTAGTCGGTCAGGTCAGGGGTTGATTGAATCCTGCATCGTCATGGCGGTTGTCTGTCTTATCTTTTTTTGCGTTTTCCAGATTTCACAGTTGTTCGCCGCCCAGGAAGTTTTGGATTATGCGGCCGGGCGGGGCGCACGAGCCCGTACGGTCGGGTTCAATAGGTTCATGGTGTATAAGACCATCCGGGTTGGCGCCATTCCCAATGCCGGTCTGTTGGTTAATCCTGCTCATCAGGGAGGTCCTGCGCAGGATCACGCCATGGAAGTCGCCCGGATTCCCCTCTATCTCGGCGCTCAAAATTATTTGCAACTGAAGGCCATTCTCGATTACAGGGATTGGGATTCAATCCGTGGCGGGGTAAGCACGTCTCTGGGTAATGGAACCCTGATGATAAGGGTCGAACAGGATTATTACATCACGAACAATCCCCTCCACAGTGCGTTTTACGCCGGCGATTACGTGCCGCTTAGCGGAACCAATACTCTGGACGAGCATTTTCCCCTTTACATGTATGATAGCGGGTGGTGAACCCGTGCAAGGCGCAGAATGAACACTCCGTTGACAATGAAGTCAGGGCAGGCCCTTCGACAACGCTCAGGGCAGGCCATGATTTTCGTCATTTTGGTTGTGGTGATTTTGTCCTTTGTGGCGCTTTTCAACTTTGACTTGCACAAGGTGATCTACGTCAAATCGCTAAGCCAGAATGCGGGCGATGCCTCCGCGCTGGCGGGGGCGCGTTGGCAGGCCATCACGCTCAACCTGATTGGCGATCTCAATGTGATGCAGGCGGTTGCCCTGACCCAGGGGGACACCAACCAGGCGTCGGATATTAATGATCTTCAGGCGCGGCTGTGTTACGTCGGCCCCATGATTGGTGTTGAGGCAGCCCAGCAGGCGGCCAAGAATAATGGAATTTATAACAACGACCGTTTTGCCGCGATACTCGAACAACATGCCAATGATGTGTTGAATGTGTACCCCATGATCGGGAGCAACGGTCGCATGATGTTTCCCGAGCCCTATCCGGGTTGCTGGAAGGAATATGCGGCGATGATTGAGACCATTGCCCTGCATGGAGTCGCCGTCGCGCCTGACAATGCCCGTTTGTATTCCGATATTAGCGGGGGACACATGTTGCTGAATCCCGACTTCTATGATGCCGTGGCGGGTTCGGAATGGTGCTGGTTCTATCATCATGCCTATAGTCTTTTGCAGACTTATGTGGATTTCCATTCCTGGCCCCCATTGCCCCAGGTTATTCCCCAACCCGATCCGATCAACTGCGAATATTTCGGCCTGGGATTGATCAAGCGGGACTTGATCGGGGATGCGCGGGCTGTCGATATGATGAATCAGGCCCGTGACGAACGGGGTCTCTCCCCTGTCGTTATCGATTCCACTGTGGGGGGCATGATCTCGTCCTGGTATTCCTATGATCCGGCGTGGTGGGGGACATGGGATGCCCTCTCTCCCTACGGGAATGACCCCTTTCCTGTCACCGGTCTCGTGAAGTCCCAGTATGACTACACCGGCGCCGATGCCGTAACCCGGGTCTTGTCCGAGGCCTCGCGGTTGACGCCGGGATCGAACCCGAACCGATCCTTCCTGAACTGGAATCAAAATACCGCCACGTCCCCGCCCATCAGTAGTCCAATCACGTGGACGGCCGCCGCCAAGCCATTTGGTTATCTGGAGGTTAATGGCCAGATGATCAGGCCCAACGAATATGGGTTGGTAATTCCCGCATTCCGGGATGTTCGGCTCATTCCGATTGACGCCTCATCAGGATCCTCGGGGGGCGCGTTTGATCTGGGATGGCGGGATCACGTTGATAACCATCTTCAGGGTTACATGATCTCCGGGCCGACCGTGAATGGTTGCTGGTATTGCCAGCAGTTGGTGACCTGGGAAAACCCGATTTTTCGGCAAACGGGCATTGCGTGGCTGAGTGTAAACAGCGCGAGTTGCCAACAGCGTGGTGGCGGCGGCCGTCCACGTGATTGG
>JBAWZH010000337.1:0-2287 GCA_037143135.1 bacterium
TGCCAGGGACGGCAAACAACTCTGGCGGCGAACGGTGGCGGATGGCGGGCAGGGCACGTCTCTGCCCTCTGTATCCGACTATGGCCTGGCCATGCCAACCCCGGCGTGCGATGCGAACGGCGTTTATGCCCTGTTTGGAACCGGCGATTTAGCGGCTTTCTCGCCTGACGGAAAACTCCTCTGGCAACGGTATCTTAGACGACCGACTTTGGGTTATGGGTTCGCTTCCTCGCCTTGTGTTGTTAGCAACCTGGTTGTTGTGCAGTTTGACCACCATGCGAACGGTCGGGTGCTGGCTCTCGAGACGGCAACCGGGAATATCAAGTGGGAGGTTGAGCGGTCAAGGGGCGCTTCATGGTCGTCCCTGATGGTCGTGCCCGATGCCTGCGGTAATCCCCTCATTGTGGCCAATGCCAACGGGTCGACAACCGGGTTCGACGTAGACGGCCGGATCGTTTGGGATGTGGATGGCGCCACAGGCGAAGTGGCTCCTTCGCCAGCGTGGTGGAACGGGCATGTTTACGCACTCAACGTCGGGTCGAAGCTATTCTGTCACCAGGTGAACGGGGCAGTCGAAAAGAAATGGGAATACCTCAACAACCTGAGCGAAGCCTCCAGTCCGGTCATCGTCAATGGACTTATATTCATGGCGGCGAATAGCGGTCAACTGTCGTGTCTGGACGCCGTGACGGGTAAGGAACTGTGGGTGCGCGAGGCGCCCGGCTGTTATGCTTCGCTGGTGTCCAGTGGGGATCGTGTCTATGCGACGGGTCGTGACGGGACCACGCTGATCGTCAGGGCTGATCCCGTGTATAAGACGGTCGGAACCTGTCGGCTGGGTGATGGCATCGACGCCACACCCGCGATGACGGATGGACGGTTCTATATCCGTAGCAGCAAGTGGCTTTGGTGTCTCGGCGGCAAAACGGAGGGAAGACCATGACAACGTTCGTTCGGTGGATCATCCGGGTTCTGTCAATCGTCGCGCTGGCGTTTGTCACCAGCGAAACCCGCGCCGGAGAGACGAATCTTTTCGGCGCCCATATGCTGCAACCCGACATGGTTGTGTCGCCGGAAACCAACGGTGTGATGGAACTCACCTGCAAAGTCGGGTTCATCGGGGGGTGCTGCTTTCCCCTGACCAGTCATGATGTCAAGGCGTCGCTTGACAGTCCCCTGGGAATCACGGTTGTTTCAGGCCCCGAACCGCTGAACTGCGCGGCCATAGAAGCGCCTGTTAGCGGGACGCCGCAAGTTTGGGCGACGTTCCGGTGGCGAATCAAGCGAACCAGTCAGGATGCGGGGACTCTGCTGACGGTAACGGTGTCCAGTCCCGACTCAGGTCAGGTCAAGGCGACTTGTGACTTGAATCGGCAATCCCGCATCAGTATCCAGGGCCCCCGTCTTCCTGACTTTCTGACGACTGGGCAGGATCTCGCCATTTCCGTCAATGCGGAGTGTTTGGATCAGGGGCGCTACTTGAAAAGCGTCCGTTTCTGGTATAGCACGGAGATTCCGGCCGGGGCGGAACAGGTCCAGGTTCTGCCGGATCAAACGGGGCGCGGCATCATGAGTTACTCGGTAGCGGGGCGGCAACTCACGGCCCAAGGGCAATCGGTTGACCTGGTTCGTAAATACGAGCCGACGGTATGGCGCGGGGTGCTTCCGTCCAACATGAAAGGGCGGCTAGTCGGGGTGACCGTGGCCGTGGATGACACGGGAAGGTCTGCCTCCGGCCCCGTTGTTCGTCTCCTGCCCCCTGCGACGCTTACGGAAAAAATTGGCGCCGTATGGCGGAGACTATCGCCTGGTGCAAGCAAGAAGGCGCCGGGATACCCCGAGGACAGTTCGACGGTGGTGTATTTGTTTCTGGATCGGAGTGATGCCTCGCGCCAGTTGGCCGAAAAGATGGAGACCTATCGCCGGGCGGTACCGCATCGCATTCATGTGCTCGCCTTCGTGGAGGGAGTGACTCCAGCGTCCCTTCTGGATTCTTATCGAGGACGTTTTCAGATAACCCGACTCCCTGCAGTCGTCTATGACTCCCATGCCGTCGTGGACGGTACCAATGCCCTGGCCGTCGCGGGAACTCTCGATCATTGTTTCAGGAAACCCTCGCCGCGTCTGAGCATGGAGTTACATGGAGGCGTCATCGCGGAAAAGCAACTGTCGGTTGGTTTTATCATGTGCAATCATGCTTCGCGACGCGATGCGCACGGCAGCGTGTCGGCATTTGCCTTTGAAAACGGAATGGCCGTCGGCGGGTGGCGCTGTGATCGTGTTGTCC
>JBAWZH010000338.1:0-2277 GCA_037143135.1 bacterium
GGGGGCGTGTCGTTCCGGTAATCGTGGTTCTCGCGAAGCTGAATCTGAACGTTGGCTGAAGAAAGGATGAGTTATGAGGAAGTTCTGTGGCGAAATGGGTTGGATTATCATTTGGGCGGCGTTGATCAGCGCTTCGCCTCTTAGGGCTGAAGAAACAAAGACAACGTTGGCTGTCAGCGCGCCGCTTTCGCGTCAGGTGTTTCAACGAGACGCAAAGGAGCAGGCAGTGCTAACAATCCGGGGCACGGTGAATGACCAAGTCGCTTCGATTGAAGCCAAGGCCGTACTTGTTCAGGGGGCAACACAAGGCAAAGGGACCGACTGGATACGCATTACCGGCAAGGGGGCCATCGCCGCGGGAGCCTTCACCGGCGAACTGCGCCTGCAGGCCGGCGGGTGGTACAAGATCACAGTACGGGCAAGAAGAGGAACGCAAGTCGTGGCGGATGCGTCTATAGACAGAGTGGGCGTTGGTGAAGTCTTTGTCACTGCTGGACAGTCGAACTCCGCCAATTTCGGAACGCCAAAGCAAAAAGCCAAGGATGACCGTGTCGTGTACTATAATGGCAACTCGTATGTGCCCGCCGAAGACCCAATTCCCGGCGGGTGCGGTGACGGTGGGAGCCCATGGGCGATACTTGGCGATCTTATTGCAGAGTCGCAAGGAGTTCCGGTCTGCTTCCGATCCGCCTCACTGCACTGGGCCGAAGTGAAGAACTGGATGCCGCCAGACACACAGTTGTACAAGAATCTCGTTCAGTGCGTGAAAGCCTTTGGCACCAACGGAGTGAGGGCCGTTTTATGGCATCAAGGAGAGTCCGACTCTCTGGCCAAGACACCGGCCGCCACCTACTGTGACCGACTGAAGACGATCACTGAAGGTCTCAACCGGGATTGTGGATACCCGTTGCCATGGTTCGTCGCTCAGGCGTCCTTCCATCCCGGTTCACAGGCACCAGAACAGAAGGAAGTCGCGACAGGCCAACAGATGCTGTGGCAGAAGAAGATTGCTTTCCAGGGGGCCATCACCGACGACCTTCTTGGCGGGACATACCGTTCTGACGGGGTACATTTCAACCAGGCCGGACTCACCGCCCATGCCGAGCGCTGGTTCGACGCATTGAAAACACACTACGGATGGAAAATAGCATCAGCCAACAAGCCGGATTCAGGCGACGGCAAGTAGCCGCGCCTGATCCGCGCCGTTGGCCAAGAGAATGAATATGATGATTCCAATTGTCATTGCTGAAGTATCAGACAAAATTCCTGGGAAGATGGGTTTTGTAGGTGTTGGCCTGATCTGCCTTGCGCTCGTGTGCCTCTTTGCGTGGCAGAAATGGGGTTGGTCCATGGTTCTTGAATTTGTTGTCATCGGATTGGGTGCCTGGGGGCTGATCCAGGAGTTTGTAATGGATAATGCAATGAGGGAGGCGATTATTGCAGAGCAGGGTTTGTCCTACTACATCATCGCGTCCGTTTCTCTTCTTGTCCCAGTCATAGTCGGGACAGTAATCTACATATTGAAAAGAAAACAATGGGGCCAACAAGCCAATTCAACCTAGCTCGCGTCCCGCTCGCAGGTTGATTGGTCACGTTGGCCATATGCAAATGATAATTGAACTGGAAATCCATCATAATTTGGCGCAACATTAAAAACATGAATACTGTATTGGATATCGGCAGACTGTCGCACACAGAAAAACTTCGAGCCATGGAAGAGTTGTGGGATGATTTGAGCCGGTCGCAGGAAGAGTATCCATCGTCTGATTGGCATGGCGACGTGCTGCGGGCACGTGAGGAAGCTCTTAGTGCTGGTCGAGATGCTTTTGTGCCGTGGGAAGAGGCCAAGGCGATTCTTCGGGCAAGCACAAAATGAAAATTGCCATCCTCCGTTCCGCCATTGAAGACCTGGTTCGGGGGCGTGAGTTCTATGAAAAACAAGATGAGGGACTGGGCGCCTATTTCGAGGACTCATTAGCGGCAGACATTGACTCATTGCGTCTTTTTGCAGGCATCCATAATGTCGTGCTCGGTTACTACCGCATGCTTTCCACCAAGTTTCCTTATGCCGTCTATTACGAGATTGTCGGCGATCAGATTCGGATACGCGCCGTTCTTGATTGCAGGCGAGACCCGAAATGGATTCACACCCGACTACCAAGATGAGGCCAACCACCCGCTCCTCGGTACGGCTCTCACCGCCCGAGAGCAGGCCGTTGGGGCAGAGATGATAACAGGGGATAAAACCGTGGATGGCGATAACATCACGATACGAAT
>JBAWZH010000339.1:0-2276 GCA_037143135.1 bacterium
CCTGCGTGGAAATGGCCCTGTTTGAAGTGATGCGAACGGCCCTTCATCCGGCATTCAAGGACGTTCTCAAAATTGTTCGTTAGGCTGATAGCGCAAAATCAAATCGCCATAGCGATTAAGAGTCCAACAAATCCTTTAGTCCCTCGATCAGCGCCTCAATGTCAGCGTGTGTATTGAATACATGCGTTGATGCGCGGACGGTTCCATCCAATTTAAGCCGATGGTGCAGAATGTGGGCGCAATGGTAGCCGCCGCTAACCAGGATTTGATACCGGTCATACAGTTGGCGGGCAATGGTGTCTGCACTGAAGCCCGCCGTTTTCACCGCGAAACTGACCAAACCAATACGGCTGGATAAGGGGGCACTTCCGGCGAGGATCCTTACACTACCCAAGGATGAGAGCCCTTTCACGAGATGGGCGCCGAGTTCACGCGAATGGATGTGGATCGCCTCCATCCCGATGCCCCGCAGATACGCCACAGCGGCTCCGAGTCCGATCACGCCCTCGATGTTCGGGGTGCCGGCCTCAAAACGAAATGGAATGTCGTGTGTGACAAACCGCTCATCATCATGGAGTTTCACCATACCTCCGCCCGTCTGATACAAAGACAAGGCTTCCAGCCTTTCCCTCTTTCCGTAAAGAATGCCGACACCGGAGGGACCCAGCAATTTATGACCCGATGTGGCCAGGAAATCGCAATCGAGGGCCTTGACGTCAATGGGGATATGACTGGCGCTCTGAGACGCATCAATGACCACGGGGATATTCCGGGAGTGGGCCTTGGCGATCCACTGATCAACCGGCGCGAGCACTCCCAGCGTATTTGAAATCTGGGCCAGTGTTACAAGACGCGTCCTGGGGTTCATAAGCGATTCGATGTCGTCATATCGGGGGGCACCCTCGCAATCAAGGCCAACGGTGACCGCACGGGCCCTGACCCGCCAAGGCATAAAGTTTGAGTGATGCTCGGGTGGAGTCAGGATCACCTCGTCATCAGGCTTCAGTCCCAGTCCATGCGCCACCAGATTGATGGATTCCGTGGTATTGCGCGTGAAGATAATCTCGTCCGGTGACGCGTTCAGGAACGACGCGACCTCATGCCGGGTTCGCTCGAAAAGTTCGGTGGCTTCCTCGGAAAGCCCGTGAACTCCCCGATGAACATTGGCGGTATACTCCTCATAGAACCGGGTGACCGCCTCAATAACGCACCTTGGCTTCGGCGCGGTGGACGCGCTGTCGAGATGGGTAATGGGGAAACCGTCCACAAGTCTTCCGAGAAGAGGAAAGTCATTACGGGTCCAGGCCAGCGGATCAGTTCGGACGAAATGCATCAGACATCCTTTGATATAAAGAGGTCTTCAGGGTTCCATGTTGTCGTTGTCCGGGCAAGACGAAACTTTCCCGACTGCTCCGTCGGAATGGCGGCCTCTGAACGCATGATGAGTCGCATCCCGGCCCCATAAAGCGACTGGAGTCCGGCTTGGATGGCAGAGAGAGGAGGAGCATGGCCCGACGCAGCAACGTAATGGAAGATCAGGTCACGATGTCCGGTCTGTTCCATCTGATAGGTTACGAGGGTATCCGTTTCCCCGACGGTACGGTCGAGTTCATCCACTGTCACGGCACTACCGCGTTCCGTAAAGGTCACATCGCGAACGCGTCCCAGAATCCGGGATACGGTCAATCCCGCAGAGCGCCCACACGGACAGGCGTGGGGTTCGAGTCTGACGAGGTCCCCGACATCGAATCGAACAAGACTGACCCACGGGTTTCCCAGGGTGGTGACAAGAATCCGTCCGACCAGGGGATCCCCATGGGAGGGTTTGAGAGGATGGAAGTCGAGATGGCAGAACCGGGTGTTCTGATGAAACCGGCCATGTTCGCACTCCGTGAGGATATGACCGGTTTCAGTTGACCCATAGGAACTCAGGATCGGTGTGCGAGGGAAAGCCCGCCGCATCTGCCGATAGTGCAGGCGGGAGGGAAACTCATAGGTCAGGGAAACATAACGAGGATGGAACATGGATCGTCCGTGATCTTGCGCGTAACGGCACAGGATGGCCAGATAGGCGGGATCCGCCTCCAGTAACTCGGGTTGGAATCGATCCAGCTCCTGAATCATCCGATCCATGTCACGGGGCAGCCAACGGCAGGGATCGGCCTGCTGGTTCAGGAAAAGCAGCCGCCCCATCGTCCGCTCCTCAACTGGGAGGTCGCCAACGTGGCAGACGGTCCCGGCGCACAAGGGGGTTGTCAGAACCGCCTCGCGTTGCC
>JBAWZH010000340.1:0-2251 GCA_037143135.1 bacterium
CAGTGGTGAAGTCTTCTCTTCGCCGGACAACCCTGGCGGGAATGCCGACCACGGTGGCGCCGGAAGGCACATCCTCCACGACCACGGCGTTGGCGCCGATCTTCGCCCCATCGCCCACCCTCACGCCACCCAGGATCTTCGCCCCGGCCCCGATAAAGACATCATCGCCCAGAACGGGAGACAACCCCTTCTCGGCGCCAATCGTCACCTGGTGTTCAAGAACGACGTTCCGCCCGCCCTTCACGGAGGTATTGATCACCACCCCGATGCTGTGAACGAGGACGAACCCCTCACCGAAGTCGGCACCCCGTCCGATAATGCAACCGCCCATGACATTCAGTTTGTTGAACAGCATGGCCAGGGGAACCAACCGGCGGCGTTGCGCCCACTGCATCCAGCGGTAGAGGATCATCGCTGTTGTGCCATCGGTCAGGCGGGCCTTCACGCGGTTGCGAAAGGAGTCATCCCCATACAACCAGCGCGCCTTGGCATGCAAATCAGATTGAATCAGGCTATAAAGGCTCATGACTTCGTCTCCCCCGTTAATAGCGCAAGGATCTCCCCGACTTTGGATGTCCATGTTTCTGATGCCATGGAATTGCTGATCGCCTGTCTCTCTGCGAGCGTGAACGGCTTTTCCAATATACCTCTCACCATCGAAACAAACTCATCATGAGTCTGCGCGACCTGGACGGGGGGAGGAGATGCAGTAGTTGTTGATAGGTTGCTGGGTTGTCGCGTTGTTGAGGGTAGAGAGTCCTTGGGACTTTCACTCAACAACCTAGCAACCCAACAACTCAACAACCTTCTCCCCACCCCACCTACTTACTGCCTTCCAGCCAATCGACCACTACAGGCTTGTTGATGGCGTTGTCCATCAAGAGGCGGGTGGCCTCCATCATCGCCTTGGTTTCGGACAGTTTGTTCAGAAGATCGGTCAAGGCCTTCGGGTCGGTCAGGGAACCGGGTTCGACCTTACCGGGCATACCCATCGGAGTAAAACCGCGATCATCCGCTATTTTCTTGATCTGCGCGGCGGCATCATTCAAGACCTTGGCCAACTCCGCAGTGGATACCGATCCGGACACCTGATTCACGGACTTCAAGGCACCCTCCAGGGCCTTGCGGACATCCGAAAGATCCGATGCCATCTGGTCCACTTTGCCGCTGCCCAGTTCTTTCTTAATCTTCTGCAGACCCGACGCCGCGCTGCTTGCCTGCGACCGCGCCCCGCTGGCCTTGGAGACCGCCGAGGCGGTCGCTCCACCCACGGCATTGACATTCTGCTCGATTGCCGCCAGACGACCGAACACCGTGTTGGCCGTCGCCGGATCCACGGCCAGGCCCAGTTTGCCCTCCATCTCGTTCAGCACATTGGAGTTCAGGGCGGCGACTCCCGCCAGACCCGTCTGCAGGGCCGCCACATCACTCCACCGGATGGAGTTGACGTTCGACGAAATAGATGACACCAGTGGCATCAGAGCCGAGACCGAGCTCAAACTGTTACTGACACCCGCCAGGGCCTGGACCGAGACAGTGAGTTGCGCCAGGGTATTGCTCATCGCTACCGAGGTTGAACTCAACGTGGTCAACCCCGTCACGAGGTCATTCACCTGGGTGGACATATTCGTCAAGACCATGATCTGGGCCATTGCCCCGTTCAAGGCATCCACCTGTGAACCCAGGTTTGTCAGGCTACCCAACTTCCCGATGGCCGTGCTGATGCCACTGAGTTGGGTCGGCACATTCGTCAGGCCACTCAATTGTCCGACCTGGGCATTCACGTCGCTGAGTTGGGCCACCATATTGGTCAGATCAAGAAGATGTCCCAGCGTCACCGACAACTGATCCACTTTTCCCCCCAGGTTGGTGATGCTGTTCAGGGAGGTGGTGAGCGTGCTCAACTGGCCCGGCATATTGGTCAGGCCGCTCAACTGGCTCATGGTGGTGGTCAGATAATTGACCTGGCCGGCCATGTTGGTCAGACTCACCAGTTGCGGCAGGGCGGCCGTCAGCGCATCCACCTGGGGTCCAAGATTGGTCAGACTTCCGAGTTGCCCGATCGCCGTCACCACCGAATCCATCTTGGTGTTCAGATTCGTCATCCCGGCGATCTGCGCCATGGCGGCCACCAGTTGATCCACCTGCGGGCCCAGATTGGTCAGGCCGCCGAGTTGTCCGATTGCCGACACCACGGAATCCATCTTGGTGTTCAGATTCGTCATCCCGGCGATCTGCGCCATGGCGGCCA
>JBAWZH010000341.1:0-2245 GCA_037143135.1 bacterium
AGAATTGACAAATCGGCCCGGCGTCATGACCTTGGTATCCCCATAGAACGGTTTAGGAAGTTGAGGGTCACATCGTAACTTATAACTTTTTCGCTCCTCTTCTGTAGTAGCCGCCGTCCCTGGCGGCACTGTCCACAACCGGCACCAACCTGGATCCATCTTCGGGCTATACCGGCGGGGACGCCGGTTACTACAGGTGCTTCGCGCTCCCTCTTCTGTAGTAGCCGCCGCCTGCCCCGACCTCTCCTGACCTGTCCTGACCTGTCCTGACCTGTCCTGAGCATTGTCGAAGGAGCATTGTCGAAGGAGCGTTTTTCGAAGGGGCCTGCCTGCGGTGAGTTTGTCGAACCCGTCGAAGGGGTCTCGGCGGCACCGGGAACGGGGGTTAAGCGCAAACACCATTCGAATCAGTGAACTCAGAGTTCAAAACCGCACGGGGTCAGACTGTGAATTACAATTATTTCGCGGCATGGCGCTTTTCTAACTCTTCAACATCCACCTTATCCGCCATTGAAAGGCGCTAAACTGTTACACCCAACGACTGGCGAGCGGTTTTGCGAAATGAACGGCAAAGGGATCGGGCACGAAGCGCCGTGCTTCGATCAGCAGACTCGCCAGGATAACGGAAGTGTACCGCAAAGTCGGAGAGGTAAGCCAGATCGGCTCGATACAATTCCCATAACGGCTCGGACACCAAGACTTGTTCAAGTAATGCAGGGAGATCATGCACCTTCGCAAAATGAAAACCCGCCTGGCAAAGACGCGCCTTCAAATACTTCTCGACACATTGCTGAGCGTGAAAACAAATGCCGTCGTAACTGGGACTTTTCCGGGCGCGCGATTCTCGCTCCACGATGGCGAAGTCACCCTCCGCTTTTGACACCCATTCAGCGACCAGGGGCTTCATACAGCACTTTCCCCTTATCAAAAATATCCTTTATAAAATCGTCGCCCATGGCAAGACGTTCCTTGATTTTGGCAGGAGTGCGAACCAGTAAATCGAGAGGGAATCGGGGCTGAAGCTTGAGTCGCATCTCGACCGATTTGTCCACTGGATTACCGTTTAGCGGCATAACGACCAATATATCAACATCTGAGTCAGGACTCGGCTTTCCGTAAGCGTAGGACCCAAATAAGACAACCTTGCGCGGCTGAAATTCCCTTGCCAGTCGCCGTCCAAAGTCTTTGATCTGTTTTTGAGTTATCATCACATCCATTAATATAGCCCCGCCTTGTCTATTGATGCAATTGGAAACCGAGGGTCAGATCGCAACTTACAGGTGCTATCGCTCCCTCTTCTGTAGTAGCCGCCGCCTGCCCGACGTAGCCTTGGCGTAGGCTGGTGTCGGCGGCATCTTCTCGCTCTGGTTGGACAGTACCGCCGAGACGGCGGTTACTACAGGTGCTTCAACTCTCTGACATCTAACGTCTCACACCCGATCAATGACCACGATCTCGCCGTGATAGGGCCATGTTCGAAACTACCCATTCATGTTAGGTCGATAAATTCAGTAACTTCGATTCTCGCTTGCTTCAGAATGTGCGACAGGGTGGAACGTTTAACAGGGCGATGCGCCGGTACAGTTAATTTAAGGGTCTCGTGATGGGTGAGTGAAGAGTGATGGGTGAGGGGTGAGGGGTAATGAGTGATGGGTTATGAGTTACGGGCGTCGAGAGGGCGGATCAACCCAAGGGTAAGTCTCCTTATGTCTTCTATGTCCTTGAGCAGAGCCGATGAATCCTGGATGTAACCTAAGTCTTGAGCCAATATTGTTTGCGTCTCAAGTTCAGCCAATGAGCCCAATGAGTTTCGCAAAAAGCGAGTAAACTCATTATTCGTGCCGCGTGCAGCCCCTTCAGCAATATTACTCGGGATCGAAACTGCCGCACGCTGCATTTGACTAGTCAGGCCGTAGACCTCTGAAGCGGGAAACTCTCGAGTCGCAGCATAAATAGCGCGCACCAGTCCCATCCCTTTTTTCCAGACATCAAGATCCTTGTGCGTCTTCATCATCTGCACTCATCACTCATCACTTCACCCCTCACTCTTCACTCCTCACTCTTCACTCTTCACCCAACTGACTTGTATTGCATACCCGGATTTCAAACGGTCCCTTCCTCATCATGTAGGACTCCTTGACGAAGGGACTCACAAGCACGTTATCACCTTCCGGATAGATCGCCCTGAACACGCGGAGCGCGTCAACCTCCAGGGCATCGGGATTCATCTTGGCTTCAATCGCAT
>JBAWZH010000342.1:0-2244 GCA_037143135.1 bacterium
GTCCCCTGCCCTCCCCCTTGAGGCCAACCCCAACGCGCCACCGGATGTTCAGAACATCATGGCGTTTCTGAAAAATGATCCCGATGCCGACACAACCCGTTCTGCGGCCGACATCCGCCAACTCGCCAACGATTCAGAAAAGCTCGCCCAACTGATCCTTCGAACGGTCGAGATTCGAACCAGCCAAGTCTCTCTGGCGGAAGGCGAGTCCTCGAATGAACTGGTCGTGGGATGCATCAGAAAAGTGGTCGATCAAATCACCAAAGATCCCGCTTTGAAAACACAGAAGGGCCGTAAACAGGTTAAACGTTCCCTGCTCATGCTTGAAACATCCCTTCTTGAACGCCTTCAAATCATGGCAGGCGAAACGGTCGCCCGTGACGCAAAGACCGTGATCAGCGAGGTCGCGGAGGATCTTGATCTGGATGCCCTGGCGGGGAAATACATGAAAAGCCAGAAGGCCTCCGCCAAAGCCAAAGACAAACTGTCCGGCCTGATTGATCGGGTCATGGACGATCCCGCCCAACTTGAGGAACTGCACGAGAAATTGACGCAGGAAGGACTCTCCGCCGAGGGTTGGCGGGAATTGACGCTACGCCAACAGCAGGACAACCCAAGCGGGGGAACGGGAGAAGGCGCCAATGAACTCAAACTCCTGACTTTGCTTCTGGCCCGACTCGGGGATACCATTACCCCGCCGGTCGGCTCCCCCGATCCCTCTCCGGAAACCATCAAAACGCTGGTAAGCGAGACCGAAACCCATCTGGCCAAACTCACACAAATCACCGAGAATAACATCCGCATACTTCACAAGAAACTGGAGAGAGAAACTTCGGCAACCTCCCTGTCGCGGCATGAAATCCTCCGCATCCTGGCTGAAATTGCCCAGGAAATCAGCCAGCCTCTCACGATCATTACCGGCGCCATCACCCTGATCAGGAGTCTCCGCGTCGGCCCCCTGACGGCCCCCCAGGGTGAATTACTGAGCATGATATCCGAGAGCGGGAAACGCATGGAACAACTGATCCGCAGTCTTTCTGGATTGGCCGGAATTCCCGACGCACTTGAGCCCGATCAGGCCATTCTTTCCGCCGCTTATCGGGTTAAGGGAAACGAGCCCATCCGGCAGACCTAGAGATCCCGGGTTCCTCAATGAAGCAGGGGCCGCATGGCGTTTAAAAATGCCGCGTAAAAATCAGCCACACTGTTCCATCGTTGTTTCGGATCAAGGGCCATCCCACGTGCCAGCACCCCGGCAAGAGGCGCTGGAATGGTATCCATCCCGCAGGGACTAGAGTCATACATGTGTTTGAGTGTCTCGACCTGCGGAAACGTGCGCACTCCGGTCATGAGTTCGCATATCACCACCGCGAGTGAAAAGACATCCGTTCTGGCATCGAGTGGATGTCCATGCAATTGTTCGGGGCTCATGTAGCCGGGAGACCCCTCCAGATACTCACTTTGGTCATGCCCCCGTGACAATTTGATGGCAATTCCGAAATCCAATAGTTTGAGAGAGAGGGCACTGTCGATCATGAGATTTTCGGGTTTGATGTCGCGGTGCAAAACTCCCCTGCCATGGGCATAGGTCAACGCATCCGCACAGGCCATGGCAATGTCAAGAACGGCAGGCAGGGCCAACGGCCCCATCTGTTCTGCGATCATCCTTAAGTTCTGCCCCTCGACATACTCCATGACAATGAAAACCCGTCCATTCTCGATCTCAATATTATGCAGGCGGACAATATTCTCATGGGAGAGCTTCATGGCAACGGCGGCTTCACTTTTGATCTGTGCCATCGCCTCGGGATCCCGCGCGATTCCGGGTTTCAGCATTTTAATGGCCACGTCCATCTTCAGCATCGTGTCAAAGGCCCGAAAAACCGTCCCCACCTCCCCCTCATTGATGACGTGAAGCAGGGAATACCGATGACTGATGAACGCCTCTCCCGTCGCCCTTAGTTGAGGGAGGGTGGCTTTCTTGAAGAAAAGCGACTTCCGGGCTGCAGGTTTCGGGGACAACGGGGCAACCGACTTTGTGGATAGGGTTTTGCGGACGGGTGGCGCCGACTTCACCGCGATGCCCTTGGTTCGCATTACAGGGCGACGGAGTCGCGGCATTTCGCCTTCGACCCCATGGGCCTTGTGCGGCACCGGAGAAAACATATTCGATTGATCACTCATACTGATCCTTCGCCACTTTTTCGCACTTTAGGATCTCCGCCACACCCTGTCAAGGAGCTC
>JBAWZH010000343.1:0-2224 GCA_037143135.1 bacterium
TGTGAACGCCATTTTGGAATGACTCTTCTTCAGCCAATCTGAAAGGTCCTTTTTCTTTTCTTTTTCTCTAATCCAAATGGATCATTTTCTTTCTTCTTCCTGGCCACACGGTGGAGAGCTGCGGCTTACTAGGCCTTGATGAACTGCCAAACTATCTGCGGTTGCTTGTTGTATTCTTCTCCAGTGTTTTAGAGGAGAGAAGATGAGCACGCAAGGACTCCGAAAGTGTTGTCACTGTGATATTTGGTTCAGGCCTCATGGCCGAAATGCCCACCACCAGCAGTTCTGCTTGAAGCCGGAATGCCGAGCGGCCAGCAAGCGGGCAAGTCAAAAAAAGTGGAGCCGAAAGAACCCGGGATACTTCCATGGCGAGGTCTATGTAAAGAAGGTTCAGGCTTGGCGACGGAATCATCCAGGGTATTGGAAAACTACGGGAGCCAAAGATGACTGTGGCCCCCGTGATGCGTTACAAGATCTCTTGGTTACGCAAGGCTTTGGTAATGAGGATGTTAAGGTCTTCAGGAATTGCCTATCAGCGGAGATTTCGCAACCGTTACAAGATCTCTTAATCGCGCAAAGCCATGCGTTGAAAGGACTTGCCTCCATGATAACCGGGGAGGAGTTACAAGAGGACATCGCTCGAATACTGACCACTTGCTACGAACAGGGGCAGCGTATCGGCGGCAAGGTGCCGTGGATGCAGCCACAGGAGGTCAAGTATGAGAGGCCGAGAACCCATTATGCCGCAGAGGCGGCGCCGCATACCGCGGCAATTTAGTTGGATTGATCACCGATTGGTCCGTGACGGGCACATTCAAGAGCGCAGCACTTCAGCACTGGCATTGTATTTATTCCTGGTCACAGTTGCCGACGCTGAAGGACTGAGCTGGTATTCGCAAGCGGCTCTGTGTTGCCAGTTGTCGTTGAGCAGTTCGCAACTTCAAAGTGCCAGCAAGGAACTTCAGCAGGCTGGACTGATCGCGTACCGTGAGCCGTTGTATCAGGTACTTGATCTTGCACCAAGTGTCCCGCCTGCGGCCCCCCGTTATGGCGGTGAAGCCCGGTCGGTCAACGACATTCTCAGGAACATCATGGGAGGTGTCAAATGATTGACTACCAACAATGGTGCCGGCTGAAGGAACTGGCTGAGCGGGACAAGTTGAGCGCCGCCCAGATCGCTCGCGCTTTGGGGCTGTCCCCCCGCACGGTGCGAAAGTGGATCAAGGAACCGTACCGGCAGCGCAAACGCGCATTACGCGCCAGTGCCCTGGATCCTTTCAAAGGTCAGATCATGGGCATGCTCAAGGAACACCCGTACTCTGCCGTGCAAGTGCTCGCGATACTTAAGGATCAAGGCTTCACTGGGGGGATCACTACGGTCAAGGACTACATTCAACAGATTCGTCCACGCGGGAAAGAGGCCTACCTGACGCTAGCCTTCGCACCAGGGGAATGTGCCCAGGTGGACTGGGGAAGTTGGGAAATGATCGACGTGGGTAATACCCGGCGACGCTTGCACTTCTTTGTCATGGTATTGGGGTATAGCCGTTTGCTTTATGTCGAGTTTTCCCTGAGTCAAAGTCAGGAGCATTTCCTTTCTGCGCACCGAAACGCCTTTGAGTTCTTTGGCGGTGTGCCCGAGAAAATCATGTGTGATAACTGCAAGACCGCAGTGCTCTCCCATCCCCATGGGCTGGCCCCGGTATTAAACCCGCGTTATGCGGACTTTGCTGATCACTACGGCTTCAGGGTGAAAGCCTGCAATGTGCGAAAGGCCAATGAAAAAGGGATCGTGGAGAATGCCGTCGGCTACGTAAAACACAACTTTCTCGCCGGAAGGCCGATCCGCGAGTTCACGTCGCTGAACCCGGCCATCGACGTATGGCTGGAACAGACTGCGAATGTCCGCATCCATGGCCGGACCCACAGCCGGCCCGTGGACTTGTTCGTGGCGGAAAAACCCATGCTCAAAGCCTTGCCTGTTCATCCATACGACTGCGCATCAATCCAAACGGCGATGATCAACACCCAGTTCCGTGTTCGCCTGGACGGTAACCGCTACTCGGTTCCTGCCGCTTATGCGGGACGTAAGCTGCTGCTTAAACTCTATCCCGAAAGGCTCTGCCTTTATGATGGAGAAAAACTCGTGGCAGGGCATCTTCGCTCCTACGCCCGTGGGCAGGATATCGAAAACCCTGAGCATGCCCAGCCAGTTCTAGAGCGG
>JBAWZH010000344.1:0-2222 GCA_037143135.1 bacterium
GTTTTGGACTGTGCCATTGAGTGTGAGCATGGACATGGCTTATTCCCCTTCCGCTTCGTTGCCCACAGGCTCCAGGACAAGGCTATCAAAGGGGTTGACCTTATTGATGACGTTATCTGCCTTTTCCATGAAATCAATGAGAGCCATTTCAACCACTTGCCGTTTTGAAAGGCTCAGGTTTGAACAAACTGACTCGACACGCTGGAAAAGCTCAGGACTGATGAAAGCGCAGATATTCCGCATTGCTTCCTTTGTGGCTTGTGGGTTTTGCTCAAGAATGTGATCAACCAGGTCTGAAGAGCAATCGCCTTCTATGGTTTGTTTCAATTGCAAGGCTTTGAGTAAAAGAATGTCGTTTGTGTTCATTTCGATCTCATGAGTTAAGTTGAAAACGTCATGATACCGTTTTCCATGGCGCGAGGGCCGTTCTGTGGTTTTTCAGCATCGCACCCGCGAAAAAAAGCACCAGGTCGTCACCAGCCCGCAGGGCCAGTTCAACCAGGTGCAATCTCCGTCAAGGTGGTTTGGTCTTTCGGGTACCCCTCAAGCCGGTTTCGCTTCGCTCCCATGGGCTTCGCCCATACCCAATACCCGGATGCTGGAGAGGTAAATCTGTACGCTTTCCCAGCCGCCTGACGCCGCCAACATCAGCACCGTGCCGCGGCCTCCCGCCGCGATCACATCGCGCCACTGTTCGAGGGTGATGAAGCCCAACAACCGCGCTGCGTCTTCCATCGTTGCAGCCACTTCCTCGTCGGTCTTTTCCCCGATCGCGTATCGCTTTTTCAGGCCCTTGGACCAATGGAGCTGGCGTTTGCCTTTGAAGGTTTGCGCGAATTCCCTGAACAGTGCGCCGGCCTGTTTGTCTTCCTTGTCTGCGAGATACGACCGCAGGAAATCGAAGGGCGTTTCACCATGCAGGGCCTTCTTCGTGTGGCCCTTCGTCATTTCGTCCTCAAGTCCCCACTTTGAAACATATTTCGCAGCTTTAGAACCGTCGTCCAGCTTCAGGCCGTGGGCGTAGCTCGGTTCCCCCAAGCCAGCACGCACGCAACAGCGCGCCCACACAAGGTACAGGCGTACCTGCCAATCCTTCATTTGTGGTGCGTCAAAGGCGTTTAAACGACCGTTGAGGCCCCCAAACTGCAAGACGTGATAGTGGGGATGCCAACCATTGTTTTGATCGCTCTTGCGCCCGTGTGTGACCTCCAAGGCCCTGATCTGGCCGACGTTTCCCATTTCCTCGAACACCACTTTTGACACGCGATCTGACCAGAACAACGCGAGCGCCTTGGCCTGCTTCACGAGCAGCTCGGCGAGGTTGTCGGTTCGCTGGTGTGGGCAGGTCAGCGTGAGCATGTTGACGCAGCCGCCCGCCGCCTTGTGTGCTGCCATGGCCGCTTGAATTTCAGCCCTTCGACGTTCCGCGATCTTGGCCGCGCACACCGGGCAGGCCCAAACACTGCCGCAGGTTTGCAACCCGGCGTAACTGGCAGTTTTGAATTCTTTGGACTTCCAGACCTCAATGTCTTTGCCCTTCTGGCGAAGCATCAAGCACTTGTCCGTGCGGGATTTCGGCAGGAATTTGCGTGCTACCGACTGGAGAATGAACCGCTGGACGCGGCCTTCCATGGGGTCGATGACGCCCAAAATCTCGCCGGTTTCGGGGTCAATTTCCGGCTTGTATTTATATTTCGCATTAGTACCAAGGGAAACGGCAGTTTTGCCGCTCCGCCCAGCCTGCCACTCCAGCCCGACGGCTCCCCGCTGCGCATGGATGCCTGCGGGCCTGTCGTTGCACGCTTGGCGTGCCGGTGTTATGCTTTGCATATCGGTTTTCTCGCGTCAGAAACTAGGGAACCGGTCAATGCCTCGAAGTGCGCTAACACTTGCGAGGCTTTTCTCTGTCTGATTATGCCGTTGGGGTTGGCTCGTTCTTGAGAGCGTAGTAGCGAATCTCGCCACCGGCAACAAAAGCTCCCACTGGCACCCGTACAAACTGACCGACGAGCTTTCGAAAAGCCTCTCCAGCGTGAACTTTGAGAGTGACCATCTCAAGGCGCTTCTCACCGCTTTCGAGGAAGTTTTCCGCGAGGATTTGGGCGTTGGTAGTAGCTGGGCGGATCTCGCCGGTTGCCTTGTCGGTTGACTCAGGCTTGCTGAAAACGTTTTGGACTGTGCCATTGAGTGTGAGCATGGACATGGCTTATTCCCCTTCCGCT
>JBAWZH010000345.1:0-2221 GCA_037143135.1 bacterium
AACAGTGCGGGAGTCATGGTTCTCTCCCCCGATAACACAAGGACTCGATACGACAGGCCATCGGGAAGAACGAGTTTCCCGTCCTTTACGGAGAGGCGGTTCAGAATCACATCGGCGTTGCAGACGTCCGAGTTGTAGCCGGCGATCTCCGGAGATCCGCCCCCATTGGGCGATCCTTCGCCCGTAAAAAAGAGGATGTCAGCCACAAATTTCCCCTGCCGCAGCAAGTGCTGGCAACGCGTCAAATAGGTGATCCACGCTTTGCCTTGTTCCCACCATGTGTTGGTCCGCTCCAGATTGGATCCCCAGGGCCCCATCGTCATTCCCGGCCAGCGGTTCAGCCACGGCTGGAGTGCGTAACGGTGAAAGATCAGTTGATTGATGCCGTAAACAAAAGCGGTGTCACCCAGTGGTTTCAAGAGTTCCGGGCTCTGCTGCCAGCGTCCGTTTTTAGTGGTCGAAGTGAACGCTTCCGCGCCGATGACTTGTTTGCCATACACGTGGGCGGCAGAGGAAGGTCCGAGGAAGATTCCCCGGGGAGGCACGTCAGGAGTCCAAAACTCGGCCATGGGCTTGTCCGCTTTTCCGCCGCTCAGCAGCTCGTCAAAAGGGCCGTTCCCATAAGGCTCGAGGGAGAGGTCCAGTCCGGACTTGTGGGCCAATTCCGCCATGCCACCAATGTAATTTTCTGCCAAGAGCTCGGCGATGGTTCTCCGGTAATCCCACAAAAAGCGTTCCGATTCTTCGGCACTGCCAACAAATCGTCCGGTCAAGGTCGGGAGCCAGGGAAGCAGATTGTAACCGCAGCGCTTTTGAAACTCTTCGCGGAACGCGGGAGTCCAGTTTTGGGAACCGACTTCCCAACTGTCAATGTGGGTGAGATCGAATGTCTTTCCCGCCAGAGGGCCGGATTGCGCGATGACCTTGGAGATCAGGCCGTCGTCCCAGAATTTCTGGAGGGCTTCGCGGCTCAGTTTATCGACCTCAGGCCCTCTGCCTTCGGGGAGACACGGGTGGTTTTCCGAGCCCGTGGAAGTATGGCCGATCCGCAGGATCGTCCAATCCCCCTCCGGTGCGTTCCAATCGAGCTTGCCGGATTTGTCCATGTGATCGGTCAGATTGAGAATCCCTCCCTTGTCCACCGTGATTTCGCTGGGAACGGTATAGGATGGGGCCGGCCACAATCCCCCCCTCACATAAGCGCCTTTCGCCTTGAAGTCATCCATCAACTGCGTGCCACGGAGATCAATCTCCGCGATGGGCAGCGGAGTCGTTGTGTCGCGCGGAGCCAGGTGATTGTAGTAACTGTTGAACAGGATTCGATAGAAGCGGGACGTAGTGGGTGGGATCGTGGCGTATAAAGTTTCGCCAAACGGAACCGTGAAAGGTTTTACGGAATGGAAGGTTTTCCCGTCATCGGAAACCTGGATCTCCCCCCCGGTGCCAAAGTTCCAGGCCCCTGGCACGATGACCACCGTGCGCGTAGTAAAAGGTTGGGCAAATTCAAACTGGACGTATTGAGGTTTTTCTTTGCCAGGCAGTGGAAAGGTCACGTTCGTTCCTTTATTTCCATCCGTGATTTTGCCACCATCAAAACCTTCCGCACTGGACGTGATCGTTGGGGCGATGTCGGTTATTTTGACCCGCTCGGCAACAGGCGTCGGAAAGGCGAGAACAGAAATATCCCGATAAAAATCACGCGCGGTCGGCGGCTGCGGCAGGACTTCCGAGATGTGAAGCGGGCCCTTGAACTTTTTCTCACTCGTGGAGACAAATTGCATCGAGTGTTCCGGCGTGACCCAGGGGCCGCCGCTGCTGGTATAACCAGAACAATTATAGATGCCGATTTTCAGCCCAAGTCGCGCCGCTTCGCGGATCGCGAATTGAATCAAATCATACCATTCCGGGCTAAAAGTCTTCACTTTGCCGGGGGGAACGGTGTAGCTGATGTCGTTGATCATGGCACCACGAAGACCGACCCTTTTCATGGCTTCCAAATCGGCGGTAATTCCCTCCTTCGTGATATTACCGTCCATCCACATCCAATATGTTTCCGGGCCGGAGGAGGATGGGGGGGAAATAAAAGAGTGACGAAGGGCATTGGTGTCATCCGCCATTCCGGCAGGGATTCCCCGAGCGACGACGACGCTGCAAATCAACAGGAGTTGTTTCAGTAGATTCGTCATTGGTATTCGTTTCCAAAGAGCGGGTTTCATGGGAG
>JBAWZH010000346.1:0-2203 GCA_037143135.1 bacterium
GAAGGGGCCGTGTGTTGTATGCGTGTTGCCTCCGATATGCCCGCAAAGAATGGCGGGTGGATCCACAATGCCACGGGCGCCAGCCCCCCACCCCGCGCCGCCCCGGCGAGTGGTTATGAGCCGCCGGACTTCGATGCCGACCGCTGGTGGCAGGCGGTCCGGCGCGTGATCACCTGGGACAAGATGGAGTCCTGGGCGACCCGCCTTGGACTCCCCATCGAAACCCTGGACATCATGGGGGGCTGCCACCTTGGCACCATGCTCGCCTTCCCCATGTACGACGGTACCGGTGAGATCTGCGGGATCCGGACGCGGAACCGGGACGGCACAAAGCGCGCCGTCACTGGCAGCCGGGCCGGTGTGTTTCTTCCGGCCTATCATGACCCGGAGGCCAAGCCGGTTATCTGCGAGGGGCCGACCGATGCGGCGGCGGCGCTCGCCCTGGGGTTCTACCCGATTGGCCGGCCGTCGTGTTCCGGGTGCGAGCGGCACGTGGTGGACACGTGTCGGCGACTCGGGATCAAGAAGGTGACACTTTGCGCCGATGATGACGGCCCCGGGATCGCCGGGGCACGGAAGCTCGGCGATGTGCTGCAGGCCGCGAAGATCAGCGTTTGCATGGTGACCCCCTGCCGCCACAAGGATTTGAGGGATTGGTTCAAGGCCGGGGCCACCCGCGCCATGGTTGACGCGCAGTGGGCCCAGGCGGAATGGAGGGATGTGTGAGAACGGGACAAGAAATCAGAATCTGCGGGGAGGAAACGTCATGAAATCACCTACTTTCCCCTGCTATGTGAACAACCTGCTCGGGAGCGGACGGGTTGCCTCGATGTCGAATGCCGAGTTCGGGGCGTATTGGCTGCTCCTGTGCCGCGCCTGGAATGAGGACGATTGCGGGTTGCCCGATGACGATGACGTTTTGGCGGCATGGTCGCGATGTCACGATGACTGGCCGAAGTTCAAAGCCAAGATTCTCCGGTGCTTCAGACTGGAAAACGGGCGACTCTACAACGACAAACTGTTGTCCTGTCGGGCGGATCAGAAAGCCTATCGAGAGATGTGTTCTAAGGCGGGAAAAATCGGAAACGCAAGGCGATGGGGTGGCAATCGCCACCCGATCGCCACCCGATCACAACCCGATCACGACCCAATCGGGTACACATCGCTTTGAGTATGAGTTTGATTAGTCAGGGGGGGCGCGAAACGCGTAAAGCGTAAGGCGTAAGGCGAGATGTGAAATGTGGAAAAGGGGAAATCATGGGAATGAGGATTGAAGACCTGCCGCCCCGACTCCAGGCGCAAGTACGGGCGCAGATTGCGGGAGAACGGAATCCACCCTCCTTCGCCAAGGCTATGGAGGGCATGGAAGTCAGGAGTCAGAATCCAGAAGTGAGGAAGCCCTCTCACGCCCCGAACGGTGGCCGAAAAAGCAAAGGGCCGAACAAGACCGAGGTTGACTACCAGCGACGGCACCTGCGGGGACTGGATGCCCGTTATGAAGCCGTGACCTTCCGGATGGCGAATGGACACCGGTACACTCCGGACTGGGTGGTGTTCACCGACGGGCGGCCGAGCCAGTGTCACGAGTGCAAGGGCGGGTACGCCCTGCACAGTCAGCAGCGGGCAAGGTTGGCGTTTGACCAGGTGCGCGTCGAGTTCCCCGGCCTTGTGTGGGTCTGGGCGGTACGAGTCGGGGGACGGTGGACTGTAGACAGTGGGCAGTGAAGTTGGCAGAAGGAGGAAAACGGTTATGGAATGCTATCGTTGTGACCATCGGAAAGTTGTTGAGAGCGGGCGGTATGCCGTCACTCCCTACGCGGAGACCCCCTGCGCCAAGTGCAAGTTGGAGGACGCATCACTCCACACCCTGGAATCTGATGCAGAAGACAGGGCGGATCCACTGGAAGTCGCCGCACCTTCGATTGACGATGAGCGCGAAGATGTGATGCCGGTTTCTGTCCTGGCAGAATTTGTCCGGCACCTGATGGCACTCCCCCAGGACGTTCGCGATGTGGTGTGCATGCGAGTTCTCGGCCTGACTTACCGGGATATCGCCCGACGGCAGGGCCTGACGACGGCCGGCGCCGAAGCCCGGCATGAGCGCGGCATGACCCTATTCCCCCCGTTACGCCAAATGTTCGCCCGAAAAACTGCAAAGGTCGCCATGCGGAAGAAATCGGCGAGCGTGGCCGGGGCGTGAAGG
>JBAWZH010000347.1:0-2200 GCA_037143135.1 bacterium
CGCTGATCATCGTGTTCCTGCCCCTGGTCTTCATGACCGGCGCCGTGGGGCGCAACCTGCGGGAATTCTCCCTGACGGTTATATTCGCCATCATTGTCTCCACCATTCTGGCTCTGACTCTGTCACCCATGATGTGCGCCCGCATCTTGCATCACGAGAAGGAACCCAATCGTGTTCAACGTTGGATTACCGGATTTATCGCAGGAATGGTGCGGTTGTACGGACGGGCGCTTCACTTCCAGTTGCGCCACAAATGGCTGGCTCTCGTCTCGTGGGCGTTCTGTATCATTGGGGCCATCGTGCTCTACTTCCTTCTGCCAAAGGCCTTTCTTCCGCCGGGTGACAGCAGTTTCATCTTCGGAGCCATGCTCATGCCGCAGGGCGCCTCCACGGAGCAAATGCAGGCCTATCAGGCCAAGGTCACATCGATCGTCAAAAAAGATCCCAACGTGACGAAGGTGGGAAGCGTGACCGGGTTCATGCCCGGCGCTGATCAAAGCATGGGCTTCGTCTTCATCCGTCTGAAACCGCCCAGGGAGCGGGCCCCTATTGACCAGATCGCCATGAAGTTCATGATGGAACTTTCGGCCATTCCCGATGGAATTGTCGGTTTGAAAGCCATGCCGGTGCTGAAAATCAGTTCTGGAGGCGATCCGACCGCAGGGGGCGCCGACTATAGTTACATGTTGACTGGGTTGGATCGTGACACGGTCTACCAGGCGGGTTTGGAACTCGAAAAGGAACTGAGAACGATTCCTTTCCTGATTCCCTTCGCCTTCCAGAACAGTGTCAAGTTGACGATGCCCCGCCTGAATGTCACGCTCGACAGGAATCGCGCCTCGGCGCTGGGTATCCCGGCAAGTTCCATGGAGCGGGCTTTGGCCCTGGCCTTTGCCGGCGGGTACGTAACACAATTCACAACGGATCAGGACCAGTATCAGGTGATCCCCGAAATTGAGAAATCCAACCAGCGTCTGCCTGATAACCTGGCTCTCCTCTACCTTCGTTCCGCGCAGGGGGCGCTGATCCCCATGAAATCCGTCATCCACTGGACAGAGGATGCGGGACCTCAGAATGTGCCCCATGCTCAACAGCATGAGGTCGCCACCGTTTCGTTCAGCGCCTGGCCGGGTGTCCCGCTTGGGATCGTAACCGACGAGGTTCAGAAGAGGGCGGAGAAACTGATGCCTGCGGGTGTGCATGGCCGGTTTGTCGGCGACGCCCTGGAATTCAAGAAGTCGATCGCCAGTCTGGGCATTCTTCTGCTGATTGCCATCTTCCTGAAATACATCGTGCTGGGAATTCTCTACGAGAGTTACATCCACCCCTTCACCATTCTCACCACCCTGCCTGTGGCGATATTCGGCGGGTTCCTGACCCTCTTTGTGTTCGGCAGCCAACTTTCACTGTACGCCTACATCGGGGTGTTCGTCCTGCTTGGCCTGATCACCAAGAACGGCATTCTGATGGTGGACTTCGCCCTCCAGAGAAAAGCCGAGGGCATGAACAGTTATGACGCCATCCACAGCGCTTGTATCGTCCGGTTCCGCCCGATTCTCATGACGGGCATGTGCGCGATCCTGGGGACCATGCCGATCGCGCTGGGGTACGGGGCTGACGCCTCCAGCCGTATCCCGCTCGGACTCGTCGTGGTCGGCGGAATGATCTTTGCCCAGATCATCACCCTGTTCGTAACTCCCGGCATTTATCTCTACATGGAGAAAATCCAGGATCGGTTCTTCAAGCCTCGGACGGATTTGGAGTAGAACAGACCAGTCGATGGAGGATGACCTCGGGCGGACAGTTGAAACGGACATCCAGTCCGGAAGACCCCGTGCCGACCGAGGTGTAGCCCTTCATCCCGTGATACTCCCAGGAACCGCGCGACATCTTCAGGGGCGCCCTGGCATTCATGAGCAGTGGAATTCCCCCCGGCAGGCAAATCTGGCCGCCATGGGTATGTCCGCACAACACGACGTCAAACCCGCAGGCGGCGGCCTTTCGATATATCTCCGGAGAGTGGGACAGCAGAATCGCCGGCACGCCATGATCCAGATGCGCCGCCGCATTCTGAATATTGTCCGTTTCATAAAAATGGATGTCATCCACACCGGCCAGGCACAGTCGAGCCGCCCCGCGTTGTAGCATCACATGCTCATTCATCAGGAAATGGATCCCCATCGCCTCCATCGCCGGTAAC
>JBAWZH010000348.1:0-2197 GCA_037143135.1 bacterium
GTATCCATATCTCAACCCGCCAACAACCAGAGCAACAGCGCCACGACTCCTGCACCTGTGACAAAGAGAGTGAACCGGAGATCGCCGGATTGAACTGTCCTCACAGCCCAGCCCAGCATCCGGGCCGTTCCCGTCAATCCGCCAACACCCGCCCCGCAGATGATCCATCTGTCAAACGTCTCACACACGAGGGCCGCTCCGCCCTGAACATTTTCGATCAGCCACCCGTAGCACTCATCAAAATAGAACTTGCTCTCCATCAGGCGATAACACGGCCCGAATCCCTTCCGCAACACCGCGTCATCAGCCGGGGCTTTCCCGTACACCCTCCAGGCAAGAAGAAAACCAATCACGGGAACCGCCAGAAAACCCGCCATGACTTTATCCGAATACGCCACGGCATGATATTCAGGACTGAGAAACCGGGGCACTTCGGCATACCACCCGCCGACAACGGATAACACAGCCAGAAAAACCAGGGGCAAGGTCACCACCCATGGAGACTCTCCCGCATGTCCAGCCAATCGGCGATCCCGTGCTTCGCCGAAGAAGACCACCCACAGCAACCGGCCCATATACAATGCCGTCAGAAAAGCCGTGACTAACCCCACCACCAGAAGGGCCGTGTTCTGCTCCAGGGCCAGCAGAAGAATCTCATCCTTACTGTAATACCCGCTCAAGGGCCAGATGCCACCCAACGCCAGGGTTCCAATCAGAAAGGCGCCGAACGTCAGCGGCATCCGCTTCCTCAAGCCACCCATCTTCCAAATGTCCTGTTCATGATGCAGGGCCATAATCACACTGCCTGCCGACAGGAATAGCAACGCCTTGAAAAACGCGTGGGTTGTCAGATGGAACATGGCTTCAGTTGACCCGCCAAGGCCGACAGCCATCATCATATACCCCAATTGCGATAAAGTGGAGTAGGCCAGGATGCGCTTGATGTCGGACTGCGTCAAGGCGATGAGGGCCGCCATAAGGGCCGTCACCCCGCCGATCCAGGCAATACCGGTCATGACCATCGGACTCGCGGTGATCAGCCATGACACCCGGCACAGCATATAGACGCCGGCGGCGACCATGGTGGCGGCATGGATGAGCGCACTCACCGGCGTGGGGCCCTCCATGGCGTCAGGCAGCCAGACATGCAGGGGCACTTGCGCACTTTTCCCCGCCGCACCACAGAACACCAAACCCGCAGCGGCGGCGAGGATCAGCGGGGTCAGCCCGAGTCCCTGCCACTGTCCAGCCAATTCGGCAAAATCAAACGTTCCCGCACAAGCCCATATCGTCAGGATTCCTAGGATCAGACCGGCATCGCCGATGCGGTTTACAATGAAGGCCTTCTGCCCTGCGGCCGCTGCGGCAGGCCGCTCAAACCAGAATCCGATCAGCAGATAGGAGGAAACGCCAACCAGTTCCCAGAACATGAACATCTGAATGAAATTCGGGGAAAGGACCACGCCCAGCATCGAAAACGTGAACAACGACATATAGGCGAAGTACCTGGATATCCCGGAATCCCCCTTCATGTAGCCCACAGAGTAGATCTGAATGGCGGAACCGACGCCGGTCACCACGAGCAGCATGAGCACGCTCAACCGGTCCACCACCGCCCCCCACTCCACGGTGAACGTCCCGACCGAGAGCCAAATATGCGGGGCAATCACCACGCCCGTTCCACCGGCGACCACGAGAAACAGTTTCACCGAGGCCGCAAAACTGACCAGCGCCGCCCCGATCGACACCGCCGCGCTCACTGTCGGCGCGCGCCGCGTGAACAGAAGGATCCCGAGCGCCGCGACGAGCGGACTGAAGAGCAGGATCCAGGTTATGTGTTCAATGGTCGGCATTCAACCCCTTAGCGTCCTGAATTCGTTCACCCGTGTGGATTTCCCCTTACGAAACAGCGCCACCACGATGGCCAATCCGATGGCAGCCTCGGCCGCCGCAATGGCCATCACAAAAAACGTCATCACTTGTCCTGTGGCGCCATGCCCAAACCGCGAAAAAGCAACGAGCGCCAGATTGGCGGCATTCAGGTTCATCTCCAACCCCATCAGAATCAACAGGATATCTCTACGAACCAGGATACAGGCGAGTCCCAATCCGAAAAGAATGGCGCTGACTGCCAGGTAATGATTCAGGCCGATCATCATGGCTGACCCTCCTTCCGGGTTAGTACGACGACACCGAT
>JBAWZH010000349.1:0-2169 GCA_037143135.1 bacterium
CGTTGTTTCAGGGCAAGGATGGATTTCATCTGGTCTTCACGTGCTGTTTCAAGCGCCTTCTTGTAGATGCTGATCAATCTGCCCCGGCGGCCTTCATGCGCGGCGTACTCGCCGTCGCGCGCGGGGCCGGATCATTTTTGAAACATTTCGGTCAGAACAGCCATCATTTGATCAGCAACAGTTGGCGTTAGCGAGCCAAGTCGCTTGACCAGCCTTATCTTGTCGACGGTCCGGATCTGATCGAGGACTACCTGCCCATTCACTTTCTGGAATGTGCAATTCACCCGGGTGGGATAATCTCGCCCCCGGCTCGTCATGGGGGCGACAATCACAGTGCCAATGTGACGGTTCATCTCATCGGGCGAGACGATGACACAAGGACGTGTCTTCTTGATCTCATGGCCCAAGGTCGGATCAAGGGAAACGAGGAAAACATCAAACCTGTTTACTTCCATTGCCACTCCTCGGTATCCCATTGTGTGGTGGTGTTCTGAGAATCCAGCAACTTGTCGTCACCTAGGCGTGACATCCGCGTGAAAACCTTATCCCAACCCGCTCGGGGATGGCGGGGCGAATGGATCAAGATCACATGATCCCGCACATCAATCTCGACTTGCTCGGACAAGCCGCATTGCTCAATAAACGGTTTTGGAATCCTTACCCCTCGGGAGTTTCCAATCGGTATCAGCGTCGCTTTCATAAAAGCAATGTAATCACTATGTTATTACTTTATCAATCATTTTCGCATGCCCCAACTCCAGTGGGGTGCGATTGCAACAAAGTGAAATCGCACCCCCGGTTCGGGATCGCTTCAAATCAGAACCTCAGATTCGCCTTCATCAGGCGCTCTCCCAGTTCCGTTATCACCCGGTCGTCGTCCTGCTTGTCCTTCGACTCGAAGGTTGCGGAGAAACGCAGGAAGGAACCCACATCATCCCATGGTACCGTGGAGATGGAGGACTCGCGAATCAGGAACTGCGAGGCGTCTTCCGCCGTGTTGAACGCGGTTGAACCCGCGCCCTTGGGGGCCGGAACATACAGATAGAAGGTGCCGCCCGGCATTTTTGCCTTGAATCCGACGGCTTTAAGCGCCTTGACCATCTTCTTGAGGCGCCGCTCATAGTGTTTCTTTATCTTATCGGCCAGCGCTCTATCCGCCACGCCCGCACAGGCGGCCAACTGGATGGCCTTGAATTGGCCTGAATCCACGTTGTCCTTCACCTCGGCATAGGCCTGAACGATCCGCGGCGCACCCGCCACAAAACCCAGGCGCCATCCGGTCATGTTGTAACTCTTGCTCATGGAATGCAGTTCAATGGCCACCTCTTTGCCGCCCGGACGACTCAGGATCGACAGCGGTTGCCCGTACACCAGCGTGGCGTAGGCCGCATCCTGCACGATCAGGATGTTATGTTGTTTCGCAAAGGCAATCAGTTTGTCGAACAGTTCTTCAGTCGGCGCCGCGCCGGTCGGGTTGTTTGGATAATTGACATAGAACAACTTGGCGCGATTCGCCACACCGGGGTCAATGGCGTCAAGATCGGGATAGAATTTATTCTCCTTCTTCAGGGGGATCTTGACCACGTCCCCGCCAAGATATCGGGTGTGGGTGGCGAGAACCGGGTAGCCTGGGACGGTTACCAGCGCCACGTCGCCGGGATTGATGAAACAGAGCGGCAACATGGCCAGGGCCGGCTTGGAGCCGATGCTGTGGCAGATATCCGTATCGGGGTTCAGATCGGTGACACCGAAAAACTTGGCCATATAGTCGGCTGCCGCCAGTTTGAACTCACGGATGCCATTGTCGGAATAACCGCGGTTGGCTGGATCATCCACGGCGAGTTTCAGAGCCTTGCGGATCGGTTTCGGGGCGATCTGGTCGGGTTCACCCACGCCAAAGTCCAATAACTCCACGTTTGGCCGAGCTGCCCGTGCGGCCGCTTTGGCGCGTTTGATTTTTTCAAACTTATAGAGTTCATTGGTGGTTCCGAATTTCACCCCGCCAATGCGTTCCGCAAACAAGTTCTGAACATCCATGCCGATACTCCTTCAGGTTGTGTAGGCACTCAAAATACCCGTGTTTATAACCAGAATCAAGGGTGTTCCCGTTTCTCCTCAACGGGCCCAGGGGCGCATATGAACTCCGTAGGGGTTTGTCGTAATCGTAAT
>JBAWZH010000350.1:0-2151 GCA_037143135.1 bacterium
CAATTCAGCGCCAACCAGCGCCAGTTTGTCGTGAAGACTTCCGCCCGTCTCCCGGGCATCAATCGGAATCTCACGCGTCAGAATGACGTCGCCCGTATCCATCCCCTCATTCATGACCATCGTCGTCACACCCGATACAGCATCCCCGTTGGCAACCGCCCACTGGATGGGTGCAGCGCCCCGATAGCGGGGTAGAAGCGAACCATGAACATTGATGCAACCCAGCGGCGGGATGGCCAGAAGGGCCGGCTTAAGCAACTGTCCATACGCGACCACGACAATGAGGTCGGGCGACAGGGATTTCAGTTCGGTCAGACTTTCAGGCGAGTTCACGCGATCCGGCGTCAGCACGGGAGTCTGGCGACTTCCCAGGTAATACTTAACAGGACAAGGTGTCCGCTCCAGGTTTCGGCCCTTGGGGCGATCCGGCTGAGTCACCACCGCCACAACCTCATCCCGGCCCGAGGAGATCACTCGTTCAAGGCAAGGACAGGCAAAACCTGCAGACCCCATGAAAACGATGCGCATAGTCGGATCCTCGCTCTGTCAGGGCACGAAGGGGTCGGCTGTCTCGATTAATTTTTTCCCGATACGACGGGAGGTTGCCTGAATCCCGCGCAGCAAACTTCGCCCCTTCGAATCAATGGCGACAATAACGGGAAAATCCTTAAGTTCCATGATCCACATGGCTTCGGCCATTCCAAATTCCTCCGCAAAGTGAACGCCCTTCACCGAAATAACCTTGCCGGCCAGAACCTGGGCGGCCCCTCCGACGGCATGAAGATAGACGCAACCGCCCGCCTTGCACGCCGCCTCCGTGACCTTCCCCATCATGCCCTTGCCGATGAATGCGCGCACCCCATGATCCCTGATAATACGCGGAAGATAAGGTTCCTCACGTGCCGATGTGGTTGGCCCTGCGGCACAGACCACCCACCGGCCATCTTTGCGGACGACGACCGGCCCACAGTGATAGAGGGCTGCATTCTTCAGATCGACGGGACTCTTGCCGCCGTCAAAGAGAAACTTATGGAGCCGGTCGCGCGCCGTGAAAACGAGACCACTCACCAGGACAAACTGGCCAACCCGCAGGGATCCGATCTGTTCCGGAGTGAAGGGATAATTAACGCGACGTTCCCTTAGTACAGCCATTTCTTGAACCCTCCCCGATCCGTCATCAACGCGCCCCGTCGCCGCAGAGCCCAGCACATATAAGACACCGTGACAAAAAATGACGCCGGAACACGACTAAGTGTGCCGATCTTGACGCCCAACAGTGATGTGCTTCCACCCAGGCCCATGGGCCCGATTTCGAGAAGTTTCGACTCCTTCATCAGCCGGTCTTCCAGCCGCCCCAGAATCTTGACCGCCGAGCGATCATCCAATTTGCGCAGGAACTGGGTCTTGGAACACTCATAACCGGTCGCCCGATCCCCTCCGATACAGACTCCCAGTATGCCTGGAGCGCAACCGTTTCCCTGAGCCGCAATGACGGCATCAAGCACGCAGCGACGCACCCCTTCCATATCACGGGCCGCACCCACCGCAGCATCCGGAAGACTATACTGACGCCCGACATTTTCACACCCGCCGCCTTTCATAACCAGGCGGACATCCACGGTAGTTCGGGCGCATTGCTCAAAAAAGAAGACCGGCGCCCCGTGGGCAACATTGGTTTCGCAGGGCGTCCCCGTCAGTGAATCAATTGTATTTTGTCTCAGATATCCGAGACGGGTGGCGCGGGCCACGGCAATCCGAGTTGCCGAGACGAGGAAATTCGTATCGAACCCCACCGGAACCTGGAAATAGAAAATAAGAGTGCCTGTATCCTGGCAGAGCGGGGCATCATTCTCCCGCGACCTCTGAATGTTCTCCAACAGACTCTCCAGAACCCACCGCGCCCGGCTGTTCTTTTTCTCTCCCTTGCACGAGCGACGCAAGGCCTGCTCAACATCGGAAGGAAGATCGACAGAGGTGCGTCGGATCAGTTCAAATATACTGGCTTCCCATTGGGCATGAAACTTCATGAAGGTATTGCTCTTATCAAAATCAGGGCATCAGTTCAACAGCCACGTGATCGGCCAGGGAATACCCTTTCGGGGTCAGACTCCATCGGGATCCCAGGTTCAAGACAAGACCGTCCGCCTGAAG
>JBAWZH010000351.1:0-2149 GCA_037143135.1 bacterium
CGCGACATGTCCGCCAAGTTTGAAATGCCGCCGCCCACGGCGAACGGGATATGGATGGCGCGGGCCACCTCCCGCACCATCTCAATATCAATCGGGCGCCGTTCCGCAGAGGCGGTAATGTCATAGAACACCAACTCATCACAGCCTTCATCGTAATACTTCGAGGCCAGCGCCACCGCATCGCCCAGTTCAACGTTGTTCTGGAACTTGACGCCCTTGGTGACTTTTTTGTTCCGCACATCCAGGCAGGGAATGATTCGTTTTGTCAGCATTGTCCGTCCCACCGGCTGAAATTTTCAAACACTTTCAGGCCAATCCGGCCAGACTTCTCGATATGAAACTGGGTGGCCACCAAATTTCCGCGCCCGACGATTGATGTGAAGTCCACTCCCGCATAATCGGTGACTCCCAGGCGATCCGCCGGATTCGTTGTCACCGGATAGTAACTGTGGACAAAGTAGAACTCCGTCTCGTTTTCAACCCCGGCAAAAACCGGATGCGGACGCTGAAGCCGTACGGCATTCCATCCGATCTGGGGAACCTTGTCGGAGGGGTTTGTCGGGTTGAACAACTTCACCTCGCCGGGAATGAAACCGAGCGTGGACGTTCCGCCATCCTCCTCGGATCGGTCGAACAGAACCTGCATGCCCACGCAGATGCCAAGAAACGGAGTCCCCCTCGCGACCACAGCCCTCAACACGTCCACCAACCCCAGTTCACGGAGGTGGCACATCGAGGCGCCCGCCGCGCCGACACCCGGGAAGACGACCCGATCCGACTGAAGAATGACATCCGGGCGATCCGTAATGGTCGCCTGAACTCCGATGGCCTCAAAACCCAGTTTCACACTGGTCAAATTTCCGGCTTTATAGTCAACAATGGCTATCACGATTGCTCCCTGCCTTGCATTTCCCAAGTCATAGTCTTATCTTAGTCGTTCGTCTTGTCGAGAAAGAGTTTTATTGAAAATGAAACAGAACTGAGGATAACCATGAGACACCTTGCCCTGACCTTCGTATTTCTCGCGGGTTTATCCGGCGCCGTAAATTCCGCCCCTCTTCATGAAGCCGTCATAGGTAATGATCTTGCCAGGATCCGACAACTCATCAAGGGCGCGCCAGCGCCCATCCTCAATGAGCGGGACAGCGACGGGGCAACGGCCTTGATTTTGGCGGCCGTAAGGGGTGAACTGGACATTGTCAAGACACTGGTCATGGCTGGCGCGGATGTGAACCAGGCGACGGAGGGCGGTCTGACGCCCCTGCACTACGCCGTGAACAAGAATTTCGCCGAGGTGGCTGAATATCTTGTGAGCAAAGGAGCCAAGGTCAACGCCGTTACGGCCAAGGGATCGTCCGTCCTGCACTGGGCCAGTTTCAACCGGAATTTTGACCTGTGCGTGTTCATGATCAAGGCCGGCGCCAATATCAATGCGAAGGCCACAAACGGGTTCACTCCGCTCCACTGTGCGGCCTATACGAATGCAGGGGCCATTGCCACCCTCCTGCTCAAACATGGCGCCGACGCCTCTCTTGCAGACAGTAATGGCAAGACACCCCTGGCCCTTGCCACGGAACTGAACTCCACCGAAGTCATCAAGGCCCTGCAACCCCTCTCGCCAGCGGTCGGCCTGAAGGACAGTTTGCCTATAACCATCCCATTCCGAAATGGCGCCCGCTACTCCGGGCAACCGCCCTCCTCAACCATTCGCTATGAGGGACAGATCGTCTTTGCCAATGGATCCCGTTACACCGGCCAGTTCCTCAATGAACTCCGGGATGGCAAGGGCAAGTTGATTCTGGCCAGCGGAGGCCAATATGACGGCGAGTGGAAGGCCGGCCAGCGGGCGGGACATGGCGAAGAACTCCTTGCCAACGGGGATCGGTATGAAGGGGAGTGGAAGGCCGATTTGATGGACGGCCCGGGTCGTTACTCCTTTGTCAACGCCGGCCATATCCAGGGCACCTGGAGCCAGGGCCATCTGGTTGCGGGACAGGGATCCTTTAAATTCGAGGGAGGGGATCTTTATGACGGCGCCTGGCAGAACGACATGATGCATGGAGAGGGAACCCACACCTCCCGTGACGGCACCATTCTGAAGGGCCTCTGGGAAAAGAACATCCTGGTCACCCCCAAGACACCCTGACCC
>JBAWZH010000352.1:0-2147 GCA_037143135.1 bacterium
GTGATGCCGACAAGTCGTTTGAAGTGCTTGATAAAGTAACTCTGGTCATTAAACCCGACCTCGTAAGCGATGTCGGTGCAGGATTTCTCGGTGTTTTCAAGGAGTTGTCGCGCCGTCTGGATCCGTGTATGGAGAATGATCTGCAGAAGGGTCTTGCCAGTGTGGGCCTTGACAAGATGGGCCAGTCGATAGGCGCTTAACCCGACTTTCTGCGCGACCTGATCCAGAGAGATCGGTTTGGCAAAGTTCTCGGTAATGTAGTCCAAGGCCTGGCTGACATGGGTGTTGGAGCGGTTGAATCCATGGATATAGATTCCCTCAATAAAGTCGTTCAGCGCCTCCGTCAGCACGCGCGAGAGATCCTCGAAGTCCCGCGCCTGGATCAATCGTTCCATCCACTTGTGGTTTCGCTCAATCAGGGATTCCATGACCGGGCTATCCTCGACGGCCGTTCGCGTCAGGTATCCCATCATTTCGATGGCTCGGGCACGCAACACAATCAACTTCGGGGACGTCAGGTACATGGCGCCCAGCATTTCATTAAGAACCTGCCGGGCTCCAGCCTGATCGCCAGCCCGGATATGAGACAGGAGAATGCGCTCCTTCTCGAAAGGATAGGCGGAGGCACCCCCCCTTCGGCGTTGGTCGTCAATGGCTTCCGCAAGTTGTTGTTGCTGCATCAGACGCAACCGGTTCTCCTGCATCTGAACGGCTTTCCAGCCGCTGATCTGGTAAAAGGTCTTTTCAAGAAGGGCGGCGGCTTCAGACAGGGCCTCCGGAGACAGGGCAGGACGGGAGGCCAGGTATTTTCGCGCCAAGGGCAGGGACAGTCCCGCAGACACCAGATTAGTGAGATACTCATCGGTGGTTATGATCGTGTCCGTTGATATGACGTCTCCTCCGATCAGGGCTCCGTGGATGATCCGGCGATTTTCAAGCGGTACCAGCCAGCCGCTGAGTCCCGGAATGGTCTCGAAATAAAACGGCTTTCCCATCGTGATGCTTTCGTGAAGGGCATAAACCCGGAGACGCCGTATTCGTGGAGGCGCGTTGCCAAAAGGATCCGAATCGGCCGAAACCTGCCCATTGATATCCATGAAGAAGGGGCGCACACCCATGGCCTTGTTGTAGTCCCGGATGACGTCGGTCAGAATTCGCCTGGAGAGGACACTCATAATGGCAAGAACGAACTATTATTCATGTCTCGAAAGCACTTTGAAAATGACTGAATAGGCGTTTAATCATGTCCTATATATCTTGTTTCGTTAGGTAATCGTCAAGGACGCAATTCAACATAACGATTCAAAGACATCAAATTAATGCGGGTAAACAGCAAGATTGTTTTATTATTAGCCGCTTTTGACTATTATTCATGGGGCGGTTTGATAGCCTACTGTTGCTTTTGGCGGACAGATCGAAACACAACAACAAGGAGATTATTTTGATGAGCGCATTACTGGAACAGATCAAGGAATTGTTGATGAAGGGCAAGGCCAACGATGTCAAAGCCCTGGTACAGAAAGCCCTGGACGAAAAAATTCCGGCTGGCGATATCCTCAACAAGGGGTTGTTGGGGGGGATGAGCATCATTGGAGAGCGGTTCAAGAAAAATGAAGTCTATGTTCCCGAGGTTTTGATTGCGGCGCGGGCGATGAAAGCTGGCATGGAACTTCTCAAGCCGGCCCTGGCCGCGGCCAAGGTTGAACCGAAAGGGGTGGTTGTGATTGGAACCGTCAAAGGCGATCTTCATGACATCGGCAAGAATTTGGTTGGAATGATGCTGGAAGGGGCGGGATTCAAGGTTATCGATGCCGGGATCAATGTGGAGGCGGCCAAATTCGTTGAAGTGGCCCGCGTCAATAATGCCAGCCTCATCGGGGCGTCGGCGTTGCTGACGACGACGATGACGAATATGAAGGAAGTGGTGGATGCGTTGAAGGCGTCGGATCTGGCGGGCAAGGTGAAACTCATGATCGGCGGTGCGCCGGTGACCCAGGCGTTCTGCGATGAAATCGGGGCCGACGGGTATGCTGCGGATGCAGCCTCTGCCGCAGACCTGGCAAAACTTCTGGCCAAATAAGCGCGGACCAGGTTTAGGGTCAAATGACAGGGAGATCCTTTTCGGATCTCCCTCTTTTTTGAGCTCC
>JBAWZH010000353.1:0-2146 GCA_037143135.1 bacterium
ATAACCTACAAATGATTTATCTTCTTCTATTGGCCCTGGCCATTGCGTCCGGGACAACCTTTTCCACCATGGCAGACACGAAAACCAACGACGCTGGGCGGACGGTGATTCCCCTTGCCGCCGAATGGCGATTTCAATTGGGCGATGCTGAGGCGTATGCCGCGCCGGCATTCGATGATTCCTCCTGGTCCACGGTAACCGTTCCCCATAATTTCAATGGCCGCAGGGTGGGATGGTATCGGCGAACGCTGAAGATCGGGCCCGAGTTGGCCGGGAGATATGGGTATGTCGAATTTGGCGCTGCCAGTCTGGCGGCGCAGGTATATGTGGACGGCCAGTTGGTGGGCGCCCACGAAGGGGGATTTACGATGTTTCGAGTGCCGGTGAAGCTGGCGCCAAACCTATCCCACGTGCTGGCGGTGCGAGTGGACAGCACACAGCAATCGCACGTACCGGCCTGGGGTGATTACACGGTGTTTGGCGGGTTGTACCGGCCGGTGCGCCTGGTCGCCGTCGGTCAGGTATCGCTTGATCTTCTCGATCACGGCGGTCCCGGCGTGACCTTCACGACGACGGAGACCTCGGCGGAGCGGGCGCAAATCAGGATTACCTTGCGTTTGCGAAACCACGAGGGAATACCGGTACGGGCAATGATTCGGACGCGACTTGCGAATGCCGAGGGCAACCCGGCGGTGAATGAGTTGACGGCGGTGAACATGGACGGCGCCGTGGCTCAACACGAATTGTCGTTTGCCGTGCTCAATCCGCACGTCTGGCAGGGACGAACCGATCCCTATCTGTATCGCTTGAGCGTGGCCGTAACCGTGAACGGCCAACCGGCGGATTATTGGGAACAAGCGGTGGGAATTCGAACACCGGCGGTGGATCCGAACAAGGGATTTCTGTTGAACGGGAAAGTTTATGATTTGCATGGCGTCAACGCCCACCAGGAAATTGGCGAGGGCGTCTGGGCGGTTTCATCGGCGGCGATTGACCATGACCTGGCATCCCTGGTCGAGATGGGCTGCACGGGGGCGCGACTCGTGCATTATCCGCATGGCGACTACACGTTTTCGGCTGGTGACCGGTTGGGGTTGGTGCTGTGGACGGAAACCTCGGTCAACACGTCTATCAGGACCAACGCGGAGTACACGGCGAACGTGTTGCAGCAATTTCGGGAACTGATCCGACAGACGGCCAATCATCCGAGCGCGTGCATTCTCGCCCTCGGCAATGAAGTGCGCCTGGGCAAGGGCCCGGATCCGACGGGGTTGTTGGCGGAGATGATTGCCCTGGCCAAACGGGAAGCGCCCGGTCGCATTTTGACGATTGCCGCGAAAGGCGGAGACCCGGTGGATGCGGGTTTGGATGCGATTGGCTACAACAGTTATCGAGGTTGGTACGGCGGCGAACCGGCGGATTGCGGCCCCTGGATGGATGACCGACGTCGGGAACATCCCGGTCTGCCGATCGGGCTGAGTGAGTTTGGCGCGGGGGCCAGCATCAATTTCCATTCGTTGAAACCCAAGTGCATGGATTACACGGAAGAGTGGCAATCCTATTTGCATGAAGTTCACTGGCTGGCGATGAAAGAGCGGCCGTGGCTCTGGTGCAAGTTCGTCTGGCTTGGATTCGACGTTTCCTGCGGACGCAGGGAGGCGGACACGCCGGGCCAGAACAACAAGGGCCTGATCACTCGAGACCGCCAAACCCGCAAGGACGCCTGGTATTGGTACAAGGCCAATTGGTCCGCGGATCCATTCGTGTACATCACCAGTCGTCGGTTTGTGAATCGCGACCAGGCGGAAACGCCCGTGAAGATTTACTCGAACTGTCCTGAAGTGGAACTCTTCCTGAATGGAAAATCCCTTGGAGTCCGTCGCTCCGATAATCACATGTTTCTCTGGCCCTCCGTCACGCTGGCGCCGTACGTAAACAAGATCGAAGCGGCGGCGCACCGTGATCAGCGCCGTTTCACGGATCAATGCGAATGGAACGGCTTGCCCGCGAAACAAGAGAGGGCCGCGGATCAGAAACCCTTGCGATAGACTGTGCGTAAAGAGATGAAGATCGAACGCATTCGTAAACATAATTGTTACTGCTCAGGTAGTCAGAATTCAGAATTCAGGAGTCAGAATGAGAGATC
>JBAWZH010000354.1:0-2143 GCA_037143135.1 bacterium
TCCGGCACAGTGACTTTCTGGTAACTCATGATTTGCTCTCCTTGGTAAAATTCAACAATCCGCCCGCCAGGATGATCAAGCGCTGCCGCCCGGTGAGCGCCGCCTTCACGGGCACGTCCACCTGACGGGTGACATTTCGGATCACCAGGCGTTCTGCGCCGGACTTCAAGGCCTCGCGGACGCCGTTCATGACGAGTTCATCCCCCTGGGTGATGGCGTCGTAATCGGACGTCGTCTCGAACAGCAACGGCAGGATTCCGAAGTTCACCAGGTTGGCGGCATGGATTCGCTCAATGGACTTCGCCACGACGGCCTTCACGCCCAGATACATCGGGCACAGCGCCGCGTGTTCGCGACTGGATCCCTGCCCATAAGATTCGCCACCCACAATGATGTTGTGCCTGCCGGCATCGCGGAGCGCCGCCGCCCGTTTCGGAAAGCCGGGATCATTGGGTTCAAAGACATATTGAGAATAGGCCGGAACGTTCGACCGGTATTTCAGCCGCGCTCCCGCCGGCATGATGTGGTCGGTGGTGATCTTGTCGCCCACCTTCAACGTCGCCACACCCCGGATTGACTCAGGCAAAGGCGTATTACGGGGCGGCTCGCCAATGTTGGGGCCTCGGACAACGACCACGGAATCAGGGTTCGCTGACGGGCGAACCATCATGGTGTCATCCACCTTGAATGCCTTCGGCATTTTCACCCGCGGAAATTTGATATCGGTAATCTTCAAGGGATCCACCACCTGACCGTACAGGGCGGCCAGCGCCGCGACCGGGGGACTGACCAGAAATACCTTGGCCGTTTTCGTTCCCGAGCGTCCCTCGAAATTGCGGTTGTTCGTACGCAGCGACACGGCATCCGTCTCCGGCGAGAGGGAATTTCCGATACAAAAACCACACGCATTCTCGAGGAGACGCGCCCCGGCGGACAGGAGGGTCTCCACTCCGCCGTCCTTCGCCAGCATCATCAGCACCTGCCGTGAACCCGGTGCCACTCCGAGACTCACCGTCGGATCCGCCGTCCGTCCTTCCAGGATCTTCGCCACCGTCTTGAGGTCGGCATAGGAGGAATTCGTGCAGGATCCGATAAGCACCTGATTCACTTTCATTCCGGCGAGGGAAGCAACGGTCACGATGTTGTCCGGCGAATGCGGCGCGGCGGCCAGGGGTTCCAGTTTGGAGAGGTTGATCGTCACTTCCCTGTCATACAGGGCGTCCGGGTCGGCTGCGAGTTCACGCCAGACCTCGCCGCGTCCCTGTGCCTCCAGGAAGGCCCTGGTCACCTCATCGCTGGGAAAGACCGAGGTGGTAACGCCGCATTCGGCGCCCATATTGGTGATCGTGGCGCGTTCGGGAACCGACAAGTGTTTCAGACCCGCTCCGGCATACTCGATCATGCAGCCGACATTACCCTTGGTGGTGAACTGCTGGAGCACTTTCAAAATCACGTCCTTGGCCGTCACCCACGGGCGCAACTTGCCCTGGAGGGTGACCTTCACGACTTTTGGCGCCGTGAGATAAAAAGGACCGCCGCCCATGGCCACCGCCACGTCGATTCCGCCCGCGCCGATGGCAATCATTCCGATGCCGCCGCCCGTTGGCGTATGCGAGTCGGACCCCAGAAGGGTTTTGCCCGGCGCGCCGAATCGCTCGAGGTGTAACTGGTGACAGATGCCATTGCCGGGTTTGGAGTAAATGATTCCGTACTTTGCGGCCACGGTCTGGAGATAGTGGTGGTCGTCCGCATTTTCAAACCCGACCTGGATGGTATTATGATCCACATAACTGACCGCCAGTTCATTACGGACGCGATCCAGGCCCATGGCCTCAAACTGCAGGTAGGCCATCGTTCCGGTGGCATCCTGGGTCAGGGTTTGGTCGATGCGGATTGATATTTCACGGCCCGCAATCAATTCGCCGCCAACCAGATGTTCCTTCAGTATCTTTTGAACTACATTCAAACCCATCGTCATGTCCTCCTGAAAAATGAGGCCAAAAGAATAGAAGCAACGCGCCCCCGGCGCAATCCTGAATTGGGGCGCTGCATTTCTTTCTTTGCGAACTTCCTGCCTTCTGTTCAAATTCGATCCGGCAACAAGGAGTCGTCATATGAATAAACGTGTCGTTGTGATTACCGG
>JBAWZH010000355.1:0-2141 GCA_037143135.1 bacterium
GGGTTAGGCCTTGCCTTTTGACATTTTGCTTGCGGTCATGCTGGAGGAGGGGAGCGTCGCAGGGATGACTTTCAGCCCGGAAAGGGCCGCGCATTTGCGCTGGCGTTGATCGTAGGATGCAAAGACAGTGCAACCGGCTTCCAGAGCCGCCGCAACGTGCAAAAGGTCCATGCTTCGGGTGCCGATATCCCCGGAGTGTCGCCCGGAAAGATGCTCGGCCCTGCCAAATACTGTGCCGATGTCATAAGCCGGACGGGAAAACCGCCCGGAGTGAACATCCGTCTCAAAAGCCCGGATCGCGAGCGTTTCCTGTGCCCGCGTGATCTCCCCGCGAAAGCGTTTCAAGCGGATCGCGTTCGGGATCTCGATTTCGTGCAGATGCGAGAACAGGAATGGCTCGCCGACCGCTTCGATCATTTCGATCGCGGCGGGGGAATCCTGTTCAAAAACGAAAGACTTCACGAAAAGAGCAGAGTCGATGTAGGTGCTCGTCATGTGTCCCCCCGGTCGTAATCCATCACGTCCTGCGCGTCTCCCTTGACGGGGCCGCTTGGAAACATCTTGCGAAGCCGGGACAGGCGGTCAATTGGCGGGGCTGTCTTGCGCGCACGAACCGGAGTGATGGTGGCGAAGGGAACCCCTCGCTTAGTGATCGTGACGGCCGCGCCATCATAGATCCACTTGGAAAGGGAGGCGAAGTTGTTCCGTAAATCTGCAACAGTTGCCGTTTTCATTTGATAGATAAAGTATCATTTCGAGTCGGCGTGTCAATCCGGGAAACTGGGAGTCAGTAGGAAACTGGGAGTCAGTAGGAAACTGGGAGTCAGTGTGCATATTCTTGCATTTTGCTGGGAGGGGAGGAAGAGAAAATTGAAAGGGGAAATGGATTTTAAAGGGCCTGGTTTTATTTGATGCTCGGTCAGATATCATCTTCGGTGAGGCTGGCGATTTTCATCAATGAACGCAGCAATCCGATTTTCAGCGGTTTGTTGCCATGTATCGGGATCACGATGTGTTCCAAGCGACCATCTTTGGTGAAAACGTGGTGGCTGCCTTTGATGCGCACACAGGACCACCCGAAGTCTTGAACCGCACGGGCAAGCGCTTTTCCGGTGACCTGTTTCAAACCGCGAGTTCCAAAATTTGTTCCTCATTGCCGGGCGAGGTCTCGTGCTCGCCGGCTTCCAGCCACAATTCGACAGCCTCACGAAGGTTCGCCTGCAACTCTTCACGTGTCTCCGCCTGGGTGACACAGCCGGGAAGCGCTGGAACTTCCGCCCAATATCCCCCCTCATCCGCTTTGTGGACAATCGCTTTGATGATCATTTTTTAATTATAACTGCAAGGGTTCGAAAATCCAGCACCTTTCCCGGAAAAGAAAAGCGGAAACACTGAAAAGGGAAAGGCAAACTGGGGGTCAGTGTGCATATTTTTGCAATTTGATGGGAAGGGAAAGGAAGAGAAATGGAGAGTGAAGAGAAACTTGAAATGGGAAACCTGAGAGCTGAAAGGTGAAGAAGTCGAGAGGCGAGAGGTGGAGAATCAGGCCCCTTTTAGTACGGGAATGGCGAGTTTGCGGCAGATCGAGCGGGCTGTAAATTTCTTGACCTCGCGATGCCGGGGCACAGCCTGAATTTCACCTGTTGATGGATTTTTCCAGATCGAGTGGCTTGCTCCCTCCCGCTCCAAGCAGCATCCGCTATCGGTGAGATGGGACAACAGCGCCTCCCGCTTCATGCGGCGATGACTTCAATGCGGTCGCTGGCAACGAGCAATTTCCGGATCTCGTCACGGCGGTAGTCAATAATATCCCGGATGGCTTCCCGAAGATTCTCAATGGCAGCCTGCGGAGTTTCCCCTTGGCCATTGGCTTCGGGAAACTCGGCGCAAGTTGCAGCGTATCCCGTCTCCCCATCAAGGGAGCAGTCGTGCAGTATCGCGGTGATGTCCATGTCAAGACCTATCCTTCCGACAGAATGAAAGATCAAGCCGAATCTCAAATGAGAACCTGAAGCGGGCGATGGGTCAGTCAGCGAAAGAAATTGCCGGGAACTGGGGGTCAGGGAACTGGGGGTCAGTGTGCATATTCTTGCATTTTATGGACGGAGGGAGGGGAGTTTCCGGTGTTCAGTTTTTGGTTG
>JBAWZH010000356.1:0-2131 GCA_037143135.1 bacterium
ATTTACCCTGAGTGTGTCGAAGGGCCCGCCGCATACAAATGCCGCAACATCCTCTATGCCCCATCATCCAAGAGGTAACGCCAGACGGGGAGTACACGAATCGGCCCCTCTGGCGTTGCAAGAGACACATCCTCATCATCGCGAGTCACAAGCCAGGCGCGGCTATGAGGTTTCTCTCTCAGGGCCTCGCGCAATGCCGCCAGTTCCCTCTCGCGCGTGACACTGCCTTCCGGGGCACTCTCCGCGACTTGAACAAAGTCAAGAACCCCATCGTCCGCCCGCCAGACAAAATCCACCTCCCGCCCCCCGCCCGTGCGGTAATAGTGCAACTCCCTCCCGCGTCGGCGTCCATCCACAAACACCAGGTTTTCAAGCAGATGGCCACTGTTCACCAACACTCCGCTGGACGTTGATCGAACGAGGGCATGATCCACCGCATAAATCTTCTTCGGGTTCGCATGCTGGCGGCTCAGAGACGCATCGAATAGTCTGACTGTAAAAAGCGCGTAGGCATCCTCCAGCCATTCCAGGACATCGCCCACAAACGTCTTACTTGCCTTGTGTCCGAGTGATTTGAGATATCCCGTCAGCGTATTCACCGTATAGAGCGACGCGGCCGAATTGAGCAGGCGGTACGCGGCATCCCGCACGGCACGGGGATGAAGGGCATCATTACGTTCCACCACATCGCGGAAAACCATTGTTTTGAAATACTCCTGGTGGATCATGACCCGGATCTGCGGCTCGGCATTCAACACCTCCGGGAACCCTCCACATACCCAGTAGTCATCGAACACCTTGCGGATCCTCAATCGCGCCTGCTGACCCTGAAGATCCGCAGCGACTCCCCGTGCGTCGAGAAATTCCGCAAAGGAAAAAGGGAACAATTCCCAAGCCAGTGCGCGTCCCCGCATCTGTGTCCCGACCTCGCGCCCCAATAACCGCGCGGAAGATCCCGTCACATAGACGGCCATTTTCTCCGCTCTTAGCAAGCGGTCTGCAAACGCCTCCCATCCGGAAACCATCTGGATCTCGTCCAGAAAACAATGCAACCCGCTCTGCCCTTTCTTTTCCGGATAAAGCCCATAATAGGCCTCAGTCAGTAAATTAAGGTTGCCGTGCCGTATCTCGTCCAACCGGTCGTCAAAGAAGTTGACGTAGAGAATGTCTTCCGCCCCCACCCCGGATCGCCGGAGCCCCTCAATGACCTGATGGAGTAGTGTGGATTTTCCTCCTCGCCGCACACCGATGCACACAAAGGCTTTGCCAGGAATCATTTGATACGGAAGGCGCCGCCGTATCCCTGTGACTAATTCCTGCCGCTGCGCTTCCAGCAATACATCCTGTATGATGGTCAAAACACTCATTTCGCTAAAGTGGTAAATATTCTTACCGAAATCAACACAAATCGGTAAACTAAACTACCGACAGGCGCGCAAGTCGCTCCCGATACCCCTGCGGCCGCAGCGACATCTTTGATTGTTACAGAATTTCCCATACTTACTCCCATGGACGAAATAAACGCCACATTTGCATTCTCTGTGTCTTTGTGTCTCGGTGGTAAATCTTCATTTTGAGTAGCCCATGAAAAGGCACTACACCAGATATTGTGGCCACGCCAGTTATATGGATACCCCAGTTAGCAGTATTGCCTTTGCTAGGGTCTCCTCCCTCTTCCTGCATTCTTCCAAGAAACCGGCGCGGGATTTTTGGCTCGGGTACTCCCGAACGAAAATGCCGCGACATTCTCTTCTTGGTTCTTATCTTCTCTGCATGCCCGCCGTAGCCTTGGCGAAGGTGGGTGCCTTCGTGTCTCTAGTTTGGCATGCCCGCCGTAGCTTTAGCGCAGGTGGGTACTCCAAACGGGTGGTAAAGCCTTTTGCATCGTGCGGGAATCGCTGCTATTTAGTGGCCGGAGTAATAGTAAGTTGCCGGAGGCCGCCATTCTGAATTCTGACTCCTGACTCCTGAATACCTGAGTAGTTACGCGGAATTTTTGGTTTTGGGTACTCCCAAAATAAAAATGCCGCAACATTCTCCCCGCCCTGAGCAAGGTCGAAGGGTTTCCTTCGTGAACTTCGGTGCGCCAAGCATAGCTTGGCAGAACTAACAAACTGAAAGGTGTTTGTCT
>JBAWZH010000357.1:0-2127 GCA_037143135.1 bacterium
ACAATCCGCAAAACCATTTTGCCTGTTGACAAAAACGCAACCATATCAACGTCCCGCATCACCTGCCCTGAAAGGCCGGCATGCCGGATGCCCAGAACTGATGATCAAAATCAACCAAGAACCGTCGCATCCAAAGTGCCAGCCTGTAGGGGTTAGGTGGATGCGATTGTTCGCAATTATATTATTATGATAAAATACCCACATAAATATACTTGAGAGAACCGTGTTCTGAATTATGCGGCTAGGCGTAGCCCCTCGGCGCGTTCGAGATCGAGACGTTCGGAGATGAATTTCGCGAGGGCAGAGGTATTTCCGGCACCGGCGAGAAATTCGGGCAGGCGGTGCCGCAGGGCCATGGAGACGATTTGTTCAGAGGGCGGAATTCCTGGACGGATGGTGCGAATCCAGGAGCCGAAATAACTCCAGACGAGCTGCGGGTGAAGGACGGAAAGGATTTGGAGCAGTCCTTGCGCAATGACGCCGGTTTGAAGATGACAATGGTAGGCGCGGATTTTGCGTCGGACCTGCTCGCGATAGCGTTCGGTTTTGTAATGGACGTGTTGGTTGCCTGAGCGCCGGGAAATCGGCGTCATGGCCATCATCCAAAAGTGATAGCTGTAAGTTCCCACGGTATGGACGGCTTGTTTGAAGGAGACTTCGATTTTGAAACGCACACCATAAAGCGCGATGATTTGCAGAGGGTGAAGGGAGAGGTCGGTGGCGAGAAAAACCCTGCATCCCCGGTGCGGATGAATAACGGCGACGAAGCGCACAAGGCAGCCGACCGGGCGCCAGAGGAGATCAATGCTACGATAGTGAAGCGAGACATCTTTTTCCCCATAGACGGGGCTGGCGGCCTCGGTAAACGCCGAAGCATCGTCAAACAAAGTCTTGAGGCGCACCTTGGATCCGTAGCAGCGCGGACGCCCACGCCCGGGCTTGGTCGGTGAAGGAAGTGGCGCGTAAGCTACTGCGTTGGATTTGAGGGCGGTGACAAGGTGGTGTCCGCTTTGCAGAAGCGGGCGGATGATTTTCGCGGTGGCATAGTAGGCATCGGCGACCATGATGCTTGGCTGCGGAACGCCGAGATCCTTGAAGAGAAGTATGAGCTTGTCCATGAGGGTGCGCTTGTCGCGGTTGGTGAAGGTTACCCCTTCATGGATGCGGCATGCCAGAGGGAGAGCGAAGAAGCTCTCTGCGGCCTTGACCGCGACAGCGATGGCCTGGCAGGAGTGGCCGAAAATATACTCCGGCTTGGAGTTGTTTTGCGATTCTTGGTGGAGCTTTTTGACCGCCGGCATTTTGCGACCGGTTTTTGGAGCTTTGATGCCATCGGCGAGCAACACGATGCGCCCGTTGACGGTGAAGAGGAACGGTTGAAGAACGCGGAGAACCAGGCCCGTCCACAAGGTGGTGAGCTGTGTTACGTTAACTGCTGGGCTGTGAAAGAAATCTAGGAGGCGGTCGTAGAATGTACTGCGGAGCCCGAGAGCCCGCACAAAACTTGTGACGCCCCGCAAATCCTCACGCACACAGAAAGCGGCCAGCGCAGCGGCGAACCAAAGGAAGGTGCGGTAGCGGCCAAAAGCGGGACGCAGTGAAAGGACGAGATCCCACCATGTGATCCAGAGAGGCATGAGAATATATTTTTGATCGTGGTTGTTTTTATTGTTGACGGGTAGCATGACCATGCTACCCTATAAGCCGCAAAAATACAACAGAAAACCTAATGTCAAAATCACTTGTCCAACTGGAAGCTCGAATCGAACGGATCAAACGGGAACTGATGGCCCTCGGCTCGATGAGACCGGGAAGCCTCAGTCTGCAATACCGGGACCCGGAAACAAAAAAGCGGCCCTTTCACCAGGCCAGCTACACACACAAAGGGCGCGGGCGTTCGGAATATGTCCGACCGGAGAATCTCGCCCAGATCCGCCGCGAGACGGCCAACTTCAAGCGGTTCCGCAAGCTTGCGGAACAGTGGGTGGATTTATCGCTGGAGGCGTCGCAACTTCGCGTCAAAAAAGGCGGCATCAAGACTTGATGCCCACCGGAGAAAACGGTTCTCTCAAGATTCTTACTGAGCCCTCAGGAAATCCAAACAGGAGACGTTGCATGGCCGATTTA
>JBAWZH010000358.1:0-2113 GCA_037143135.1 bacterium
CTGCCTGCCGCGGACGGCTCACCGTCATGGGCAATCTGAATGCCATCGCGATGCGACAATGGACGGCGGCAGAGGCGGAGACCAGGGTCAAGGACGCGATTGCCAAGGCCGGGCCTGGCGGGGGATTTGTGTTAACGGATAATCACGGCGAGATCCCGCTTCAGGTGCCCGATGACGTCCTCCTGGCCATTGCTGAAGCGGTCCGCGAATGGGGTCGATATCCTCTTGACTGGGTGTCCTCGCATGGCAGTTAACCTCCATCTTCTCATCTGCAAGTTCTTCCTGAAAGAGGCGGAAATCGTCCTTCAGGGTGATGAGTTCAAGGATGTTTCGGTCTCCACTTATCCCGATCTCTGTGCGCATCCCCAGAAGGAGGGCAGCAGGATGGTGGAGCGTCTGTTTGCCGAACCGACGGGGGAAGACCGGACCGTGATGCTCGTGGGAGCCTGTTATCTTCTCAACAAACAGAATGCAACATTGAAGCAAGATCGCACCCATCGTCTCTGTCATGAAAATCTCTGCTTTTACATGTTGCTGGGGCAAAACATGATTGACCATTATCTGCGAGCCGGATCGCACCTGGTAACAGCGGGTTGGCTTGAACACTGGCAACAGCATATCAATGAATGGCAGTTCGACCAGCAAACGGCCCGCGCATTCTTTGCCGAGGGAACCCGCCGATTAACCCTGCTTGACACCGAAGTGGATCCTGCGGCGCAACAACGGCTTCAGGACTGTGCCGCTTTCCTGAATCTCCCCTCGGAAGTCATTCCCGTAGGCCTGGATCACTTCAGGCTCACCCTGATCCATATTGTTCAGTCCTGGCGGACAGAGGAGGCCCAGCGGCAGGCCAAGTTGACAATAGATCGGACCAACGGAAAACTTGCTGACTATGTGGCGGCCATGGATCTTCTTGTCAAATTGTCAAAGATCATGACCGAAGATGATGCCATCCGGGCCATTCTCGAGTTGTTCACCATGTTGTTCGGCGCAGGCTATGTAGCCTATGTGCCGAGGGGCGGAGATCATGCGGGAGTCTCGTATTCCAACACGCCGGGACCGGAGGAAAAGGGCCGGATTGAAACCTGGACTTTGTTGCTCAAGGCCGGAGATGCCTATGCCACAACCCCGTCCGGCTTCTGTGTGCGAGTGACGTATCAGAATGAAACCCTTGGTATCCTGATTGCGGACTTGATCGCCATGCCGCAGTATGGGCAGGATTACTTGAATTTGGCCCTCACGATTGTCAACCTGTGCGGCCTGGCTATCACCAACGCCAGATCCATCACCCTGCGTCAGCGGGCGGAGGATGAACTTGCCCGTTCGAATGCCGACCTCGAGCAGTTTGCCTTCATTGCCTCTCACGATCTGCAGGCTCCGCTGCGCCGGATTATCGGGTTCGGCGAGTTGCTGCGTGACACGTCCGCTTCCGGGCTGGATGAGTCCTCCCGTCAATATTTGGACACGATGATGAAATCCACTCAGCGCATGCAGCAACTGATCTCGGGACTACTCACCTACGCCCGCGTGAAGACAAGCGGTAACCCGACAGTTACGGTCAGCCTTCCGACAGTGGTCCGACAGGCGCTTGATGACCTGACGCAGCGTCTCCAGGAAACACATGCGACGGTTCAAGTGGAAGACCTTCCTACCGTCATCGGGGATGAAATCCAATTGTACCAACTGTTCCAGAACCTGATTGGTAATGCCCTAAAATTTATGCCCGGGGGGCGCACTCCCCATGTCGTGATCTCAAGCCGGCGGAAGGATGATAGCCTGACGGAGATATCCGTTCAGGATAACGGCATCGGTTTCGATGAACGTAATTTGGAGAAGATTTTCCAGCCATTTCAGCGACTCCACAGCGAAGACAAATATCCCGGCTCCGGTATCGGGTTGGCTGTCTGCCAGAAAATTGTCCAGCGGCATGGCGGCACGATAACCGCCCGCAGCCGACCCGGCGAAGGCTCAACTTTTGTTTTTACCCTGCAGGAAACCACGTGATCGAATGATGGCTACCCCTTACATCATCGGCGTCAAGATGAAAGCCAAAGCGCCCTTCGGACGGTCCGACTCTGGGCCGCAAATGGGCTTGCCCCGCCATTTACACCGT
>JBAWZH010000359.1:0-2088 GCA_037143135.1 bacterium
ATTCATCGCTGGATATAGTCAACGGTGGATTGAGCGACCCGCCGCCCACGTCCGTAGTCGTCGGGGGCAAGTTTGCGCAGCGCGTCCTGGCAGGCCGCGATCACGACATGGATTTCGTCCAACCGGCGCTTGGTCACCGCCGACCCGGAATCCGTCCACGAGGCGAGCGTCTTCTCCAACTCCGCCTTGTGGATCGCGAAGATTTTCTCCACCTCGCGGCGGGTGAACCCGATGGAATAGTCGATGGCAGCCATGCCGGACGGCGGGTGTCAACGGATCAACCGGATGAATGAGCGCACCAGGCTGGCCGCCCGGCGCTTGCGCCAAACGCCATCGCCCGCATTGCTGTCGCGCTGGCCGCTGCCGTTCGTGTTCCCCTCAATCGTTTCAATCGAGTCGGCCGAGATCTGATCCTTCACGATGATTCCGATGTGCGAAAACTCGAAGATCACGATGTCCCCGGCTTTCGCGAGGGCGGTCTTTTTCAGAACCGTGAGCCCCTTTTCCTTCGCCCACCGCTCGAAGTCGAATGCGCCAGCCGTCTGCGGCCGCCAGTTTTCGACAGAAAGGTCGTTGCGCAACGACAATTTCTCCCGAACTTCCGGCGACTGAAGCCACTCGCGCAAAATCCAGCAGATGAAGGCGGCGCACCACGGCCACGGGGCGGGATTGAGCCAGGTGGCGGATTGATATTCCACGATGCGGGGGCCGCGGTTGTTGCCGCCTACCTCGTGCGTGCCCACCTCGTGGGTGGCGATTTCCAGGAGTCGTTTGATCGGGTCCATGAACCCGATGCGGCGTCAACCTGAAAGCGATCACATACTGATCGCACTGGCATGATTGAAAAAAGAGGTTACGAGCCCCGCAGATACGCCTGCCATGCCAGCGCGGTGGGCTCATCCGGAAGCCAGATCGCTTTGGATTTGCTTCCTTTGTATCCCGCGTAAGCAGCCACATCGTAGGTGTCCGGATTCCCCAGCCATCCGCTCTGAAGGCTCAGCTTTTTCAGGGTTTTCTGCGTGCTGGCAGAGGGATGAGAGGAGGAGCCGATATTTGGCAACTCACTTTTGAAGATGCTTGTAGTCTGAGACGGCGAAGCAACCCCCAATCGCTGTTTGACCGTCGCAAGCAGGAACGGGAAGATGACACCCATGCTCTTGCCAACACCGTGCCCCTGGGTCTTTTGCAGCGCAACCGTCCACGGGGCCTTGCCCTGTCCACGCTCCGCATTGGCAATCGAGCCTTTGACCCAGTCTGGTTTGTCCGTCCCTCCGATGGCAAAGATCATCGGGATGTCCAAGGTCTTCACAGAAATTTCGCCGCCGGGGCCGCATGTGCCGGTCGAGCTCGCGAACGCCGCCACGCGTTCGGGAAAAAACACGCAGTAGCGGGCAGAGACATTCGATCCAGCCGACACTCCCCAAAACGCAAGCGGTGCCTTTTTGAGCTCCGCTTTGCCGCTCAACTCGCTGAGATGTTCCACGGCGCTGTTGATACATTTCGCCACTTCTCCGTGGGCGTCGTTCTGATAAGGAAAGGGCTCTCCGTTGCTGAATTGACAGGCCAGAATGGCGAACTCGAGGTCGGTCGCCAATTTCTGCCACTGGGGAGCATCGGCCATCCCCCGGCCGTCGCCGTGTCGCCCGGGAATCAAGACGAGAACTCCCAAGAGCGGTTTTGTTGTATCTGGAATCCATCCGCGAAAAGCAACGGTGTTGATCTGGACTTCCTTCAGGGGATCCGCAGCCCAATCGTGAGTGACCGCATCCGCCTTGCCGCAGAAGATCATGGCGAGAATCGCCACGCAAAAACTCAAACAGATTTTTTTCATCAAATGCGATGATTGCCCATCACTCCAACGTAGGAAAGAAGGAATCCCTTCCGATCATGGCTTTGCTCGCATCTGGATTTCTCTAAATATCAGTCGGACGGTGCAGAACTTTTTTCAATATCCACCGCCGAAAACTCCCGTCCGATCAGCTTGAGCATGACGACCGCGACGACCTGCATGGCCTCGCAGTCCCAGAGGTGGTTCGGGCGGTTGCCGATTTGCCGCCAGAGCCATTTTCCTCCGGCCTTGACCCGGTG
>JBAWZH010000360.1:0-2080 GCA_037143135.1 bacterium
GTTGTGTGCCGGGCAAGCCCGGCTGTTTGCGGGTGCGCTCCGCGAGCGTACCAGCTTTCTGAATGGGGTCAAGCCTATCGGAAAGTTGGGCGAAATCAAGGAAGCAAGTCCTGCCCCAGTTAGATAACGACGAAGGGTAGCCAAAGGCAACTGTAGCCCCGAGAGGGGAGCGGAGAAGAAGCTGGCGGCGAATGCGTGGGCTGATCGAACAGAGAAGCGGATACAGGCAAGACGTCCAGGGACGAGGGTGCAACACAACCGGAAGTCCTCCAGTTATCAAGAAGGCACGCTTTGTAGATCCGACGGTTACGCGCAGAAAACAGCCAAGGATGACCCCGGGAGATCCGCCGGGTGTTCCGCAAGGGCGGGACTGAATCGGCTGCAAGGCCGGTGAACGCACGGCGGAAGTCAGCAGAAGGCGTAGTAGGCAGTGGGAAGGCGAGGCTAGTGAGGCACTCCAAAGCCGAAGAGGCGGAGATAACCGATAGGCCGGGCCGTAAAATCCGCTGGTGAAGGCCTGAACGGTAGGCGGCCCGAATGGGACGCAAAGAGTGAGAGGACAAAGTAGGAGTCGAATCTTATGAAAGCAGGGCAGATGCAGATGGACCTTGGGGAACTGGAGCAAAACCAGTCAGACAAGGGCCATCACGCGTTCATAGCGAAACGACTGGCCGAAAGTCCGGCAGGAGAAATCCGGCTCATGGAATCGGTCTGTGAGCGGGGGAACATGGAGAAGGCCCTGCAACGGGTCGAGCAAAATGCAGGAGCACCCGGAATGGATGGGATGAAAACCACCCAGTTACGGGGATACCTGCGGCGGCATTGGGAGCGGATCAAGGCGAGTCTACTGGAAGGGAACTACAAACCCATGCCAGTGCTCCGGAAGGAGATCGAGAAACCGGACGGAGGCGTTCGGCAACTGGGTATTCCCACGGTGCTGGACCGCTTGGTTCAACAGGCCATGGCACAGGTGCTACAGGAGCTCTGGGATCATACGTTCTCGGAGTACAGCTATGGGTTTCGGCCTAACCGGTCGCAACAGATGGCCATCCAACGGGCACGGGGCTATGTCGAGGGAGGCTACACCCATGTGGTGGACATTGATCTGGCCAAGTTTTTCGACCGGGTCAATTGGGACCGGTTGATGAACCGGCTGGCACAACGGATAACAGACAAGCGGATGCTGCGTCTGATCCGTGCCTTCCTCAACAGCGGGGTCATGGTCGGGGACCTCTTGGAGGAACCCGGCGAAGGAACGCCACAGGGCGGCCCGTTGTCCCCGTTGCTGTCGAACATTGTGCTCGACGAGCTCGACAAGGAGCTCGAAAAGAGGGGGCTGCATTTCGTTCGCTACGCCGACGACTGTATGATCTACGTCCGAAGCAAGCGAGCGGGAGAACGAGTGATGCAGAGTGTAAGCCGATATCTGGTCCGGAAACTGAAACTGGCGGTGAATGAGGCTAAAAGCAGCGTGAGCCGTCCGTGGTTGGTCCGGTATCTGGGGTTCCGCATCACGCGGATATTCGGGGCAACCCGAATCGGCGTACATGAGAAGAGCCTGCGACGATTCAAAGAGAAAGTCCGGGCCTTGACAGCCCGGGATCGTGGGCGGAGTCTGAACGGGATCATACGGGAGCTGAACGAATACATCCGGGGCTGGTGGGGATATTTCAAAACAGGAACATCTCTAAACCTGACCCGGCCGCTGAACGACTGGATACTGCGTCGGCTTCGTGCCTACGTGTGGAGCCAGTGGCGCCTTCCCAGAACGAAGGTGCGCGAGTTACTCGCACGCGGCGTTCATCCCCGATGGGCGCACAGTATGGGAAATACGCGCAAGGGGCCGTGGCGGATCAGCAAGCAAAGCGCGCTACATACGGCCCTGCCCGAAGACTACTTCACACAGAAACTCGGCTTGGTTCTTCTCGGGTAATTACTGCTTTCTTACAGCCGAACCGCCGTACACGTGATCCGTATATACGGTGGTGTGGGAGGGGGCCTCAGCGATGGGGCTCCCTATCCCGATGGGCTTCCTCATCTCTTTTTCAGTGAAGCCACGATGCCATCAACGACCGCGTCC
>JBAWZH010000361.1:0-2064 GCA_037143135.1 bacterium
CTGATTGACCAGCCGCTTACAAGATTTGCGACGTTGGAATAGGCGGTGGCATTCCATGGTGCTCCAGGCCAGTTGGCGTCAAAGTTCTCTGAAACCTGAACGCCAGCAAAGGAGTGTTGGGTGTAGAGCCATGCCGAAGCAAGCGCTAGAACCCATTGTTTTAAAGAGAGGTGTTTTTTCATCTCAATATCCAAATAGTTAAGTTTTCTACAGGTCTTTGATAAACCTTTTTCAAAAGGAACCACCATGCTTCTGTTTCTCTCTCATTCCTGATGTCAATAATACTCGCAAAGGCAATTCTGAGCAAGCCGGATCAGGGCAGGAAAATGTTAAAAGATTGAAATACATGAGGGACTGCGTAAATCGGAAGCACTTCATCCTCAAGCGGTACCCACGGATGGGGGATCCTTATCTGAAGGCATCGACAAAAGCATCCAACTCCACAGGGGTCATCCCGATCAGAGACCCCTGCGGCCTCCATTCCGAGACCGCTGAGGTGACTTCACCAATGATCATTTCGCTTTGAGCTGGCTTGATACGGAAGTAAGGCGCCTCGGAACGTAACGCCGCGAGAGATGCATCCGGTCCTGTGCGCTGGGAAATCCAAGTCTTCAATTCCGGAACGCGGTCGGGAAAGGGGTTGAGATCGAAGGCGGGGGCCAGACGCCACTGGCCGTGGCCGACGTGCAGAAAACCATGGTTGTGGAGGTGATCATCGACGTTGTTGATTAGGATCGAGAAAGCAATGCGCCGGTAGAGCTCCTCAATGTCGCACTGGGCGTCATAGCCGTGGACGCGCAGGGCGTCCACAATCTCGGTATAAGTATGCTCTTCGGGGTCATCCCGCTCAACGCCGAGCAGTGTCGCGGCAGAGATGTAGGGAATGCGGGTGCCATCGCTCTTGCGATCAAAGCGACGGATCAGGGCGACGGGCAGGTCTTCACTCATAACCAGGCGGGCTTCAGCCGTCCGGATCCCGGCGCGACTCGCAAGATGAAGGGCCAGGATTTCCCCCTTGGTTACAGCTCGCTGGTCGGTCACACTGGGAAACTTTCCAATCGCCAGTTGACCGTCGGCATCCCGCAGGGAACATTTAGGACGGAGGCCACCCAACGAGGTGGCGCGCCCACGCAGATAGGCCAGATCACGGGCCGTCTCTGTGCCTGTCTCAACGGCTTGGGACGAGGCGATAAGTTGCCGCAATTCAAGCAGTGGCGGGGTGCGCCGCCCACTATCGGAGGATGCCCCTTGAATGATCCCTTCCTCATCCCGGAAACGCAACGCGCCAACGCGGCTCTCGTCATCGACAGCGAGGAGAAAGTCAAGTTCCCCAAGGACGCTGATCGTGGCCGGGTGATGCTGTGCCCGTGCGGACTCGCGTCGCTTGGCGTGATCGCGGAGGATCACGCGACGCCCCCACCCGTCAGGTTCGGTATCGGCAATGGCGCCATGGAAGAGAGAACCCTCCCCGTGACGGGCGTGGAATTGGAACCCGCTCACCAATGGGAGCATGGGGTCGATGGAGAAGTGTTCTGCATGAGCCAACCACTCGGATGTGTAGGAGAATGCCGCGTTTTCGCGACGGCCTTGCCGGTCGTAACGTAATTCACCGAGTGGAAACGCCGGAACGCCAAGCATCACCTGTATTTGTCGCTTCATTGTGTACTTCCCGGGAAAGAAATAGGCCGGTGCGATGTCACTCGCTTGGGCAAATGCTCAACTTCAAGCAACAGACCTTGCTCGTCATGGCGCTGATCAACCATCTCGGCAAATGGTGTGCCGAAACCGAACACAAATAAAGCCTGGGAATAGGCTCCCATTGAAACGGTGGCGTCGCCCTTTTCCATTCTTCGCCATGTAGATTTTGACACCCCGAGTCGTTCACACATCATGGCTACGGTTAAGCGCCGCTTGCGCCGGGCAATAGAGAGGTCAGCACCAAACTTGACAAGCGAGCGTCGTACAGGCTGTGGCAAAATATCATTAACCTCTGATTTCATATAAAGAACGTAACTATTCAGGTATTCAGAATTCAGGAGTCGGAATTCAGAATGGCCTGCGAAT
>JBAWZH010000362.1:0-2046 GCA_037143135.1 bacterium
GCGTCGGAGGTGACGACCGCGCCGCCTTCGCCGCAACTCAGGATCTTGTACTGGTTGAAACTGAACGCGCCCATGTCGCCCCAGGCGCCGAGGCGGCGCCCGCCGTAACTTCCGCCGACGGCCTGGCAGCAGTCCTCCAAAATACGGAGTCCATGATGTTTTGCGAGGCGACGGATGGCGCGCATGTTGCAGGGCATGCCCTGCATGTGGACGGGGATCACGCAGGCGGTGTGACGCCGGATCTTGCGCTCCATGTCCACCGGGTCGAGGGTCAGCGAGTCGTCGATGCCCACGAGGATCGGGATCGCCCCGACGGCGGTCACGGCGAGGGCGGTGGAGACGAAGGTGTAGGCGGGAACGAGCACGGAGGAACCCGGCCCGATTCCCATGGCCTGCAGGGCGCAGATGAGGGCGCCGGTGCCGGATGTGACTCCGATCGCGGTCTTGACCCCCAGCAGGTCGGCCCACTCGCGCTCAAAGGCGGCGGTTTCGGCGCCGCCGTAGCGGAAGAATTTCCGTTGCTTCATCACGCGCGCCACGGCGCGAAGTTCCTCTTTGCCCATTTCGTACATCAGGTCACTCCCCTGGGTTTATGCGACCGGGTTCGCCAAGGCCTTGCGCGCATCAATTTCGGTCCGGATGGCGTGCATGCGGGCGCGGGACAGCGGATAGAACAGGATGGAAATGATGCCGACAACGAACCCGAGCGGCTGGGAAATGACCACCGCCACCAGCCAGAAGCGCATGGTCGCCTGCGTTTGCTGGGGAAGATCGCTGTTGAATCCGGAGAGGACGAGCACCGCCCCCTGCAACGCCAGCGAAATGGCCATGGCGAGATTTTCGGTGACACCAAAAATGGACGAGTAAAACGCCTCGCGCCGATGTCCGAACTTCAACTCGTCGTAGTCGCATATGTCCGCCAGCATCGAACTTTTGATCATCGGCATGGTATTGGTGAACACCCCTATGAGGAAGGCGGAAATCAGGCAGGGCCACTGAAAGGTGATCGAATGACCCGCCGCGCCCCACGGCAGAAGAAACGTGAGATAGGCGCCATCGACCGTGGTGAAGGTGAATCCCAGCGAGGCGTAGGCGACCGCGCTCATCGCGAGCGTCAACAACAACGCCCCCTTCTTGCCCATGCGATCCGTGAGCAGGGCAATCGGCGCGGTCGCCAGGAAGGTCGCGACACTGATCGTGTTGTACATCACGGCGCGACTGGTGGCGCCGAGCGTCTGATCCCCCTTCCCAACGTAATAAATCAGGAGAAAGAAGAAGAAGAAACCCGTGACGTTCATGGCGAACCGCATGATGAAATTGCTGACCACCAGCAGCCAGAACGGTTTATTGTGAAGGGTCATTTTGACAGCGGACAGGAAAGGCACTTTCTCCTCGCCCTTGTGATCCTCGACTTTTTCCCGGCAGAACAGAATCGCCGGCAATCCGGTAAGCAGAATCATGACGGCCATGATGACGCTGACATGAAAGACGCCTTCAGACCCCTTGGTGATTTGCGACCGCCCGGGGCCCTCAAACCACATACACATGGGCAACAACCACGGACCGACAAATCCCGCGATGGCCCCGGTGTACGAACTCCATTTGAACAACTGGGTTCGCTCGTTGTAGTCGGTGGTCATTTCGTACCCCATGGCCCCCCACGCGGTGCCATAACACCCCTGTCCGATGTTCCCCAGAAGCAGGATCATCAACGCCAGGAAAAAGAACATCCCCCAACTCCATAACCCGTCCGATTTGGGAACCTGCCAGAACAACAAACCGATGACCACGCTGAGGATCAAGCCCCCCAGCATCCAGGGTTTCCGGCGCCCCCAACGGGATCGGGTATTGTCGCAAAGATGCCCGATGAGAGGACCTGTGACAAACCCGGCAAAGAGCGGCAGCGACTTGGCGAGGTTGACCAGATTGGGGTTGTAATGCAGCGCGTTGATGTAGATCTGGTTGACCAGTACGGCGAAGTTGCCGCTGATGCCTGTCGAAAACGCTCCCAATGACCACCAGAAGCGGGTCTTGGTCGGCACCTCC
>JBAWZH010000363.1:0-2038 GCA_037143135.1 bacterium
AAGACCCGCAGGAACGCGAGAGGCTGGCCCGAGCAGGCCGGATCCGCGCCGAGGCTGAGTTCGACAGTGTCAAGCAGGCCGACCGCCTGCTGGATGCTTATCAGAGTGTAATGTGATTCGCGACCATCCAAGTCCGGGCTGAACTACTTTGTGGCCTGGTCAAACAACTCCAGACAAGCCGACGCAACGCGCGCTTCATCGGACACGGAGTAATACGGCGTTGAGACTTGGACTAAAACCCAGGTGGTCGATTGCGATCGGATCGCCCGATCCAGAAATGCGTGCATTACCCGGTTGGCGTAGGATGCGGTCCAGTGTTGCCCGTCCGTGTAGAGGTAATAGACCACACGCGGGTCATTAGTCTTGCGGACGATCATGCGACGGACATCATGGGCGCGGCCGTTCCGGTCGCGCAATGTGATCCCTGTCTGCTCATCGATGCGCCAGCCTTGGGCCACGTAGCAAATCTGCGGGGGATGCTGAACCCGCCAGTCGCTACTGCTCTGAACGGCGGCCAGCCAGAGGGCTGTGACGCCGTCGCCGTAGCGGCGCTGGATGATCCGTCCGCCATCCGGGGCGAGCAAGTCCACTTCAAATGGCGTCAACGGCAAATCTATTCCGGGTTGGGATGCCAGATGGGTGGGCAGGCGTTCGACCGTGTAGTTGGAAAGCGGACGCACCTGACGGTGCGTGATGCCCAGACGCAGCGCCAGCGCCATGGCCAGAAGCAGGATCAGGTGGATGTAGATTTTTTTCGCCACAGTAGTGTCTCCGAAATAAGGATCAGCATGGCCATGGCCAACAGGAAGACCGCCAAGCCGGAAAATGCATGTAGCCAGCCCATGGCGGCGTCTTCGCCGTAGTGGTGTCCGATCATGGTGATGACCGTGTTGCGCAACGCGTTTGCGAATACGGCGGTCGGCAGGATCAACAGGGCGATTAAGGCGCGGTGCCACCAGCGTTTATGAAGGAAGTAGGACAGAACCAGTCCGGTCATCAGCAGGGCCGAAAGGGTTTTCAGGCCCGAACAGGGACTTTCGATGGCGACCGAGAAATTCGACGTGGTAATCACGGTCCCGGAGACCGTGACGTTGAGTCCGAGCAGGCCGAGCAGCATGGCGCTCAACTTGGTCGACACCAGACGTAACGGGAAGCCAATGAAGATTTCGAGAGGGTAGTTGAGCGGCAGCATCAGGAGCAGAAATGCCAGCGGGAAGGCCACCAGGCGCAGTACGGTTCGGCCCCAGAGGGTCCAGACCATGCCCGCGATAACCAGCACAAGCGCCACGCCGCCCAGCAGTTTAAAGTTCATGAGCAGGGCGGTCAGCAGCAGGGCGAGTCCGGCGCCCGTCAAGCCAAGACCGGCGTTCTCCGTCTCGCGTGGCGCGGCGGAGAGGGCGCCACGCGCCCCGAAAATCATACCCATTGCAAGGAACGGAACCAGCACGCCGTGGGCATCGTAAATGGACGTGGTCCATATTTGCACCAGCCAATCCAGGACGGGGGCAAAAAGCGCAACGGCCAGCAACCACGCCAGTAAAGGCAGGGGGCGTGGTTCTTGGCCGATTTTGGTTTCGACAGACACCAGTGGGGTGGTCACGTATTGGACTATTTGCGAGAACGGCGTCGCCACAACACATAACCGCCGCCTAAAGCCAGGCCCGAGGCGACCATGACGAGAATTTCCGGCTCCGGTGCGGCTGGAGTCCGATTATCGTCGTCACCTCTCGCGGGTCTAGCAACTGCGACGGTGGCGCTCGTCAAAGCCCATGCCACTGTCAACCCCACCCAGAATCTAGTAAATGCAAGCCTCTTCATTGTTAGTACTCACTCCTCTCCTGACAATAACCTGGTCACTTCACCTATGCAGTCTCACATCTTCTGCGTGACCGAAGCGAGACTATGCGATATAGTAAAAGAACAAATGACCGTTGAAAAGGGAAAACGATTTGTTCTGGTCACGGCCGATGTCGAGGCTGTATTGACCCGTCTTCGTGGAGAGGCGTTGTCGCCCCGGCAGGATTTTGTTGAACTTGCG
>JBAWZH010000364.1:0-2017 GCA_037143135.1 bacterium
AAGATTTTTCTGGGTATGCACTTTACTCCCCTGGCCGCAATATCTTGTGGCGACCGGTTCGTCTCAGGCCCATCCGGCGGTGTGAAATCCGCGCCAAGGGGCATGAAGTGCATACCCAGAAAGATTTTTTATTTTATTGCACCCGTTGAATACAGACGGGAAGGGATGAATTCACGAGTTTCCAGTTAGCCAGCAAGTTGGAATTCTCATACGAGGACCTTGAAGGACGTAAACCCAGAACATGGTGGGGAATAATGGCTCCCCATGCACTGAAAGCCGCGAAACTCAGTAAGGGGCACGTATGCCGCACACTGAGGTGGAATTGATTCCGTTTGGGGATGATTTTTACTGGTAGTGGCAGTCGTTTGCGGCGAGCGACATGGCTTTGAGGTTTTCGACTGGCGCGCGGAAGAAATGGTCACTGGCAGAACAAATGTAGCCTCCGTCTTTGCCGAACCCATCAAAGAGCGCATGGACCTCGTCGCGCACCTGCTGCGGGGACCCTTTTTCGAGCACATTCGACTGGTCCAGGCCACCGACCAGCCCGACTTTCGAGCCGAGAACATTTTTGACGGTGGCACGGTCTTCGGGCCGGATATCGCCTCCGACGCCGGGAGGGCTCAGGGTTTCGCTGGCATCGCAGCCGTTCATGGGAATCTTGTCGAGGATTGCCATCATCCCGCCGCAGGTGTGATAGACGACCGGGAAACCGCATTCATGCAAAGCATCGATCACTTTCCTGTCGTAGGGCGCGCAGAATTCCTCGAACATCCCCGGGCTGATGACTGTCGAACTGGCGGCTCCCCCGCCATGCTCGATGAGATCGTATTTGGCCCCGCGCATTTGCTCGTGGACGAATGCCACTTTGAAGTCGGCGATCCGGCCGAGAATCGAGTGGACATGTTCAGGCTCATCCATGGCCAGAAAGATGGCGTCCTGGGTGCCGATCATCTCGACAAAGTCCTGCCAGACGCCGGGCTGCCCGTGCGGGGTCATCGAAACGAAGCCGCGAACGATGCCATGATCTCCGGTGCGATCATACCATCCGGAAAGGGCGTCCCGGTCGAGGACCATGCCGGGGTAATGGCGCAAGAACATCTCGGCCTCATCGAGGGATTTGGAGACATGCTCGGTGATATACCCGGTGATCTCATCCTGACAGGAACTGTAGTTCATTGTTCCGGACGGGGTTTCGATCTTGAACCGGGTTTCGACCGCTCCCCGATCGTCTGGAGGCCTCACTTCGGAAGTCACCTTCCATTCCGGGGAATCCTCGACAAGGGACATGACCGGCGGGGTGACGGACGCGTCGAGACCGACATGCAGGAAAGCCTCCAGCTGATCCCTGCCCTCCATGTAGGTCTGAAGATGATACTCCTGCCACTGGTGGATCGTGACCGGGAGGCGGTCGGGGTTCTCGCGCCGCAGGGCGCGCATCATGCGTTCTTTGGATGTCATCATATCAATCGGGTTGTTTGGAAATCAGCTCGCGGCGCAAAAAGTCCGCCATCCAGCAGTTCAGCTCCCACGGGTCGGCGAGGGGCTCGCCCGTGGCGGGATGCGTGGGCATGTAGGGCGGGGGGCCGAATTCCGGTGTGATCGTCAGGAAATCGGCCCCGCCCGAACGTCGGAATTCTAAAATTCTGCGCCAGAAGCCGAGCGAGAGGTCCAGCCACTGCCGCCATTCCGGAACACGCGGGTCGGGAACTTCCGGCCCCTGGCTGTGACCGACGCGCGCGTGGATGTGCCATGAGGCGGATTCGGCAGCCGCGACGGATTCCGGCTGGTCGGAAAGATCCGATTCATGCACGCAGAGCCAGTGGGAAAAGTCGGCGGTGAGCTTCAGTTCCGGCCGGGCCCATCTCTCCCACTTCGATTTTGCGAGGATGATCTTCAAGGATCAGTGCCCGTTTTTACCGAGGATGGCGCGGGTGCTTAGCACATTGGAATAGACCTGGGTCGGATCGCCGTAGGGCTGGTTGGCCAGGTCGCGACCCCGGGCGAGGTAGATGCGGTG
>JBAWZH010000365.1:0-2013 GCA_037143135.1 bacterium
TAGAGCCTGTCCCAGAACCCTGCCCCCTTGGCAGGGGGCAGGGTTGCGGGAAAAAATGAAGAGGCATGAGAGAGCGAAAAACCTCCCATGCCTCAAATTCGTGGTCTATGATTTTTTTGTCACAAAGAATCCAACCGCGAACTGTGCAAACCATCACCTACCAACCCGCCCTCCGTCCAGCACTTCCTTGCATTTATGGCCCACTTGAATACCGCGAGCAGCGCGACCTTTACGAGCGCATCGATGGGATTCTAAGAACCTCGGGCCTGGAGCAGGAGTTTATCAATCTCGCGGTGCCCGACCGTAAATTCGATGTCGTGACGGCCGGCGCCAAGCGAGTGGATCGTTTCGCCCGCATGAGCGTGTTGGCGCTGAGGTCTAACATCGCCCGCAGGCTGATGGGCCTCGACCATCGCGAGTTCTGCACGCGTCTGGCTGACAGTGCCTTGCTGCAATGGTTTTTGAGTGTCGGGCAGGTCGATGCGGTGAAGGTGTTCGCCAAGAGCAGCAGCGACCGTTTCAGCCGGTGGGTTGGCGAGGAAGCAGTGCGTGCCATCAATGAAAAATTCACGGCGTTGCTAACAGAAAGTGGGGACTCCGCGCCATCCGTCCCCTTCGGACTGGCCTCTCCCATCAACGGCGAGGAGATGTTCTTCGACAGCACCTGCCTGACGGCGGACATTCATTTCCCGGTTGATTGGGTGTTGTTGCGTGATGCGGTGCGCACACTGATGAAAGCGACGGTTCTCATCCGGAAGGCAGGCCTGAGGAACCGCATGCCCATGGAACCGTTGGCGTTTCTGAGTGAAATGAACACACTCTGCATGAAGATGAGCGCGGCACGCCGTACCGCCGACAGCAAGAGGCAGCGCAAGAAGGTGCTGCGCGAAATGAAAACCCTCGCCAAGCGCATCGCCGATCACGCCATGGCCCATAAGGAAGCGCTCGTCACGCGCCGGAATGAAACCGATATGACAGAAGGCCGGGCGCTTCATATCATCGGGCGCATCGAGGGTGTGCTGGCCCAGTTGCCCGCCGCCATCAAGCAGGCGCACGAAAGGATCATCGGCGGTCGCCAGGTTCCCAATGAGGGAAAGATACTGAGCCTTTATGATGATAGTGTCCAGGTGCTGGTGCGCGGCAAGGCGGGGGCTGAAGTTGAGTTCGGCAACAAATTGTGGCTGGGAGAATCCCGCGAGGGGCTTGTTCTGGATTACAAGCTATATCAAGACAATCCCGGCGACTCCACGTTGGTCAAGCCCGCCATCCAACGATTGGTGGTTGAACAAAATCTTGCGCTCAAGAACGTCTGGGGAGACCGGGGGCTGTGGAGCAAAACCAACAGGAAAATGCTTGAGGAGATGAACATTGGCAACGGGCTCTGCCCGCGTGATGTTAGAGAACTTGCGGATCGTCTTGCAAACGATGCGGGCTTCCGTGAAGGCCTCAAGAGACGTGCCGGCACCGAGGCGCGAATCGGGATTTTCAAAAACGCATTTATGGGACGTCCGACGCGGGAGAAGGGATTTGAGCATCGTGAACTGGCGGTGGGGTGGGCGGTACTCAGTCACAATCTGTGGGTCGTGGCGCGAATGGCGCGGGCCGCACAACAGGAACAGGAGGCCCGGCAAAAAACCGCGACACGAAACAAGCCCCGGCGGGATCCCGAAAAGCGGGCCGCCTGACTTCCCAGTGCGGCAAGCAGCGTGAAAATGGCCGAATCCAAGAGAGGTCATGGCTAACCGCGTCCGCGGAACCGTTAGCAATCAGTTAGAACGCACGTCGTTTTTCAAACGGGCGTATTGATTTCCGGGCGTTCCCACACGGCCAACCACAACCTGTCGACGGGGGTGCCGGTCAATCACCCGGATGTTGATGCGATTTCAAAATCCGCCCATTTCGGCCGGTTGCCGGGCCAAATCCAAGATCCGTCAAATCAAGTCATCATACCGTCTGTTAGATATGAATAGACCGGATCAGCCGCAAAAAGTCCCGGTTCTGGGACAGGCTCTA
>JBAWZH010000366.1:0-2008 GCA_037143135.1 bacterium
TATACGCCTCCTTCAGAAGAATTTTTCACACCCGCTTCGCTCAAGTTCACGAAGGTCACGAAGAAGAGAAAGACTGATCCGGCGCAAATGTGGCGGTATTTTGTATTCTGGCAGGATGAGGGTTGATCCTGGTGCGCCAAGTCATGCTCCCGCCAGAATAAAAAATCCCGCCACACTCCTTTGAAGAGCAGTCGAAGGGAGGATGTGGACAGACAATCATATCCTTCATTTTCTCAGGGGAAGAGTGAAGCGCCTGGTGTAACCGGCGTCCTCGCCGGGATGCGCGAAGAGTGCCGCCGACACCCCTTCGACAAACTCCTTCGACAATGCTCAGGACAGGTCCTTCGACAATGCTCAGGACAGGTCAGGGCAGGCGGCGGCTACTACAGAAGATGGAGGATAAGCAGGAATGGCTCTTAGTTAAGGGACTTCCTGATTCGTAATCGTAATCGTAATCCTCTCTGGGGCAATGGATTACGATTAAGAATTTCTACCCCGCCCCCATGCGGGAACAGGCAGGATTTCTGAAGCACATCCTCAAGGAGTATGTCCAGTTAACCACTTACAAATAACTCCTGGCGTCCCTACTTATTCCAAAACCAGGGGGTTTGTGGCATCGTAGGCCGTAAAACCCCGGTCGAAGGATACGTTCACAAAACCAGCGGTTTCCGCGAAGGCCACAAGGTAGGCGTCACTCCATGTCCTGTGCGAATAACCGCGGTCGCGCGTACGTCGCCGCCAGTTCTGCTCCAGACCGTCCGGTTCCTGCGAGAAGAAGACCCGTCCGTCCCCGAGAAGAGCATCATAGTTTTTCCAAGCCTCGGCCATGGTTACCACATCACCTTTCATCACGGCCGGATTCGTGGACAGACGTAGAAACCCTTGTTGTGTGAACCGGCAAAACGCACAGCCCCTGGGATTGAGGGTGTCGAACCACTCCACGGCCGTACGATGATGCTCATGACCCTCGAAGGCCAGCGCCAACCAGACATTGATGTCAGGCAAGTGCACGGACATCCTCTTCCAGCAGGGCGCTTGCGATCGTATCCGCCGTGATCCGCAAGGATCCGGGATGGCGCGACGGAACCAAAGGGAGTTTTACCCGGCGGCGATGCGATGCCCTGCCTGCATCGCCCTCCAATTCGTGTACGACGGCCTCCAAAATAAATGCCCGCAGGGTTCGGCCGTGTGTGGCGGTCTCAACTTTGACTCGGCGGAAGATGGCGTCTGGTAATACAACCGTTGTCTTCATAAAACCATAAAAGCATATTACCATTCTTCTGTCAAATCCCGATAACCGTCCGAACACAGAAGAATTTATCACACCCGCTTCGCTCAAGTTCACGAAGGTCACGAAATGAAAGGGGAAAGAGCGTAGCACCTGTAGTAACCGGCGTCCTCGCCGGTATGCGGAACCCAAAAGAATAGTTTGAACAGAAGTTCACAAAGATCACGAAGGGGAAAGACTGATCCGGTGTAAATGTGGCGGTATTTTCTATTCTGGCAGGATTCCAGGTCGATCCTGTGGCGCCAATCGATGCTCCCGCCAGAATAAAAAATCCCGCCACGGTTCCTTGGAAGAAGAGTCGAAGAGAATCACAGAGAATGCAAATGTGGCGTTTATTTCGTCCATGGGAGTACCCATGGCCAAAAAAACGCCACGGTTTCTTGGAGGAATACTTGGAGAAAGAGGAGATATTCGCAGAAATACCGTTCTCCTCCCCCTCTACTCTTCCTTCAAGAGCGGTTTCACGAATTTTAGTGAGGGGGTACTCGCCCTCAATATAATTCGTGAAACATTTTCTTCTCGGTGTCTTGGTGCCTCTAGCGAAGCGGGTGGTGAATCCCCTTGCGCTAGTCGTCTTCGTGGCCTTCTGTTCATATTCTTTATCTTGCCGTTACTGGCAGATAACTCCTGGCGTCCCTGTGTCCAATGACCAATGACAAAATAGTTCAGTCGGCGATTGCCTTCAGACGGTCAATAAAACGGTTGGAATAATCGGTTTTG
>JBAWZH010000367.1:0-1987 GCA_037143135.1 bacterium
TCCATAGCTTCGGCTCAGGACTTGAGCCCCGTTAAATTGTCCGCGCAGGACCACTCGACCAGTGAGCTATTACGCACTCTTTCAAGGGTGGCTGCTTCTAAGCCAACCTCCTGGCTGTCTAAGCAGTCCCACATCGTTTTCCACTTAGTCCTGAATTAGGGGCCTTAGCTGATGGTCTGGGCTGTTTCCCTTTCGACTAACGAAGCTCATCCCCCGTAGTCTCACTGCCACACTCTGGAGTACCGGCATTCGGAGTTTGATTGGGGTCGGTAATCTTGTAGGACCCCTTACCCATTCAGTGCTCTACCTCCGGTACTGAACATGTGACGCTGCACCTAAATGCATTTCGAGGAGAACCAGCTATCACCAAGTTTGTTTGGCCTTTCACCCCTATCCACAGCTCATCACCGCCATTTTCAACTGACGTGTGTTCGGTCCTCCACGGGGTCTTACCCCCGCTTCAACCTGGCCATGGATAGATCACTTGGCTTCGGGTCTACAGCATGCGACTCAACGCCCTATTCAGACTCGCTTTCGCTTCGGCTCCCCCTCACGGGTTAACCTTGCCACATACCGTAACTCGTAGGATCATTCTTCAAAAGGCACGCCATCGAGGCCATCCGAAGATGACGACTCTTTGACTGTTTGTAAACCAACGGTTTCAGGTACTATTTCACTCCCCTCCCGGGGTGCTTTTCACCTTTCCCTCACGGTACTGGTTCACTATCGGTCACCAAGGAATACTTAGGCTTACGGGGTGGTCCCCGCAGATTCACGCCGATTTGCTCGGTCTCGGCGTTACTTGGGATACAAAGCGAAGATTGCGTACGTTTCGGATACGGGGCTATTACCCACTGTGGCCGGCCTTTCCAGAACCGCTTTCCTACATAGCAATTTTGTAACTTCGTTATACGTCTGGTGTCGTACGTCTTTGTCCCACGACCCCGCGTCTGCAATGCCACCAGGCTTGTACACAGACACGGTTTAGCCTCTACCCTTTTCGCTCGCCGCTACTAAGGGTGTCGCTGTTGCTTTCCTTTCCTCGGGGTACTGAGATGTTTCAATTCCCCCGGTTCCCTCTACCGGTCCTATATATTCAGACCGGAGTACCACTCCATGACGAGTGGTGGGTTTCCCCATTCGGACATCCACGGATCAATGTCTAGTAGACGACTCCCCGTGGCTTTTCGCAGTCACTCACGTCCTTCATCGGTTCTTGGTGCCAAGGCATCCACCGTTGGCTCTTATTAGCTTGGAAGAACAAATAAAAATGCTCGTGCTTGCTCTGCAGTTCTCAAGGGGCGCACACACAACGTGGAGGCCTGTACAAGCGCCTGCCACACGTCGTAGCAGAGGAGTCGTCGAATCGACGAGCTCATGCCGGCGTGGAGGGAATAACTCCCTCAAAACGGAAGAGAAGACAAGATCAGTCCAACGGGACACGTTCAAGAGGTAAACCTACAATTGACGTGCAACGCAAGACTGATCCGATAGTGCACCAACTAGGAGTGTCTCAATCTGGGTCACACAAAGGTGACCAACAGCTGAGAATACTCTCCTTAGAAAGGAGGTGATCCAGCCGCACCTTCCGGTACGGCTACCTTGTTACGACTTCACCCCAATCACCGACCCCACCTTCGACGGCTCCTTCCTTGCGGTTAGGCCACCGGCTTCGGGTGTTGCCGACTTTCGTGGTGTGACGGGCGGTGTGTACAAGGCCCGGGAACGTATTCACCCCGGCGTGCTGATCCGGGATTACTAGCAACTCCAGCTTCATGAAGGCGAGTTGCAGCCTTCAATCCGAACTGAGACCGGCTTTATGGGATTCGCTTACTCTCACGAGCTTGCAGCCCTTTGTACCGGCCATTGTAGCGTGTTTGCAGCCCTGGACATAAGGGGCATGATGACTTGACGTCGTCCCCACCTTCCTCCGAGTTGACCCCGGCAGTCTCCTACGAGTCCCCACCATTACGTGCTGGCAACATAG
>JBAWZH010000368.1:0-1986 GCA_037143135.1 bacterium
GGACAGCAGGTTCTCAACCTGTTAAGAGGGGTTCGACTCCCCTTGGGGGTGCCACGACAATCGAGTTTCGAGAGGTCTCATGAAGATGAACAAGCATCGTTCGATTTCAAGCCCTTACACCTCTGGTTTTACGCTCGTGGAAATCATGATCGTGGTTGCCATTATCGGTCTTCTTGCCGCCCTGGCGCTTCCAAGTTTTCAGAAAGCCAGGATTAACGCGCAGAACACCGCGTTCAAGAACGACTTAAGGATCATTGATGCCGCGATCAATCAATATATCATTGATAAGAAAAGGTATCCGGCCGATGTGAATCAAGCCATCATGCCCCCGGAACTTGCCCCTTACCTCAAAAGCATAGACTGGTCGAAACCCACGCCCATTGGCGGATATTGGGACTACGACTACAACTGGGGCATGACCTGCGGGATTGGTGTGTATGGAACATCAAAAACCGCTGCAGAGATGGCGGCACTCGGAAACTTCGTCCAATACGGTGGCGAATACATCCAAGTCATCGTGCCATAGCCGCAAGCGCCTCAATAAAAGTGCAATCAATTGCACAGCCCGAGTGCTTGCGCCCTCCGTTCAGGGCAGACGATGCAGTCGGAACCGGCCATTCTTAAAAGTCACGACACCTTTCCCATCAGCATCCCAGAACCAATCGCCCGAAGATGACGGTAGAAAGGTGATGGGTTTGCTCAACTGGGGGTTTCCCTCGGCGTCATACGAGACCTTGGAGAGAAACCAGTCACCGTCACAAGAGTCTTTGTTATTCTCCTTGTTCATCATCAGGAAGTCGCCATGCGGCGAAAGTCTTGGGTTCACTAATCCCTGACCGTTGGCATCCTGAATGCACAGGCTTGACCAGGGTACAAAGCGACAGATCCAATGTCGGATTAGATATCCGCCCGGGTCAGACTTTCGATCCTTCCTTTCAACACACCCGGAAACCAGAAAGGAATGTCCATCTGCAAACCACACAGGAGCCGAGGCATCCGGACGCGGCGTGGCGTTGGAGTTCCCGTTCAACAACCCGAGTTTGTAAGTAAGATCCTCAAACTGACCGGTATCGGACCGGAAACAGTATAGAACATCAAGAAAGCCCGTATCATGGGGCCAGGCATCCCCGGTTTTGATGTCTGCCAATCCGTTAATCAGGCAGCGATCAGAGGCGTCGTTCCACCAGCAGAAGACCGGTTTCATCTCCCGCTCCTGACTGGATACAACCGCCTTCTTGTTTAGATCCACCACATTAATGTTCTTCCCGTCCATGGTCACAAACCATCTGCAATCGGGTGACAACTGGTTATGGAAAGGCGAGGTTGATGAGTGAAACACTTCGGGCACAGTCGTGCGGAACAGGGTTTCCGATACTCCCGTTATGACGGAAACCCGATCAACGGAACCCTTGACGGCGACATGCACGATTTGCGATGAACCGAACCATCTCATGGATCCTGCAGAATGGCCCAGTTGCGTCGTTGTCTTAGTGGTGATGTCCACAACTGCCAAATCAGCGCCACTCCGATACGCGACCATCCGACTGTCAGGACTCCAGGCAAGGTCAAGGTACCCATAGGCCACCTGGTACAATTCCTTGGCCTTTTTGATCTGGAGGGTCATGACCTCTTTGCCATCCATGCTGCGGACCCGCAGTGAGACTGTCTGTCGAAAACTGATCATTTCAGGTCCGAACGGAATTTCGATTGATGAACGAACGACAGAAGCAACGGACTTGCCGTCGGGCGATGGCAGGAATCCAGTTTCGCCGCCCCGACAAACCTTGCCATCATAGGCGAGAACGAAAATGATCGCAGAGAGAACTCCGCTGATAGACTTCATGATGTTTGTTCATCCCTCATTACGACCCTCACTTTTGGAGGAACTGCGGAACGCCAATTTCACAAAATATCATCTTCACCCCTAACTTGAATATTCATGACCTTCTTCTCCTCCTGATAGATCCGGGGAACAAACTCCTAGCG
>JBAWZH010000369.1:0-1982 GCA_037143135.1 bacterium
TCTCCGGCGTGCCCCACGTCATTCTGGATGCACCTGACCAATCCGCGGATTGATCTTCAAATTGCATAGTCTTATGATTATGCTTGATTTCTGATGATGGCATCATTAGTTTTCAAGCCATGAAGTATAAGGAGCGTATCTCGGCTGACCGACTTACCCGGCTTGTTGCTCATTTCCCAGTGGTGGTGATCTCTGGCGCCCGGCAGGTTGGGAAAAGCACGCTGATCCAACATCAATACCCTGGTTGGGACATGGTCGTTTTCGATCCGATCGTGGATGTCGGCAACGCGCGGACAGATCCGGAACTCTTTCTTGATAATCATCCCACGCCACTGATTCTCGATGAGATACAATACTGCCCTGAAATTGTGCCCTGCATCAAGCGCCGGGTGGATCGCGCACGATCTCCGGGAATGTATATCCTGACCGGTTCACAGCAATGGTCGGTCATTAAATCGATTAGCGAATCATTGGCGGGCCGTGCCGTCTTTCTTGACCTGGAAGGCTTCTCGCTTTCGGAAATCTGCGAATCAAACGCCAGCCCATCCTGGCTGGAGCGCTATCTTGATGCGCCTGCCGACTTTGTTACGGCCGATCATCATCCGCGACTTCCGTTAAAAGAAACGCTTTATGAACGGCTCTGGCGTGGCTGGCTTCCGGGGACAGACCCGTTGCCGGCCGATCTGACCGAAGATTATTTCGCCGCTTATATGCGAACCTACGTGGAGCGCGATGTGCGCTTATTGCTTGATGTGGATGACTGGCAGCAGTTCGGACGGTTTGTCCAGATGGCGGCAGCACTCAGTTCCCAGGAAGTCAACTACAGTCATTTGGGACGGGAAATCGGCGTCACCCCGCAAACGGCAAGACGCTGGCTGGCGGTGCTGAAAGCGACATTCCAGTGGTATGAAACTCCGGCCTATCATGGCAATTCGATCAAGCGTATCACTTCCAAACCGAAGGGGTATTTTGCGGACACCGGCCTGGCCTGTCATCTGGCTCGCATCTCGACACCGAATGCTCTCGGCGGCCACCCCATGAGCGGCGCCCTGTTTGAAACCGCAGTTTTTTCTGAAATACGCAAACTTATGCTTCCTCTGGCACGGAAGGCCCAGGTTCATCATTGGCGTGCTCACAGCGGCAGCGAGGTTGATCTGCTTCTGGAACGTGATGGCATGCTCTATCCGATCGAGGTGAAAATGGGGACCCGCCCTTCACGGAATGACACGCGCGGTATTCAATCCCTGCGGACAACCTATCCTGCAATACAGATGGCTCCCGGTCTTGTAATCGGGCCAGTAGAACGTTTCGAGCGCCTGAGCGAATTCGACTACGCAGCCCCGTGGGACATGATTTGAACCCTGCATCAATAGGCTGATGGTGCATGTGATTGGTCGGAGCCAGCGATTGACCTGTTTATTAATTTCGCCCGAAACGGTCTTATGCCCGAAAATCTTCGCCAGACCAGCCTTCCCGTTTTCTCCTCCGTCAAGAATCACAAGCGCCTTGGCAGCCAACCGCGACTCTCGCCGTGACTCTAGCCGTGACTCTAGCCGTTCTGTATCTTCACTGGTGACTTGCGGGGTGCCGACATCAGATGAGGCGGATAATGACTTAAACATGGCATCAGGTTGTAGCGAAAAACCTCCAGGAAGGGCAATGCCGAAGAGATCCTTCACTTGAATCAACTGAATCCTGCTCCCTGATATTGGAGAAGTGATATTGGAGAAGTTGACAGAATGTATCCCGTCGGCTACACTTGGTTCCATGATTGAAATCCGAAAGACGGAGGTCTTTGCCAAATGGCTGGATGATCTGAGGGACGTTCGCGCACGAGCACGCGTCCAGGTCAGGATCGAGCGCCTTGCGGCGGGACACGCCGGGGATGTCAAGGCCGTTGGTGAAGGCGTAGGAGAAAACTGATGACCAAAACAAAAACGAGTCGCTATGATGTGGCCGAACATCTTCGGAACCCTGAAGAA
>JBAWZH010000370.1:0-1964 GCA_037143135.1 bacterium
CAGGAGTTCAGAAAACCGGAATTGTCGCACCTTTGAGCCTGTGAGAGAGGCTGGATAGCGGGCGATAAGCGGGTTTGAGGGGGGCAGGGAGGAGCCTGCGGCAAAAAAATGTTGTCGCAGGCGTTTTTTTTGTTGCTTTTATTAATACGTATATATACATATTAGTCATGAAGGCCATAAAACCCATAAAAAATAGGTTCGTAACGCGGCGCGAGGCGGTCTTGCGGCAGATCGCCGGAATCGGCCCGTTTATCGAAGGAACACTCGTGAAGGTGCCGCGCAAGGATTGCCGCCATGTGGCGCACCGGTTGACCTACAAGGTTGACCGTAAGACGCACGCCGTCTATGTGCCACTGGAGCGGGTCAAGGATGTGGAGACATGGACGAAGACATACAAGCGGCTCAAGGGATTAATCAGGGCAGTGACCAAGGCCTCGCTGGGGGAACTGCGCAACCACGTGAGGTCGCGAAAGGCAAGCCGGGGCGCCGAAAAAGCATCCGGCCGATAACCCCAGAACTGGCCCGTGAACTGGTTGTAACGATCCGGCATTTCCTGCCCGAACTGGCGGTTTGGCTTGGGGACGTCAAGGACCAGCGGGATCCGAAGCTGGTGACGTTTCCGCTGAAGGTGCTCCTGCTTCAAGGGGTGTTGATGTTCCTGACGCATAGCGGGAGCCGCAACCACTTCAACAACTGGACACGCGATGCCCTCCAGATGGCCCGACTTCTGGGCCGACTGATGAACTGCGAGGTGGAGGCCGTCGCCCATCTCGACACCTTGGAAGGGGTATTACGCAAGATTGATCCGGTGCTGCTGGATCAAGTTCTGGCCGCGTCCATTCGTCGTCTGATTCGGATGAAGGCTCTGGATGGGTGGCGCGTTGGAGGACGGTTCCTGCTGGCCATCGATGGTACGGGGATGCATTCCTTCAGCGAGCCCCATTGCGCGGAATGCCTCAAGACGGTACATGCCAACGGAACGGTGACTTACAGCCACAAGCTGTTGGTGGCCTTCCTGGTGTCGCAGGACGGCTTCGCCTTGCCGGTGGCCTGCGAGTTCATTGAGAACGCGGGCGGAATCTATATCAAGCAGGATTGCGAGAAAAAGGCATTCCATCGGCTGGAACGGCGGGTACGTGACCTTTTCCCGCAAACCTCATTCTGGCTGCTGCTTGATGCGCTCTATGCCGACCAGAATGTCATGCGCCCCTGCTTCGCCCATGGCTGGAACTTTTGCATTTCTTTCCTCGACAGCGACATGCCCGCTCTCTGGAAGGAGGCGCAAAGCTTACTCATCTTGTCGCCCGCACAACGCGCCTCCATGACGCTCCCCAATAAGGAGGGTTCGCGGGAGGTGTGCTGGATCAATGATCTGGACTATGCGGGAATGTCGCTTGGCGTCATTTTCCAGACCGACCGGGATGACCAGGGGCAGATCATTGCCCAGTTCGCCCATCTTACAGCCAGACCCGTCCATCGAGACAATGTCTGGACGGTGGCCACCGCCGCCAGACTCCGATGGCGCTGTGAAAACGAAGGTTTCAATGTGCTCAAGAACGGCGGCTTCGCTCTGGAACACGTGTACAGCCGGAATCCCACGGCGTCAAAATGCTACTGCCACATCATGCTCCTGGCCCACCTGATCCAACAGCTCCTCATCCGGGGTCGGCTCGGCGCGGTCTTCGAGGCCGTCTTCAAATCCTTCCGGCATTATGGCCAGAAACTCGCCCAATCCCTCGCTTCCTGCATCCTCCCTCTGGATCTGTCCATGCCTGGCCAGATCCGCCTCTCCACCGCCTGACGCCCAGGGCTGTCCACCGCCAGATTCGCCGCCGCCGTCCGACATGACCTCCCGATAACGCTCGCTTCCCCGCGTTGCTATGCCCCCGCTCGGCCTCATCCTCGCCATCCAGCCTCTACGTCAGGCTCCCAATCGCGACAATTCCGGTTTTCTGAATTTCTGG
>JBAWZH010000371.1:0-1960 GCA_037143135.1 bacterium
TTGAGATTCATTGTCGGGAATTGAGTATAGCGTAATTCGATTCTCCGGGGTTCACTTTTTTTCGGTTTCCGTGTAGCATGTCGCAGTTTCAAAAGTGATCACTGAGTGAGTCGGAATGCAACAAGGGAGGACATCATGCCGGAATTAAAGGGATCGAAGACGGAGAAGAACCTGCAGGACGCTTTTGCCGGGGAGTCGCAGGCTCGGAACAAATACAGTTTTTTTGCCTCCACGGCGAAGAAGGAAGGGTATGAGCAGATTGCGGCGCTTTTCCTGGAGACGGCGGAGCAGGAGAAGACCCACGCCAAGTTGCACTTCAAGGCCTTGAGTGGCATTGGCGATACGCTTGCAAACCTGAAGGCGGCGGCCCAGGGTGAGCATGAGGAATGGACTGATATGTATCCCCGTATGGCCAAGGAAGCCCGGGCGGAAGGTTTTGATGATATCGCCCGCTTGTTTGAGAGCATCGCCAAGATCGAGAAAGAACATCAGGAACGTTATCTCGCCCTCCTGAAGAATATGGAGGAAGGGAAGGTGTTCAAGAAGGATACCAAGGTTAAGTGGCGTTGCCGGGAATGCGGCTTCGTTCATGAAGGGCCCGCCGCCCTCGCCAAGTGTCCCGTCTGCCAGCACCCGCAGGCCTTTTTTGAGATTGCGGCGACGAATTATTGAGAGGCTATTTTCGGCTGGTGCCCGTGGCATTGTGGACGGTTTGAACGTCAAGAACTGGAAGGTCAAACGGGATGAACTTCTCGCACTACTTGACTCCGTAACGGAATCCGTTATCATGGGGGCGCAAACATGATTCGACACTTTCAATGCAGGGATACGGAACGTTTGTTCAAGGGCGAACCGGTGAGACGGTGGGGAGTGGTTAGCCGGGTGGCCATGAGGAAACTTGAATGGTTGAACGCGGCGCGGGATGTGGCCGACCTGCGTATCCCGCCCGGTAATCGCTTGGAGAAGTTGACCGGGAACCGGGCTGGGCAGTACAGCATACGGATCAACGATCAATGGCGACTGTGTTTTGAGTGGCGCGACGGCGACGCCTGGGGCGTCGGGATTGTGGACTATCATTGACGGAGGCATGAATATGAATAAACGAACGATGAAACCCATCCACCCCGGCGAAATCCTGCTGGAGGAATTTTTGCGGCCCATGCGCCTTTCGCAATACCGACTGGCGCACGACATCCACGTCCCGCCCCGCCGGATCAATGAAATCGTCCTGGGCAAGCGTGGCATTACCGCCGACACGGCCTTGCGGATGGCGCGATATTTCGGGACATCGGTTGAGGTGTGGATGAATTTGCAGAATCGTTACGAGGTTGAAACTGCCCGAATGGAGGAAGGTGATTTGATTGAAAGGACAATCGCCCCTTCTTCCGCGTTGGCCGGGGCGTAAAACTGTTCACCATTCACGTAAGAATTGCCCCGGCCTCATGAACCGGGAAAGTCCTGCCGGTGTCCGGCCTATCCCGGCATCGACACCGAGACCCCCACCCACCCTTGCCCCTCCGCCCCGGTGTCTTGGCGACATCACGGGGACGGTACGGCGATAAATACCCCGACAGTCCTCCCCGTTGCCAACGTAGAGGCCATCCAGCATCGAGTACGGGGAAGATGTGGCCGCAATCCGGTAGGGGTTGTAGGGGTATTCTGGAAATGATCAAGTTTTTCAAAAGAGATACATGTATCCGTTTGAAGACTTTCTTGAAGCTGTATTGACCTGTAGGGAGTTGCCGGGATAAAACCGGCCTAAACCGTATAAAACACCGTATTCTTTAGGAAACAAGCTTGTTCTCAGGGGTTTTCGGGTGGTGCCCGGGGAGGGACTCGAACCCTCACACCCTTGCGGGTAACGGATTTTAAGTCCGTTGCGTCTGCCATTTCGCCACCCGGGCTGACGGATGGGTGTATTGTTAGGAGTGAACCGCAAAGGTCAAGGGTTTTTGTGCCC
>JBAWZH010000372.1:0-1954 GCA_037143135.1 bacterium
ACCCCGCACACCAGGCCAACCATCTTCATCCATCCGGTCTTCATCTTGTTTCTCCTATTGTTTCCCAGATCCGTTCTGTTCTCGACAACCACCGGGATCCCCGGCCAGGTACACACCGGTTGTCACGGATGACGGAATACGAGGCGACGATTGTCCCCTCGTGCACCCCATGACGCGCCCCGATGTCTTTCGGGGCGCTGTGGGCTTCCAAGGGGTCACTCGACCCCTTGGCCAGCGGAGTCCTTCGACAGGCTCAGGCCCCCGAGTTTGTCGAGGGGCGAATCCGTATTCATCCGTGTTCATCTGTGGCTACTTAACTTCCAGATCAAAGCTCTCGCTGTGGCTGTTGAACTCGGAGGCGTACATGCACTGGATTCTGACGGTCCCGACGACTTCACCTTCGGGACTCGTTTTCCAAGCGGCGCTTCATCTCGGCATCGGCCTTCTCTTGTTCGGGCGTCTTGGGAACGTGCGGCGTCTCGAGTTTCGGCGGTTGCGGCTCTGATGTTGGCGACCGGACTGCCTGAACGGTGTGCCGCCGCTGCAACTCGACGCTGCCATCGGCATCGTCCACGAGCCGGAGCGTGTAACTGCCGGCAGGTGTGTCTTTTGGCAGCGGGATGAACGCCATGTACGGATGCATATCCTTCGTTTCGGGACCCGGCGCACGGGTTTGATAGCGGACTTCAATGGCGTTGCCGGAAAGGATCTTCACCGACGAAATCGTCCATGCAGGCGGACTGCTGCCGCGAACGCCGAGGAACACGAACAGCCACAGGTGTTGACCTTCTTGGACGCGCCGGGTCCGGTTTTCGGGAACGCCCAGCAGCAAGTGCACTTCCTCAATGGCCTGGCGCAGGTCGCTGGCCGAGACCAGTGCCATGGTGGAGAGTCGCGTCTCGGCCAGTTGCCGGTAAAGCCCGGCCAGATGCGCGCCGTAAGGTTCGAGATACTTGCCGGTCCCGTCGGTGGCCGCAATCACCTTGTGCATTCGCTTGTCGCCCATGGTCCCGTAGGCATTCGAGAGTTCAACGCTGACCTCTGCCCGCGCCGTCATTCCCGCCGCCAACATCATCCCCGCGATTACCAGTAGTTTCTTCATGACGGATCTCCTTTGCTTGTGGTTGGCCACAGATACACACAGATTGTCACGGATGACCGAATCTGTATTCATCTGTGGCTTACTTAACTTCAAGGTCGAAGCTCTCCGAATGCGAATTGAACTCGGGGGCGTACATGCACTGGATGCTGGCGATGCCGGTCTGGTACTTGCCCTTCAACTGGACGCGGACGCTGTACTCGAACACGTACACGCCCTTCGGCAGGTAGTGGATGAAGAAGTGGCTCGCGGTGTCGCGCGTGCTCTCGTAGTACGCCAAGCCGTCCTGGAACTTCGTCCGACTCAGCACGTTCACCGGCTCCGTGCCGCTGCCGCGCTGGTCCTTGAGATGGACGTATTCCATGTCGCGGTCCACGCGCAACTCGACCCGCACGACCAACTCATCTCCGACGCTCAAACCACCTTTTACCGGTTTTAACGTCTGCCCGGTTTTACCGGTTTCCTTCACCCAAATGCTCTTCTTCAGCTTGAGCGGCGTGCCTTCGTACGGCGTGACCTTCGTCATGTCCTCGAGGTACTGCCAGTGAACGCTGCCCCAACTGACGCCTTCGTCGGTCTTCTTCACCGTGATCTTGCCCATGTCGGGCTTGATCTCGCCGCGGATGAACTTCTTCTCGTAGAACCCGGTCCCGGCCTCGACTTTTTCGGGTTTGATGGTCTGGCCGGCAAGGCTGACCTCCACCAGCGCATCGCTGGCGAGCATGTTCTTGCCGCGCAGCAACAGGCCGTACACGGCATCCGCGGTGGCCTTGGTGGTCTTCCAGTCCTGGGTCTGTTTCTGTTTGAGCAACCAGACTTTGCAGTCCTCGACCGCTTGGGCGTCGCCCATGACTT
>JBAWZH010000373.1:0-1949 GCA_037143135.1 bacterium
GGCATGGCGTCAGGTCAAGAGGTCTTCGTTTTTTCTGTAGGCGATGCATGGCCAATTCATGAAGCGGTTGAAAACAAGTGCCGAGAGGCAAAAATGGCACGGAAGAAATAGCGGTGGTTTTGGCTGCGAACTTCTTTGCATGGCAAAGAGAACTACCGCATGGCGCGGGCGAAACTCAAGCTGTGATTTGTCATTTTATCCGCGATAACGGCAAAGGAAAAAGTTGCTTCGCCATTTGCTGGTGATCAATATGCAAGGCATGTCTGGTAATCTCACTTCCTCAAAAAATGCGGCGGCGGCATCCGCTTTGCCAAACCTGGAGAAGACGGGTTTCTGTCGAAAGATCGCCCGGGCGGTTTCAGATTCTCCATTGTTTGCTTCGAACCGGAAGCTTTACGAGGAGAACCTCAATAACTGGAATTTTCCGCTTTCGAAAATCCAAAAACTTCGGGTTGGATCATATCTGATACTTCGGGATTACGGGGACGGGTTGTTTCCGCCAACGTTCACCGACCAGCAGTCGGCCTATGCTGCGGAAATTGATTATCACTTGAATCTTCCCGGCATGGAGGCGGACAATGTTTCCGATGTGCAACTTCGCAAGCCTTTCTGGCATGGGTTTCCCGTGCGGAAGTATCTCACCGATTTCATCAAACTCACACTTGCCTTGGAACATTGCGGCATTCGACCGCCGCAACGAGTGCTCGAACTCGGATGCGGGGGCGGGTGGATGGCGGAATTTCTTGGTTTGATGAAGTATTCTGTGCTGGGAACATCCATCGCTCCGCACGACATTGGCAGCGGTCAAAAGCGCATGGATTCGCTCAAGGCAAAAGGGGTGGAGGTGGATATCGGTTTTCGCGTTGCGCCTATGGAAACAGTGGCCGATGCAACCCGCGACCTTGATCCCTTTGATGCGGTGTTTGTTTTTGAGGCGCTCCATCATGCCTTTGATTGGCGCAAAAGCGTCGATTCTTCCTTCGCGTGCCTCAAGCCCGGCGGCTGGTTTCTCATATGCAACGAGCCAAACTGGCTGCATACATTCATTTCCTACCGCGTGGCCAAATTGTCCAAAACCCATGAAATCGGGTTTGTCCGCCGGGATATTATTGAACACCTGAAGCGAACCGGTTTCCGGAACATTGAGATTTTGGAAAAATCACCCCGTTTCGGATACAAGCCGCACTGGATCGTGGCCCAGAAGTAGCGATTGCTTGGTTCTTCCGCAAAAAGTGCATTTATGAATTTCCGGAAGGGATAAATAATGGTCAAGCCGCCTGCGGCGGGTTTGGAGTCGAATTGTTTGAACCACTAATAGGGGAAAATATTCCGCCGCCAACGGGCGGCTTCGGAGAGGAGGCGGGAACCGGTTCCCGGTTCGGCGGTCTGAGGCGAAAGCCAACTCTGCAAGCTCGCTTGCGAGATCGGTTTGCAGCACAGACCCGGAATGCTTCGCAATCCGCGCCTTCTCTCCTTCATAACAAACCGGAGGACGGGGCATATTGGCCCGGCCAGATGAGTGGAGATGAGTGGTTAAATCCATCGGCGTGAACATCCCGCCGCAGGCGGTTCGATGCGTTGCCTGTCTGCGGCCATTGCACAGGATTTGCGGATGAACCGGACAACTGTCACGAAATCTGCAGAGTTTGGTCTTGCGACATGGAGGGGAAAGGGGTAGTTTTACCCTTATAAAAATGGACGAAGCGTATTTTCAAATTATTCCACGTTGTCGCCCGGTTGTGGAACGGCAACAAAGGTTGTATTGGAGCAAGAAAAGGCGCATCGCAAAAACAAGCGGTCTTGATGGGGAGAGCGGGCAAAATCCGGTTCGCGACAACGGTGAGCCGTGGTTGGGGCATTCGCCACGTACGGTGGGTGAAATATTGTGGATCATGCAGGAAATGAAAAAACGGGCGCAGCAGTGGAACCTCGAATTGAAAACTTCCTGA
>JBAWZH010000374.1:0-1936 GCA_037143135.1 bacterium
ATCGTAATCTTAATCATAATCCTTTCTGGGGCAATAGATTACGATTACGATTACGATTAAGATTAAGATAAATAATCAATCTTAAGGAAGGGTTCTTCAGGTCTCCGGGAAATTCATAACTTCGGCTATGACGAGACAGACGTCGTCATCGAACGTTGATGCTGTGGAGAAGGTCTCGGCATCGCCCGCCATGGCGGGGAGCAACTCGTTCGGGGGCAATGCCAGATGCGTCCTGGCGCTGGCGAAGAGTCTATCCTCGCCATATTGTTCCCGGGCTGCGCCCTCCACCTCGGTGATGCCGTCGGTGTAGACCAGGACGCCGTCTCCCCATTCAAGAGGCCGTTCGATCACGGGGTAGGTAAACTTATCCATGATGCCCAGGGCGGGGCCGAGGGGTTCCTCCTTGTTTCGAAGGGGGACTACCGTGCGCCGGGTTCGGTTTGTCAGAAGCGGGTTCGGATGCCCGGCATCGCTGAACACAAGGCGCCGTTCCTTCAGGTCAAAGAGAATATAGGCGGCCGAGACGAACATGAATTCCTCGGCATCGTGAAGGATGGTCATGAATTCCCGGTTCATGTGGGAGAGGAACAGGCCGGGGTTGTCGGCAATCGGGCGCAATTCCTCGACCATGCTCCGCATGATGGCCGTGATCAGGGCGGCGCGCATGCCATGGCCCATCACATCGCAGACAAACAGGCCCGCCTGATGCTCGGAGATGGGCAGAATATAATAGAAATCCCCGCCCAGCGTGGTGCTTGACCGGTAAAGGTGGTTGAAGGTCAGGAGTGCGTCCTCGTGGCTGGCGCCTTCGGGAAACACGGAAAATTCGCGCGGGAGCAGGGCGAGTTGAACCTCGCGGGCCATTCCCAGGTCGGCGACCATTTCGGCATTTCGGATCCGGAGTTGTTCGGCATAGTGCTCGCGTTGCGCCTCGGCGCGGCGACGTTCGGTGATGTCATTGAAAGAGAGCACAATGCCGATCAGTTCATCGTCGGTATTGAATGTGGCCGTGGCGGCCGCCTGCACAAAGAACGTGGATCCATCGGAGCGGCGCGCCTCAACCTCCTGATTCCACGTCTGGGTCGCCGATACCGTTTCGAGGATGGTTGCCGCGAGGGCCGGGTCGCTGAACAGGTCGGACAGGGTCAATGCCTGGGCCGCTTCCTGTGTTTCAATTCCCCACATTCGCAAGGCCGCGGGGTTACCGTACATCAGGTGTGTCTGGAGGTCGGCGATGGCAATACCGCTTCCGGCCAGTTGAATGGCCGTGTGTTCGGTGCGCAACTGTTCCTCGGACTGGCGGCGAAGGGTAATGTCGCGGACGAAGAAGCACAGGTAATCCTGTCCGGACAAAAAAAGCCTGTTAATGGCGGTTTCGGTGGGCAGAATGGAGCCATCCTTGCGGACAAAAAAGGCCTGGAGCAACACGAAGCGGGTATTGGCCAGGTTTTCGCGGATCATCGGGAGCAGGGTTTCGTCAGCGCCGTAAAGCAGGGCAAACACTTCCATTCGGCACAATTCATCGTGCTCATACCCGAGGAATTGAGTCAACCGCACGTTGGTGTCCACGATGCGACCGGAATAATCGGTGATGACGGCGCCGTCGTAAACATTCTGGAGCAGTTGTTGAAAATCCGAGTCGCCAATGGTGCTGCCCGCGGATTTGGCCTTGGTAATGCGGATGGTGGGGCGCCGGGGGGCGACCACCGGGGTATGACCTGCCATTTTTTCGCCCAGTATGTCGGGGGTCAGATCAATTCGCATGGTGCGGGAACTTTCCCGCGCCGTGGACGACGATGGGCTGTCTAATCCGGTGTTCTCCATAATGTCCGCACCTCACGTGACTGCTGCACACCGTATCACGGGACAGCGGCCAACACAAGACGGCTGTCTGTTGTCGATTTTGTCGATTCGCCCTTGGGTCATGCACCCTCCG
>JBAWZH010000375.1:0-1917 GCA_037143135.1 bacterium
ATTTCGCTACCTTAGGACCGTTATAGTTACGGCCGCCGTTCACCGGGGCTTCAGTCGCCAGCTTCGCTTACGCTGACCAGCTTCCTTAACCTTCCGGCACTGGGCAGGCGTCAGCCCCCATACATCGTCTTGCGACTTAGCGGAGACCTGTGTTTTTGGTAAACAGTCGCCTGGGCCTCTTCACTGCGACCACCTTGCGGTGGCACCCCTTATCCCGAAGTTACGGGGCCATTTTGCCGAGTTCCTTAGAGAGAGTTACCTCGCGCCCCTCGGTATTCTCTACCACCCTACCTGTGTCGGTTTCGGGTACAGGCCATCATGCCTTAACGGGTATAGGGCTTTTCTTGGAAGCTTGACGTCACCCACTTCGCTGCCGTAGCAGCTCGTACTCACCCCTCAGCTCAGAACGTTTTCACCGCTCCTCAACGCCTCGGAAGCTTGAACCAGTAACCAACATCTGGCTGGGCTAGCCTTCTCCGTCCCCCTTCCCAAAACATGACAGGTACAGGAATGTTGACCTGTTGTCCATCGACTACGCCTTTCGGCCTCGCCTTAGGTCCTGACTAACCCTCCGCGGACGAGCCTGCCGGAGGAACCCTTAGGGTTTCGGGGCATGGGATTCTCACCCATGTTTTCGCTACTCAAGCCGACATTCTCACTTCCATGCAGTCCACGCCCGCTTACGCTAACGCTTCACCCCACATGGAACGCTCCCCTACCATTTAACAAGTTAAATCCGCAGCTTCGGTACAATGCTTAGCCCCGTTCATTTTCGGCGCAGGATCGCTCGACCAGTGAGCTATTACGCACTCCTTTGAGGATGGCTGCTTCTAGGCAAACCTCCTGGTTGTCTGGGCAATCCCACCTCCTTTATCACTGAGCATTGATTTGGGGACCTTAGCTGGCGGTCTGGGCTGTTTCCCTTTCGACCATGGAGCTTATCCCCCACAGTCTGACTGCCTAGCTACACACAGGGTATTCAGAGTTCGTCTCGATTTGGTACCGCTCTCGCAGCCCGCACCGAAACGGTGGCTTTACCCCCCTGCTGGAGCACTAGACGCTACGCCTCAACGTATTTCGGGGAGAACCAGCTAGCTCCGGGTTCGATTGGCATTTCACCCCTAACCACAGCTCATCCGCTGATTTTTCAACATCAGTCGGTTCGGACCTCCACTTGGTATCACCCAAGCTTCATCCTGGCCATGGTTAGATCACCCGGGTTCGGGTCTATAAACACTGACGATCGCCCTATTCAGACTCGCTTTCGCTATGGCTCCACCATTTCCGGTTTAACCTGCCAGTGCCTATAAGTCGCCGGCTCATTCTTCAACAGGCACACGGTCACCCGATCAGTCGGGCTCCCATTGCTTGTAAGCTCACGGTTTCATGTTCTATTTCACTCCCCTCCCGGGGTTCTTTTCACCTTTCCCTCGCGGTACTGTTTCGCTATCGGTCACACAGGAGTACTTAGCCTTACGAGGTGGTCCTCGCGGATTCACACGGAATTTCACGTGCTCCGTGCTACTCGGGATACAGCTAGGCCAACTCTCTTTTCGAATACGGGGCTTTCACCCTCTCTGGCGCGCCTTTCAAACGCTTCTTCTAGGTTTGTTGGTCCACGTTGCTGTCCCACAACCCCGATGGTCGAAACCATCGGTTTAGGCTCTTCCCCGTTCGCTCGCCGCTACTTAGGGAGTCGTTTTTACTTTCCTTTCCTCCAGCTACTAAGATGTTTCAGTTCGCTGGGTTGGCTCGAGCCGCCCTATGGATTCAGGCGGCCGTTCTAGGGGTTGCCCCATTCGGAAATTCCCGGATCAAAGCGTGTTTCCAGCTCCCCGAGACTTATCGCAGGTAACCACGTCCTTCATCGCCTCTGTGTGCCAAGGTATCCACCGTGAGCCCTTTGTAGCTTGACCA
>JBAWZH010000376.1:0-1914 GCA_037143135.1 bacterium
CCCTAGTGCGCCCGCAAGCGCACAACAACAGTTGGGTGAAAGTCCCGACCGGAGGGAGCTGAACCTCCGTAGCAGAAGGTAACTGCGTCACCGAGAGGTGGGGTGGGGAGCAACCGGAAGCGAACAACCAGCCCGCAATTAAAACAATGATGAACTCGATTCGGTTTCAGACGACGGCGAGCCCGCTAGGGAAAGGCGAAGCCCGAGAAGCGCAAGCCGTCCCGGAAAGGGGAGGGCAGGAAAAGCGTCAGATCCCCGTGCTGTCAGCACGAGCACGGAAGGGGTCGTCTGGGATGGTTGGAGGCAGGAAGGTTGGAAGTTGTTGTGACGTGAAGCGGGGAACGCGAACCGTGAAAGGAAGCGGAGTTCATGGCTGGAAGCAGTCCGAAGAGCCGCACGCGGGAGGCGTCAGAATCCTCGTAGTAGCGAAGAAGTCCCGTAACGGGGATGGAGCGAAGGGGGATAGGAAGGTGGAAGCGTGAAGGACACTCTTTGGCAAGCAAGACCGTCGCCAGTGGTCGGGCGGGAGCCCGAGCCTCAGCAAGACGGAGATGTCCGCGACCGGTGGTCGTGGGTGGAAGCCAGCGTGTGGACGACGCGCATGTTGAAAGCCCTGGAAACGGGGATGGAAGGAGGAAAATGGTTCCGGCTCATCGATAAGGTGTGGTCGGAAAAGAACCTGCAAAGCGCGCTTGAGAAAGTGGTCGCAAACGGCGGAAGTGCCGGAGTGGACGGGCGCAGCGTTGAGGTGGTGGCAAAGCAGAGCAAAGAGGAAATTGCGATTCTGCACAGACAACTGAGAGAGGGAGCCTACGAGCCGGCACCGGTGAAACGGGTGTGGATACCCAAACTCGGAAGCCCTGAAAAGCGTCCGCTGGGAGTTCCCACCGTGAGAGACCGGATCGTGCAAACCGCACTGCGAAACGTGATAGAGCCAATCTTCGAGCGCGACTTCGCGCCACAAAGTTATGGGTTCCGACCGGGGCGCGGATGCAAAGATGCGCTGAGGCGAGTGGAGGAACTGCTCAAGGAAGGACGTGTGTGGGTCGTAGATGCCGACATCAAGGGATACTTCGACACGATCCCGCAAGACGCGCTCATGGAGCGGGTCGGGCGAAAGATCGCGGACGGGAGGATTGTCCGGCTGATTGAGGGATACCTCAAAGCCGGGGTGATGGAAAGTGTCAGAGGCTGGGAACCAACAGAGCAAGGCACGCCGCAAGGCGCGGTCATCAGCCCGCTACTGGCCAACATCTATCTCGATCCGCTGGATTGGGAGATGGCTGGAGCGGGGCTGGAAATGGTTCGCTACGCCGACGACTTCGTGGTGCTCTGCCGCAGTGAAGAAGAAGCCCGCGAAGCACTGGATAAAATCGCAAGGTTCACGGAAGCCAACGGGCTGAAGCTCCATCCGGAGAAAACCCGGATCGTGGATGCCAGCAAGCCCGGTGGTTTTGAGTTCCTTGGATATCATTTCGAACGCGGCATGAAATGGCCGCGCAAGAAAAGCATGGATAAGCTCAAAGAGGCGATCCGAAGCAAAACCAGACGCACGGCGGGAGAAAGTATCCCGACCATCTGCCGGGAACTAAACAAAACCCTGGTGGGCTGGTTCGGATACTTCAAGCATGGGAAAGTCAACGTGTTCCCGGAAATCGACGGCTATGTCCGAGGGCGATTGCGCAGCATACTGCGCAAACGGCGAGGGGGCGAAGGCCGAGGCCGGGGACGAGATCACCACCGCTGGCCAAACACCTGCTTCCACGCGCAGGGGCTGCAATCCTTGGTGCAGCTTCGTAGCGCGATCAATCAATCTCCGTGAGGAGCAAACCACCAACTGGAGAGCCGGATGCAGGAAATCTGCCAGTCCGGTTCGGGAGGAGGGGCGGTTCTATCCCGTCTCTACCTCATCCA
>JBAWZH010000377.1:0-1913 GCA_037143135.1 bacterium
CAGTCCTGAATGGCGCTAAGTTAAGGCTGCACGCGAAGAGGAGGATCGTGGGGATTTGCGGGGCCGGTTTCTGTGAGGGAGGCGGCCCATTTTGCGGCGAGGCCGGGTGATGAGCTGGTAGTTTTTTGGGCGGCGTTTTTTGGCTCTGGGTTCAGATCGGTTCGGCCGATCAGGGACATGATCGGAAGCGATAATGCGGAGCATTTCGTCGATGAGCTGGGCCTGTTTGCGCGGCATTCCCCGTCGTGAGTCGATGAGTTGGCTCCAATGGCGCAGGGTATCGAGAGTTCCTTTGAAGCTGATGCGTGCGAGTTCGACATGATGGCGGCCGGCAGCCTCCTGCATGAGTGCGCGCACGACATTGTAGGCGATCATGTGCATGAGCAACTCCCTGTGGATCATGTGTGGGGAGAGGCAGCGAAGCACGTCCATCGCGAGGGTGATTTTGATTTCCCGGAAGCGCAGTTCGACGCCCCAGCGCCGGAGGTAGAGATCGGCAAGATCCTCCAGAGGGAAATCCTCGGGGTCGAGCAGAGTGGTAACCACAGTAACGCTGCGGGTGCGGAAGCCCTTCTCAGCGATGTCGAATTTGACGAGGCGCACAGTGAGTGTTGCCGGAATGTTACCGAACTGTTCTTGGGAAATGTCCTTCGGGCGAATCGCCGGTTTGCGCCAGATCTGCAATCTGTCGTTTGGGCCTAGGCGGCGGCCATGTCGGAGGTCCGTTTTGCGGGTCTGGTTGAAGCGGAGGAGGCTGTCGACGCCTTGGGCCTGCAGAGAACTGAGGGCAAAGTAAGAACAGAAGCCACGGTCGGCGAGCAGGATGTCGCCCTTTTGCAGGTATTTCCAGAGTTGGCGGAACAGGAGGCTTTCATGGACATGCAGGTTGTCTTTTGCAAAATCCAGAAGTGCCCCGCTGGCTAGGGAGAAAAGGCCGACGAGCCTCATGAGGGGAAACCCGCATCCTGCCTTCTGGGAGGAAGGCTGGGGGTAAGTCTTCTGGTTGGTGTCGGTGTCTGGCATCGAGATCGTGGTGCCATCGACGATTTTGACGCTACGTCCGCGCCAGAGGGCGTGGGAGGGCACGGCGCGCTCGCAGCGTTCGGCGAGTTGCCGGTGAATGATGGCCAGAGTGTCTTCCTGCACTTTTGCCCGTGCCATGCAGTAGGCACCCGTCTCGCTGGAAAGCTCCACTCCGGAGTCCACGGAGGCATGCCACGCTTGGACTCGGCGCACGATCTCCCGGCAGGAGGTTGCCGGGGAAAGCACCTGGGCGAGAAAAGCCCAGAATGTCACCGAGAGACTGTATTGACGCTGCCGGCTGTGGTCGCCCTCGGAGAGGGGTTCGAGCAGGGTTTGAGGAATGAAGGAGCCGCAGGCGGCCATCAACTCGGAGAGCGAGGAAAAGCTCTGGATTTTACCGAGCACTGCGGCGAGTGGCGACTTGGGGGCACGTCCGAAAAGCAGTGGTCCGAAGGCTTGAAAAAATGGTGTTGTGTTACGCATGGGAGGTGCGTATAGATACGCATCATTGACAGCAAGCATAAAATGCATGAAACCGTGAAAAATCCACCGCTCACTCGCCGGGAAATCCATCGGCTCGAATCCCGCTACCGCGCGCTGGTCTCGCAGATCGGAAACTTTGAATCGTTGAGCCAGGGAAGCGTCATGCCCCAGCCGCCAAGAGCTTGGAGGTGGACAAGAAAAGTCGGCGGGAAAACTGTCAGCCTCGGATTAATGCCCGGAAAAGCCGAAAAAATGAAGCGGGCCATTGCCAACCACCGGGCACTGGATAAAATCATCGACGAGTTGCGCGAGATCACCCAGAAACTGATCCTGGAAACCTCGGAAACCGCCACGATTTCCAGACGCACAAATCATCCCAAAACCGCCTTAACTTAGCGCCATTCGGG
>JBAWZH010000378.1:0-1910 GCA_037143135.1 bacterium
CCAGGGTGCCCCCTTTCTACAGACCTCATGTTTCAGCTTTCACGTTTCTCTTCCCCCCTCCCATCCATCATCCAAAATTGCTCCCGCTCCTTCCTCCTGCTGAATACTGCCAACTGCCAACTTCCCGAAATGTCAATAGGCAAGGACTGCCCCCTTCGACCCCTTCGATGTCGGAAATATCCTTGATTGACACCGGAGCAGAGGTGACGCAATAGTGTCTCACAATGAAAACGGCCACGATCCGCGAGTTGAGATCCCATTTCCCCCGGCTGGAAGCCCTGCTTTTCGATGGCGAAAGCATTGCCATTACCAAGCGCAAGCGCATTGTGGCAAACCTCGTCCCTGCTGGGAATTCGGTTCGGCCCGATTTCCGGGGACGTTTCGGCGCTGCAGCCCCGGCCGGCGGGCGGATTGAAGATAGTGCCGTAACCATTCTTTCCAAAGAGCGCGGGGAATGACCTACTGCGATTCCAGTTTTCTGCTTGCTCTGCTTCTTCCCGGCGATTTCTTTCACCGTCACGCGACCCCGCTGGCAACCCATTTCACCGAGAGCATTCCTTACACTCTTCTGGCGGAATTGGAGGTTTCGAACACGATCCGCCGTTTAGCGCGGGAGGGCCGTATCACACAGGCGGTTCATGACGCAGCCTTCCGACAAATCGATGCGGATCTTTCCGACGGGATTCTTGTCCGGCGGGACATCTCGCAAAGCGAACATTTCAGAAAAGCGAGGGAGCTGTCGAAACGGCATACCCCGGAGATCCCGGCCAGATCCTTGGACATCCTGCAAACGGCAGCGGCCCTCTTGCTCACTTCGGACTCCCTCCATTCCTTCGATGACCATCAGCGGAAACTCGCCAAAGCCTGCGGGTTGAAGGTCTTCCCGCAAACCATGCCAAAACAGGAGAAAAATCCCCGCCTGAAAACTGCCAACTGACGACTGCAAACTTTCCTCTTTTCTCTTTTCCGCTTTTCAGCATTTCCGCTTTTCTTCCACCATCCAAAATCATTCCCCCTTCCCCCCATGCTCCCAACTCCCAAAATGTCAACAGGCAAGGACTGACCCGAATGGCGCTAACTTAAGGCGGTTTTGGGATGGTAGAGCGACCGTCCCGGTTGCTGTCCTGCCGGGGAGAACAAGCGGGACGCTTGTTCTACTCTGGCTTAAGTTAGCGCCATTCAGGACTGACCCCTTTGACTTTAATGACCCCTTTGACTATAGGCAAGGCCCACGTCAGATGAGAAGAAAAATTGGTGGATACATTTTCCAGTTTACGCGATCTGACCACGATGGAAGGCCCATTCACATATACCAAGGAAATCTGGAGCTTGGGGTTTTCGATCGTGTGGATGGCCCAATCCGGGGTCTTGAACAGCACTACGGGAAAAGTTTGCGGGAAGCCCTGAATGAGTTTAATCGTAACTTTCCAAAAATGGCACACACACGCAAAGATACTTTGACCCGCCCGACGGAATGGTGGAAGCACCTTCGCCCCTACAACAAACGAAGAGTCGCCAAACGAGAGAGAAAAGCTGCACAGAAGGAAATCGCAAATGAGGCCCGATGATTTTCCTCCAACGCCCCTTCAACAAAATGTCAATAGGCAAGGACCCCTTTGACTGCCAAGTCAAGGGGACGACTCTCTGCTCACGTAGAGAAACCGGTGCCGCCACCGCCCTCGCTCCGCCTCCACCTTTCGTTCCAAACCCGCTTGCTCCAATCTTCCCAAAGTCTGGAGCCAATTTGATCCCATCAAATCGGCACCGTTCCGAACACCCTCAAATCTTTTTCAAAATTCCTCTTGATTTGATCTGATACTACTGACCCCTTCCAATGCAAGGATCCATTCGACGATTCTTGACGGCGAGCCATAAAACCATATTATCACCCATATGAAAACCACCTTAGA
>JBAWZH010000379.1:0-1910 GCA_037143135.1 bacterium
TACTCAAGAGTGGGGAGTTCCGCGGCTCAACAATCGCCGGAGTGAAGGCCGAGGCGGGTCTTGAGCTGGGAGAGTTTTAGCGCAGCGTCGGCCCACTGGTCAACCAGTTTGCGGAAGCGCTTGAAATTCGCCACTTCCAGCCGGACCGCCTTGAGATTCTCCCGCCGCAGGTATTCCGTCCGGCTCTTCATCCGGTGGGTGTAGCTGATTTGGTAAAACGGTGTCTTGCGCTCCTGTGGATTGCGGTATTGACGGCTGATCGAGCCAGGGCGCATCGGCCCGAGTTGGTCCAGATCGTGTTTGATCCGGCTGATGCGATCTTCAATTTGTTTCAGTTGTCTTGATATTGTGGTTGCCATGTTGGTTATTCGGTGCGAATGTTGGTAGCATATGTCAGCTACTATGTCAACAAAAATATTTGGAAAATTCATCCCGTTATGGTCAGCATGGTGGGATATTGTCAAACAACTGCGCCCGGCCTTCAGCCGCAACAGCACTTTTTTGTGGTTTGCCGCCGCCCTGGCCGCGATCTGCGTCCGCCCGGATCTGCGCGGGGTCACCAGTTTCGTGCGGGCCTTGGGTTTGCGGCAGCGCTGCTATTGGCGGTTCCTCGATTTCTTCCACAGTTCGGCGGTAAAACTGCCCGCGCTGAGGGCGTTGTGGGCGGACATCGTCCTCGCGTTGCTCAAGCCGTTCCTGTTCATTGTCAATGGCCGCATCGTCCTCTTGGCCGACGGCATCAAGGCCCCCAAGACCGGACGGAAAATGCCGGGCGTCAAGAAGCTCCATCAGGAATCGCAGAACAACTCCAAGCCGGAGTATATTTTCGGCCACTCTTGCCAGGCCATCGCCGTGGTGGTCCATGCCGCCGCGAGTTTCCTTGCCGTGCCGCTGGCCACCGTGATTCACGAAGGTGTGGTATTCAGCAACCGTGACAAGCGCACGCTGCTAGACAAGCTCATCCTCCTGCTCGGCTCACTCCTCATCACGATGCCCGCTTATCTGGTCGCCGACCGTTATTACGCATCGGCAAAGGTGATCCTCCCATTGCTCAAACAAGCCCAACATCTCATTACGGCAGTGCGCTCCAATGCCGTTGCCTATATGCCCGCTCCGCCCGTGGAGATGAGAGGACGGGGCCGCCCCAAAAAATACGGTGACAAAATCAAGATCAAGGAACTCTTCAAGAACCTGGGCTTGTTTGTCAGTGCCCCAAGTCCGGTTTACGGTGAGCGTGGAGTGAATATTCTCTATCGAACCATCGACCTCTATTGGCGTCCGGTCGGACGTTTGGTGCGCTTTGTATGCGTGATCCACCCGACCCGGGGTTGTATGACTTTCCTATCCACCGATGTGTCGCTCGACGCGCTGGAGGTGGTTCGCTGTTATGGGGTGCGCTTCAAGATCGAGGTGACCTTCAAGCAGGCCGTGCATACGGTTGGCACCTGGTGTTATCATTTCTGGATGGCTGATATGTCACCGCGACCCAACCGCTCCGGAAACCAACATGTTCACCATAAAAGCGAAGTATACCGGGCGCATGTGCGACGCAAGCTTGCCGCCTATGACTGCCACCTCCAAGTCGGAACCATTGCGCAAGGTCTTCTGCAAATGCTCGCCATCCTTCATGCCGGGACGGTTTGGCAGCGATTCGGCTCCTGGTTGAGAACGATACGTCCTGGAATCGCACCATCCGAATGGGTTGTGACTCTCGCGCTGCGCCAGTGCCTGCCGGAATTTCTCGCGACTAACCGCGAAACCAATATCCTGGCGAAATTAATCACGGAAAATCTCGACCTTGACAGGGCCGAGGGGTGGAGACTAGCTTCGTGACGCCGAACTCCCCACTCTTGAGTATTACCCTGTTTCATCTTTAAATCAAGTGAAAATCGAAGGTGACACAGGGATGG
>JBAWZH010000380.1:0-1909 GCA_037143135.1 bacterium
TCTGGGATAGAGGTAGGGACGGCGCATTGATTTGCGCCGCCCCCCCCTCCGAACCGGACGGGCGGATCTCCCGCATCCGGCTCTCCAGTCAGTGGTTTGCTCCTGTTAGGAGACTGGTGGTTTCCGTGACTTTGGCATCTAGCAGGCAGAAGAGCCCCAGTCCGGTAAAGTAGCGGTTGGGCCAACGATAGTGATCCTGTCCCCGGCCACGGCCTCTGCCGCCCCGCCGCTTGCGCAGAATGGATCGCAGGCGAACCCGCACCCATCGGTCGATCTCCTCCAATTCGCTGGGATGGATGTGTTTGAAGTAGGCGAACCAGCCGCGCAGCGTCCGATTGATATCCGCCACGATGGCTTCCATGCTCCTGCCATTGTTCCGGCGCGTTCGGGGTTTGATGGATTCGCGCAGTTTGCTCAGGCTTTTAGGCCGGACCAACCTGATCAGACGACCCAGCCGGCTTCGTTTGAACCGATAGCCGAGGAAGTCAAAATGACTATCGGCTAGGCCCATGTCCACCATGCGGGTTTTATCCGGATGCAAGGTCAGACCTGCTTCCACCATCCATTCCCCTATCTTTTCCAGCGCGGACATGGCTTCTTCCTGACTGCGGCACAGAACGACCATGTCGTCTGCATACCGCACCATTTCAATCCCACATCCGGCCATCAACCAGTCCAACGGATCGAGGTAGATGTTAGCTAACAGGGGGCTGATTACTCCGCCTTGCGGCGTGCCTTCCTGCTTTTCTGGCGCTGTCTCTCTCTTGGCTTCTTGCCACTCCGTTCCTTCTATCACTCCTTGTTTCAAGAACCCTTCTATCAGACCCAGAACCCGCCCGTCGGCAACGTGCTCGCGCACTAGTGCCATCAGTCGGTCGTGTGGTATCGTATCGAAGTAGCCCTTGATATCCACGTCCACGACGTGCGTGTTCCCCGCGCGAAGCAGTTCTTCCACACGCCGCAACGCATCTTTACAGCCGCATCCCGGGCGGAACCCATAGCTGTGTTTGGCAAAACGGTTTTCGAAGATCGGCTCTATCACCATCCTCACCGCTGCCTGCACCACACGGTCGGTGACTGTCGGGATTCCCAACGGCCGCTTTTCCGCACTGCCCGGTTTATCTATCCACACCCGTTTGACCGGCTTGGGTTGATAGGAACCTCGCTTCAGTTGCTCATTCACGACGAGCAGCCGACTTGGGCTGTCTTTTGCGAATCGTCCTATCGTGATGCCATCCACGCCGCACGCCCCTGCGTTGGATTTCACCTTTCCCCAAGCCTTCTCAAGCGTTCTTTCCGACCAAACCTTGTCGATCAGACTGAACCACTTGTTTCCTTTCAACCCTCTTGCGAGGGCCACCAGCATCGGCTCCGACCATACTCCACGTTCGGCCTTGTAGCGTTGCCACAAGTCCTCTTCCGCTTGTTTATCCCCTGTGGGAACTAACACGGATCGTTCTTCATGTTTCATGATCTCGACCTTTCCACTTTCCTGCCACCCTTCGCTCCACGGACATTACCCCGCTTCATCGCTACTATGATGGCTCTGACTGCTGCCCGGCTCCGCTCACGCGGATTCCTGCCCGGACAGCTCTCAACGCTTCCATATGATACCTTCCCTACGTTCTCACCCCAGCCACCCCTAACAGCCCGATTCTCCCCCTTGTACGAGGGATGTGGGAGGAATCGGTTATCGCTCATGCGACAGGCTTCGCCATTCCCTAGCAGGCTCGCCACCATTATTGGCCGAATCGGGTTCACTTTCGTTTGGGACCGCAGGTCCGCTTCCGGCTGCTCCCCACCCCGTCTCACGACGACGCAGTTGCCTTCCGCTGCTCTCCCGTTGCTCGTCTCGGGATGACTCAGACTTTCACTGGTTGATTTCATATATGTGCGTTCGCACCAGGGA
>JBAWZH010000381.1:0-1900 GCA_037143135.1 bacterium
CCGCCCCTCGCCATACCATCAAATATGACTTTCGTTTATTCCTCACCTCGCAACAGTCCTTCCAGATTGTCACGGTTCAACAGGGCCGCATCCTGTGGCCGCTCCAGAAAGGGGCTGACATCGTCGCCGACGGCTTGCAGATTCAACGTGGCTAACCGTTCACGCACCAATTCTCTCCAGGATTGCGCGTTGTGGCGCCCCGCACCCTGCGTCTGATCCAGCGCGTTTTGCAGCAAGGCCAGATTCGGTGTCACCGGCGGACGTTGCGAAAGATACCACACCAAATCATACCAGTCCCGGCCCTTGGCATACTTGCGCGTAATCGCGGCATGGAGTTTCCCCGCCAGGAGCGAGGGCAGATCGTAATACTGAAGCAGAAACGTCACATGCCGGGTGACGACCCGGCGTTCGCATCGAGCCCCGTCAGGTGGCCGCGTGTCGACCTCCAGTTTGATGGCGAGCTTCTCATCCGGCATCGCCGACAAGCCCGCGTCATGCAGGAGCCCGGCCACGCGCACCCAACTCGTATGCACGACTTTGCGGTCATTCCAGGTCACCTGGGCCTCGAACCCGGCCAGCGTAAGATCACGCTTCACCTTGGCCATCCACTCCTGCCCTGCGTAGCCTGCGGACGTGACCAGCGAGAAGTAGAGGTCTTCCGAGAATCGCGGCAGGTTGTGCAAAAAGCGCAATGCCGTTCCGCCGACGAAGGCGAGAGGTCGGAACGCCTCGCTCTCGTGGAACGAGCGCAACACGAAGGCTTGGAGATATTCCCGAAGCCGGTTCAGTGCTTGTCCCGGATCCGACACACCGCGAACCAATGCCAAGGCTTCCTCTTTCATAGATCCACCGTTCCCTTCTCCGCGTCGGTTGTCAGCAGGCGCCACCGTTGGACGGCCCGATCGAGGCGCGGGCTCCGAAACCGTTGGGCGTAAGTATGAAGCCGCTCCACGTCAACCTGCGCAATATGTTGGTAACGCATTTCATCCAGCCGTTCCGGAGTCCACTCCCCCTCGTTCAGATGCCAGTGATCCAGCAGTGCCTTTTCCGGTTCGGCGACCAGGAACTCCTGGCCCCCGACGTTTCTGGACGCGAATCCGAAGAAACACTCCTGCTTGATGTTGCGATAGTCGAAGACGCCGAAGGGATTCTCGAAACGGCGCGGAACACGCGGAGTCACACTGGTGAACCGAACGACGCGTTCCGGAATCAGGTCATAGTGGCCCAGCGCCCACAAGCCGCTGAGGTAGGATGGCCGGTACAACGAGTTTGCCAGTACGGCAGGATTCAGTGGCGCGCGCCGGTAGATCTCGGAGAGCGTGTACATCCCGCGCCGGAGCCCGATCACCTTGCCCTGCTTCATCCAGCGCGAGAGTTGGACCCGAATCGCCTCCCGTCGGTCATCGAACGCCTGCGCCAGCAACGCCAGATCAAAGCACGGCATCGCCCCAGTTAGCTTGGCAATATCGTCGTATTCCATATCCGAAAGATAGCACGATTGATATCTATTGCAAATAGAATTACGTTCACTGGCGCCCCGGCGGGACGCCAGTGATCCAAAATCAACAATCACCGATCTCTCCCATCCACCACAAACGGGTTCATTTTCGAGCGGCTTGCCACAGGACTCCAGCGGGCAGGCGATCTGCTGTCGCCTTTGGTGTGAAGCAGCGGATAAGCAATCAAGGCGGGCCGCTCTCGCCACCCGCCTTGACTCATTTTCATTCTCTGACTTAAGCACCCGCCAGGGCGGCCTTGAGATCGGCTTCCACCGTGGTGATGGGCTTGATGGCAAAATTGTCAACCAGCACCTTCAATACGGACGGAGTCACAAACGCCGGCAAACTCGGGCCCAACCGGATATTCTTGATGCCGAGGTGGAGTAGCGTCAGCAGAATAC
>JBAWZH010000382.1:0-1894 GCA_037143135.1 bacterium
TGGTGGATCAAGTCTATCGTGCCCGCAAGCCCAAGGCCTCGCCTCTCTGGCAGTGCCTCACCCGGCATTTTGATGCGTTTCTCAAGGACTACGAAGCGCATTACCAGCCCCGCTACGGCTTTCTGCGCCCGATCATTCCCGAGGTGGTGAACAAGTTCCTCGATTGCGGTGATCTGGAGCACGGGTTTGCCAGAGTCCGGTGTGACCACTGCAAGCACGAGTACCTCCTGGCCTTCTCCTGTAAGGGCCGCTGGTTCTGCCCGTCGTGTCACCAGAAGAAGGTTCAACTCTTCGGTGCCCTGTTGACCGAGACGATCCTTTTCCCCGTCCCGCACCGCCACTTCACGTTCGGCATCCCCAAGATGCTGCGCGTCTATTTCCGTTTTGATCGCTCCCTGCTCAAGGATTACTGCCGGATTGCCCACGAGTGCCTGGTTGACTATATGCGCACCACACTCCGCCTTCCCGAGGGCCATCCCGGCCTTGTCATGGCGATTCATACCTTTGGTGATTATCTGGACTTCCATCCCCACCTGCACGCACTGGTGGCCGACGGCCTATTCGTGCAGAGCGGGCTTTTCCATGTCATGCCGGAGGTTAGTCTCAAGCCGCTGGAGAAGTTGTTCCAGGCGAAGCTGATTGCCTTTCTGGTGAAGAAAACCCTTTTGCCGCCCGAGCGTGCCCGGATGTTACAGAGTTGGAAACACTCCGGGTTTAATGTGCATCGAAGCCGGCGAGTTCAACCGGATGAGCGAGAGGATCTTGAACGGCTGGCCCGGTACATCATCCGCAACCCGTTCTCCATCGAAAAGATGGAAGTCAGCCAGCCCGGTGGTCCGATCATCTATCGTTCCGGTATGAACGAGAAGATCCACCGCAACTTCGAGGTCTTCAGTCCGTGCGACTTTATAGCAGCAATTACGCAGCACATTCCCGACAAGAGTTTCCAACTTGTCCGGTATTATGGGTGGTATTCCAACAAGATGCGCGGCCAGCGCAATAAGCAGGCCGCCGCGGAGGCCAAGGCTGGGGCGGTCCATGCCGCCGAGGTGATCGATGTCTCTGAGCACAAGCCTCGCCGCATTCCGTCTGCGAAGTGGCGCGAACTGATCAAGAAGGTGTGGGAAGCCGACCCGCTGCAATGCCCGCGATGTTCGTGCGAGATGCGGATAGTCGCGTTGATTGATGAACGCGCCGTGATTGAGCGGATTCTGAGACATATGGGTCTCTGGGCTCAAGGGGTACGGGTGAGCCCATCAACCGGACCGCCTGAACCTGTATCCGGCGAACGCATCATCGAGCCGTGGCTGGATGACCCATTCCCGGACTATGACACCGAACCGGTAATGGCGTACGCGAACGGCTGAGCTCACTCGCGGTGGGACGGGTTTGTCTCCTTTTGGTGCCGCTCACAGCAAAACAGGTCCGCTTCGATGATCAGACCGGCCTCAGTGCTTCAAAATGGGGGTTTGTACCCGATCTTGACCTTCTCGCCAGCTTTCTCCATGATCTCCACCATGAAAACGATGTTTCAGGGATGGTTCCGGGCGGTCTCAACGGGCGTGTGCCCGTACCACCAGAAAAGCGATTTCTTATCCATTCCATCCCTGACAGAGGTTTGGTAGTCTCATTCGGAGGAATACTCATGCACCCACACCTGTCCATGAAGACAAAGCAACATCGCATTGAGATGATCAATCACGTTAAAAATCACAATCCAAACTGCGGCGACAGCCGCAAGGAGAGAAAGATGACCACATGGGCAAGAAGAATAACCCTGGGAGCGTTGCTCGCAGGAAGTCTGACCTCTGGCGTTTCTAGTGCGGAACCGTCTGCCGTAGGCGCGGCAAAGACGGAACCGCTGCCTTACGGCCACAAGGACTTCGTGCCGACG